>NZ_FZMR01000003.1 GCF_900198405.1 Helicobacter cetorum
ACTATGTGGTGAATTTTTAGGTGAGGGCTTAAAAGAATGGGGTATTTTGTAAAAATTTAGTTTGAATGGACTAAATTATTAAATATTGGGTTGAAATTTTGTGATACTATCATGGGGTTACTACACTTTTAAAGGATTTCTAATGGCTTATAACCCTAGATTTTTATCTAAACCCACAGAGGGCGAAGAAATTACGATTGAAAATGGCAAGTTGCATGTGCCAAACCATCCTATTATCCCTTTTATTGAGGGCGATGGCATTGGTTCTGATATTACCCCAGCGATGATTAAGGTGGTTGATAAGGCGGTAGAGAAAGCTTATAAGGGCGAGAAAAAAATCGCATGGTATGAAGTGTTTGTAGGCGAGAAATGTTATAACAAATTCAAAGACCATAAAGAATTAAGCCCCGAAGAGCAATGGCTACTCCCTGATACTATTGATGCGATTAATCATTACAAAGTGTCTATTAAAGGGCCTTTGACTACGCCTATTGGTGAAGGGTTTAGGTCACTAAATGTGGCGTTGCGTCAAAAAATGGATTTGTATGTGTGCTTACGCCCTGTGAGATGGTATGGAAGTCCAAGCCCCGTAAAAGAGCCACAAAAAGTGGATATGGTGATTTTTAGAGAAAATGCTGAAGATATTTATGCGGGTATTGAATGGGCGCAAGGTAGTGCTGAAGCTAAAAAACTCATTCATTTCTTACAAGATGAATTGAAGGTTAAAAAAATTCGTTTTCCAGAGAGTAGTGGTGTAGGTATTAAACCTATTAGTAAAGAAGGCACAGAAAGATTGGTAAGAAAAGCGATTGAATATGCCATTGATAATGACAAGCCAAGCGTAACTTTCGTGCATAAGGGTAATATTATGAAGTTTACTGAGGGGGCGTTTAGAAATTGGGGTTATGCTCTAGCTCAAAAAGAATTTGGTGCTAAAGAAATTGATGGCGGTCCATGGTGTTCATTGAAAAACCCAAAAACCGGTAAAGAAATCGTCATAAAAGATATGATTGCTGATGCGTTCTTGCAACAAATCTTATTACGCCCGGCTGAATATAGCGTGATTGCTACCATGAATTTGAATGGGGATTATATTTCTGATGCCTTAGCAGCAATGGTTGGGGGTATTGGTATTGCTCCGGGAGCTAATCTCAATGATACAGTGGGCATGTTTGAAGCAACGCATGGCACTGCTCTTAAATACACCGGACTTGATAAGGTTAATCCGGGGTCTATTATTTTAAGTGCAGAAATGATGTTAAGGCATATGGGTTGGGTAGAAGCGGCTGATTTAATCGTATCTTCTATGGAAAAAGCGATTAAGAGTAAGAAAGTAACTTATGATTTTGCTCGCTTAATGGATGGAGCTACTGAAGTTAAATGCTCTGAATTTGCTGATGTGATGATTGAATGCATGTAATTTTCTAAAAAGACACTTGCTCTTTAAGTGTCTTTTTGCATTCTATCTTTTCTTTTTATACCTTTTTAATCTTTTTGTTTCGTATTAAAATTTTATAAAACATATAAAAAATGAAAAGATTAACAATAAGTGTTGTTTGGCTCTTTTTATTTATTCTGCAGATAGGGTAGTTAATCAAAAGGTTATAACCTAGCATTCTTATAAAGACTTGAGTTGTATATTATTTTTTGATTTTTATAATTGTCATGATTTTGGCATTAGATTTAAGAGTTTTGCTACAATATCTAACACTTCAAAAATAAGGAATAGTAATGAAAATTGTGCGTAATTTAGTCTTATCAATCCTAGCAACCATTTTTTTAGTGCTTATAGTATGCGTGAGTTATTTTATGCCTCATTATAAGGCGGTTGTAATAAGTGGGGTGGAAGTAAAAAGAATGGATAAAAATGGCTTGGTTAATAAGTCTCATGTGCCTAAAGGCCCTACTAGAGATGTGTATTTTGTGCAGACTTACGCCTCTAATGATAAAAAACATGTGAGGGTTTTTCGCAACGAGGACACTCGCTTTGGCTTTCCTTTTTATTTCAAATTTAATTCCGCTGATATTTCAGCCCTAGCTCAAAGTTTAGTTAATCAGCGTGTGGAAGTGAAATATTATGGGTGGCGAATCAATTTGCTTGATGAATTTCCTAATGTGGTTAGTATCAAGCCATTGAGTGATGAAAATGAGATTTCTAAACCTATTTTTAGCTGGATTTTATATGTGTTGTTATTGGGAGGGTTATTCATTGGCGTGCGTTCAGTGCGTAAGTGGTTTGATAGCAAAATCCATTAATTCTTTTAGGCTTTTTTGAAAAATCATGATGGGGTTATTAGAATGCTTGTTAAAAAGCTTAATGTAGGGCAAACTCACGCTTTCAAAAATAGGGGTATTACTCTCTCTTAGATTGATAGCGATTCTATAATCTAATTTTTGAGATTTTAAAAGATAGTCATTCAATAAGCAATCATTGATTAAGCCTAAATTATCATGGCTAATTAAAAGTATTTTAGCCTTTAATTTTAGGGCTAAATCTAGCATGCTTTCTTTTAAGGTAGTAGGCACACATAATCCCCCAGCCCCTTCAACTACCACTAAATCATAATCTTTTTTGAAACTTTGAATGCGTTTAATAAGACTATCTGTATCAATGGGGGTGTTTTTATCCTCTTCTTGTTGGGCGATGAGTGGAGCACAAGCTTTAGTGTAACGATAAAAGGAAATATCTTGCAATTTCAAAGAGTTATCTAAAAGGCGGTTGTCTTGTAAGAATAAATGAGCATCACTTGATTTATCAAATGGTTTTATGCCTGTTTCAATAGGCTTTAATAAAATCGTTTTAATACCTATTGAATTGCCATATTTAGCGAGTAATCTCGCACAAGCGGTTTTACCCACATTCGTATTGGTCGCACTTATAAATAGCATTGTTGGAACTTCCTTTAATTGAATTTAGCTTGAATGTTAGCGTAAATTTTAGTTTGAGGATATTTTGCTATAATGGCAATCATTTAATATTTTGAGGGTGGTCTTATGAACATTTTGTTTGGTATTAGCGACACTCAAGAATGCCGTAACGCTGTGAAGTCTGCAATCAAGTTGGCTCATTCGCTCAAAAGCGTGCGTTTTACTCTATTGCATGTAAGCATGGAAGTGTTTATTTATGCGGATAATGGAATGATGGATTATGGCACAACCGAGGCCTTAGAGGAAGAAAAGGCAAGCACTCTATTGCAAGAGTTTAGCACTCTTTTTGAAAAAGAGGGCATTGCTTGTGAAAGCGTGCTAAAGAGTGGCGAGCCTATTGATGTGGTTTTAGGCATGGCTAAGGACTATGATTTATTGCTAATTGGGGCGAGCGAATCTAATTTATTGTATCGTCTGTTTGGATCGCATCAAAACCGCTTTATTGAGCAGTCTCCTATTCCTATTATGGTTGCCAAATAAAAATAAGAGAGTATTTTATGCGTTTGAAACAAGTTCATGAGTTTTTTGAATCCTTAATCCCAGAGCTTAAAACTCCTACAGATACTTCTGTGCTTTATAAAATTCCTACCCCTAAGATGTCTCAAGTGTTAATGCTTAATGACCATTATACAACCATGGATTTTGTGGTTTCTGTTTTAAGAGAGTTTTTTGATAAGCCCCTAGAAGAGGCTCAAAATATTATGCTAAGCATTCATCATGATGGCGAAGGGGTTTGTGGCATCTATCCTTATGATATTGCAGAATACAAGGCACAATGCGTGAGAGAAAAAGCTAAGGCTTTAAATTTTCCTTTGCAACTCATCGTAGAGGAGATAAAATAATGCCTTATAATTTAAGCCAAACTCTCAATGAAATCATTACTCATGCCTTAAACATAGCCCTAGATTTTAACCATGCCCTTTGCACTACGGAGCATTTATTGTTAGCGATTTTAGAGCATGAGAGTGGGGAAAAGATTTTCAATGCTTTAGAAGAAAATGATTATTATAAAATGGGGCAGATCCTTAAAGATTACTTGTTGCAATATGTGCCTTTAAAGAATGATTTGGCAAAAGTGCCAGATAGAAGTTTTGTTTTAATGGAAGTGTTCCATAAAATGCATGCAAAAGTGAGCCGCACAGAAGAGGTTTTAATAGAGGATTTACTCATCTTTATTTTAGAAGAAGAAGATTGCTATGCCTCAAAAGTTATGGCTAGTTTTGGAATCACTCGTTTGTATTTAAGCAAAAATGCTATACCCTTTATTTTTAAAGAAGAGCAAAGTAAGAAAGAGGCTTTGGAAAAATACACCAAGAATTTAAGTGCTCTAGCTAAGAATAATGCCCTAGACCCAGTGATTGGGCGTGAAAATGAGATTTTAAGGGTTATAGAGATTTTAGGGCGTAGAAAAAAGAATAATCCGCTTTTAATTGGCGAAGCAGGTGTAGGAAAAACCGCTATTGCTGAGGGTCTAGCCTTAGCTATTTTTAACAAGCAAGCACCTAGTTTTTTGCATGATTGTGAGATTTTTTCTTTAGATTTAGCTTTAATGGTGGCTGGGGCAAAATACAGGGGGGATTTTGAAAAACGCTTGAAAAAAGTGCTTAAAGAAATTAAAAAAAGCCCTAATGCTATTTTATTTATTGATGAAATCCATACGATTTTAGGAGCAGGTTCTAGCACTTCTGGGAGCTTAGATGCGGCTAATATTTTAAAGCCGGTTTTAACTGATGGGAGTTTGAAATGCATGGGGGCGACCACTTTTGAAGAATACCGCAACACTTTTGAGAAAGACAAAGCCTTTAGCAGGCGTTTTTCTATCGTGAATATTGAAGAGCCTTCCAAAGAAGTGTGCTACTCTATTTTAAAACAACTTGCCCCCCTTTATGAAGAGCATCATCAAGTGCGTTATGATGAAAATGCTATTAAAGCATGCGTAGATTTGACTAGCTACTATATGCATGATAAATTTTTGCCTGATAAGGCGATTGATTTACTAGATGAAGTGGGTGCAAAGAAAAAAATGGCACTCAAAAATAGCAAGAAAGTGAATGCTAATGATATTCAAGAAGTTTTAGCTAGTAAGCTTAAAATTCCTAAAGCTCGTTTAAGTAGCGACAAAAAAGCTCTTCTAAGAAATTTAGAAAAATCGCTTAAAAATAAGATTTTTTCTCAAAATAAAGCTGTTGAAGTGGTTAGCAATGCGATTAAAATTCAATATTGTGGTTTGTCTCAAGCTAATAAACCTATGGGAAGTTTTTTGTTTGTAGGGCCTAGTGGGGTAGGAAAAACAGAATTGGCTAAAGAACTAGCCCTAAATTTGAATTTGCATTTTGAACGCTTTGATATGAGCGAATATAAAGAGCCTCATAGCGTTTCTAAACTTATTGGCAGTCCTAGTGGTTATGTGGGTTTTGAACAAGGGGGGCTTTTAGTGAACGCCCTTAAGAAACACCCCCATTGTGTGTTGCTTTTAGATGAAATAGAAAAAGCCCACGCTGATGTGTATGATTTGTTGTTGCAAGTTATGGATAATGCCACTTTGAGCGATAATTTAGGCAATAAGGCGAGTTTTAAGCATGTTATTTTAATTATGACTTCAAATATTGGGAGTCAAGATAAGGACACGCTAGGATTTTTTGGCACTAAAAACACCAAGTATGATAGAGCTATAAAAGAGTTTCTAACCCCAGAATTACGCTCTAGAATTGATGCGATTGTGCCATTTAATCCGCTTAGTTTACAGGATTTTGAACAAATTGTTTTGGTGGAATTAGACAAATTAAAAGCCCTAGTGTTAGAGCAAAACATAGTCTTAAAGTTTCATAAAGAAGTTTTGAAATTTATCGCACAAAAGAGCTATCAAACGACTTTAGGAGCTAGAGAAATTAAAAAAATCATTCATGATGAAATCAAAACGAAGCTAAGCGATATATTACTCTTACAATCATTTAAAAAACCTTGTAAAATCACTTGCTTACTAGAAAAAAATCAATTGATTTTAAAAGAAATCAAACACACACAAAAGGTGAAAGAAAATGACTTTTGAAATGCTTTATAGCAAAATTCATAGGGCTAGAATTACAGATGCAAATCTCAATTATGTAGGCTCAATTACCATAGATGAGAGTTTGGCTAAGCTTGCAAAACTCAAAGAAGGTATGAAAGTAGAAATTGTGAATGTCAATAATGGCGAACGCTTTAGCACCTATGTGATTTTAGGAAAAAAAAGGGGAGAAATTTGTGTGAATGGTGCAGCGGCTAGAAAGGTCGCTATAGGCGATGTTATCATTATTATCGCTTATGCGAGCATGAGTGAAGATGAAATTAGAACGCACAAGCCACACATTGTGCTAGTGAATGAAAATAATGAAATTTTAGAAAAATAAGGAATAAGCATGGATTTTAGTCAATTGAGTGGGTTACTAGATGGAGTTAAAAAAGAGTTTTCTCAATTAGAAGAAAAAACTAAGGACACCATTTACACTTCAAAAAGCGGTGGGGGAATGGTGAGCGTGAGTTTTAATGGTGTGGGGGAATTAGTGGATTTGCAAATTGATGATAGCTTATTAGAAGATAAGGAAGCTATGCAAATTTATTTGATGAGTGCCTTAAATGAGGGGTATAAAAACATAGAAGAAAACAGAAAAAACTTAGCCTTTAACATGCTAGGCAATCTTGGAAAATTTTGATAATCAATAAGATTTTAATCGCTTTTATTGTTTTTTTTAATGGCTTATGGGCTTATGATTTTAAGCATTGTCAAGCCTTTTTTAAAGAATCTAGCCTTAAAAATGGGGGCGTGGCTTTAAAAGAATTGCCTAAGGGCGTGTATTTATACTATTCTACAACTTATCCTACGCATGCTAAAGTGATTAAAACCGACCCTTTTATAGGGTTATATTTATTACAAAGCACGCCAAGTAAGTATGCTTATGAATTAAGGGATTTAGATAAAAACGCCCTAATAAGACCTATGGCTAGTGTGGGGGCTACTCAAGTTTCGCAAGCACAATTACTTTTCAAACAAAAAGGCTATAGCCACTACGCTCACATCTCACAAAAAACACAAAAAAATGGTGTGATTAGCAATATTTGCTATCAAATGTTAGGTTTAGGTGTGGGGGGGAATGGCTTTATTGAAACGAAGTTTATCAAGCGGTTTTTGAATCAAAAAGAGCCGTATTATGGCGATATAGGGGTGCGTTTAGATGAAAAAAGCAAGCGTTTAATCGTGGAGCAATTTGACCCCTTTTTTCCTAAAAACCCTTTTTTAAAAAATGATGAGATTATAGCCATTAATGATAGAAAAATCCATTCGCATGCAGAGTTTGAATGGGTGGTGAGTAATCTTAAATACCAAAGCCTTGCGAAAGTAAAAATCAAGCGAAACCATAAAGTGAAAGAAGTCGTAGTCAAAGTCAATAAGCGTTATGGGGGCTTTTTACTCAAGGATACTTTTTTGGAGCGTTATGACATTGTTTTAGACAAGCACTTCACTATCACTCAAATCGGCAAGCATTTACCCAAAGGCTTGAATGTCTTAAGGCTTGGCGATAGGATTTTATGGGTGAATCGTAAGGACGTGGCGTTTAATCAAAAGGCTTTAAGAAGAGCGTTTAGCTCACCTAAAATTGAATTATTGATTATGCGTAAAGGCTTTGAGTTCTATATCAAAATTCGTTGATGAAAAACGACGCTTATGAGATTATCCTTTCTTGGTTTATCGCACCGCTTACGGCGATTTTAGGGCGTTTTGCTGAGTTTTTTCTCTACACTTTACATGCACAATTTGTCTTTAACAGCGTGGTGGCTTTGGCGTTCATGCTCTTTGCTTATAAAAGTTTAAAAGAACAGAATTTATTCAGCTCTAGCACACTTTTAGAAGCGTTGTTGTTTGTGGGATTTTTTGCACTCTTTAATTATGCTTTAAAAAATCCCATGCATTTTTATGAATTTTTTCAAAACGCTATTTTTATCTTACCTAATATGCTTACACAAGCCCTAACTCAAAGCTTGGCAACTTTTTCAGATTACACGCTTTCAATAGATTTTATTTTCAATCATGGTTTTTATGCTCTTAGTTTTATCAGTGATTTGAGCCACAAAGAAATGGGCGTTTGGCTCATTTTAAGCGTTTTGCAAGCTCTTTTTTTAAGCGTGCTGTTTGCAATCATTATCTTGGTTTATTTAGAAGTGCATGTGTGGTGTTCTTTAGGGGTATTACTTTTAGCTTTTGGGTTTTTCAAATCATGGCGAAGCGTTTTGAGTATGTGTCTTAAAAAATGCTTAGCCCTTGGATTTTACAAGCCTTTTATGTTAGTGGTAGGGTTTTTGAATGTGTCAGTTACTCAGGCTTTAATGAAAGCCCATATGCAAGAACAACAAGACTTAAGCCTTTTATTAGTGGTGGCGTTATTTTTGTGCTGTGCATTAATTATAGGCGTGCCTTTTTTCATCAACACTCTTTTTAGAGTGCAAAACAGCCTTAAAGAGACTTACAAGCTCGCCACCAATTTAGGCATAAATCTCAATCAAAACGCCCTTAATTCGTTGCGATACATAAGCACTCCATCAAATATTTCTCACTCAACAACCGGAAGTGTTTCCAAAGAAAAAGAAACGCATTCCCCCATTTTTAAGGTAGAAACCACTCCATTAGATGTAAAAATCCCCAATTTCAAGCAAAAAAAGGTTAAAAAGGATACAATAAAGCCACAAGATGAAATTTAAACAAACGAGAAGTTAATGAAAATTTTTTTTGTTATTCTTGGGCTTATTTTGTTAGGTTGCTCCAGCAAGGTGCATGAAATGAAAAAAAGCCCTTGTGCGTTCTATGAAAAACCACTGAGTCTTGCATGAAAGAAAAGCCTTTTAATAGCGAGCAATTAGCCTGTTTAGAAGAGCTTTTAAATTCTCAAGAAAAGCATTTAGAAAGCAAACTCTCTAGTTTTTGTGTGAATGATTTAGATATACAAAGCGTGTTTAGACTAGAGAGAAACCGCCTAAAAATTGCTTACAAACTCTTAGGTCTAATGAGTTTTATCGCTCTTATCTTAGCTATTGTTTTAATTAGCCTTTTACCCTTACAAAAAACCGAACATCATTTTGTAGATTTTTTAAATCAAGATAAGCATTATGCCATTATTCAAAGAGCGGATAAAAGCATTTCTAATAACGAAGCTTTAGTGCGTTCGCTCATTGGGGCGTATGTGCTAAATAGAGAGAGTATTAATCGCATTGATGATAAGTCTCGCTATGAATTAGTGCGATTACAAAGTGGTGCTAAAGTGTGGCAACGCTTTGAAGATTTGATTAAAACAAAAAACAGCATTTACGCACAGAGCCATTTAGAAAGAGAAGTCCATATTATAAACATTGCGATTTATCAGCAAGATAATAACCCTATCGCAAGCGTGTCTATTGTAGCAAAACTTATGAATGAAAATAAGCTCGTATATGAAAAGCGTTATAAAATCGTGCTAAGCTATATGTTTGACACCCCTGAGTTTGATTACACTTCTATGCCTAAAAACCCTACCGGTTTTAAAATCACTCGTTATAGCATTACAGAAATCACGCCTACAAATAGGAATGATTAATGCGGAATTTCTTATTAAGCTTAATGCTAGTTTTTAGCCTAATAAAAGCTGATGAGTTTATAGAAGAATCTAATATAAAAGCCCCAAATTTAAACCACCCCATGCAAGATTTAAACGCCATTCAAAACAGCTTTTTTGATAAAAACCGCTCAAAAATGTCTAACACTTTGAATATTGATTATCTTCAAGGGCAAACCTATAAAATCCGTTTGCGTTACGCAATGGCAACTTTATTGTTTTTCAAAAAGCCTATTAAAGATTTTGTATTAGGAGATAAGGTAGGCTTTAATGCCAAAATCTTAGAAAGTAATGAGCGAATTTTATTGATTAAGCCTTTACAAATCGGTGTGGATTCTAATATTAGTGTGATTGATAATGAAGGCAAGATTTTTTCTTTCTATGTGTTTTCTACCACCTTTACCAGTTCTAAACACCCTAATTTACAAGTCTATATAGAAGATAAGAACTACTACGCTAACGCTTTTTTAAAGAAAGAAAATATCCTTGAAAATGTTCCTAAAAATACCCCTAAAGAAAACCCCCTTAAAGAAACAAAAGCATTAGAAGAAGACACGCTGACTATCGGCGATAGCACTAATTCTATGAGAATCATTAAACAAGACATTAAAAAAGGCTATGTAGCCTTAAAAAGCTCTCAAAGAAAATGGTATTGCTTGTGGCTATGCTCTAAAAAATCTCATCTCTCATTAATGCCTAAAGAAATTTTTAATGACAAACACTTCACTTATTTTAAATTTGACAAAAAATTAGCGTCTTCTAAATTTCCGGTTCTTTATAAAGTCGTTGATGGCTATGATAACCCTGTGAATACTAGAATTGTAGGCGATTACATTATCGCTGAAGATGTTTCAAGTAAATGGACTTTAAGACAAGGCAAAGATTATCTGTGTATCCGTTTTAAGGCTCAACAATGAATAAATGGCTTAAAGGGGTGCTTATTTTTGTAGGGGGTTTTGTAGTGATTATGGCTACTTCTTTAATTTATCATCAAAAACCAAAAGCCCCATTAAAGCCAAATCTTTTAAGCGATGATGAAGTGAAATACCCCTTAGGCGACTATATTTTCACTCAAAATTCAAACCAAGCTAACAAAGATGGCTCCAAAGACGCTACTATAAAAGCCTTACAACAACAATTAGAAGTTGCTCTAAAAACTCTAAACTCTCAAAAAATCAGCCCCCCTAACAAAGAAATTCCAAAAGATTTCACAAAACCCCCTACAAAAACAAACCACTCTAAAAGAGACCTTTCTTTAGAGCAATTAGATTTATTAGCCTCTCGCATAACCCCCTTTGAAGAAAGCCCTAAAAACTATGAAGAAAACCTTATTTTTCCTATAGATACTTCTCAAGGCATAGATAGTTTTACTAATTTGAAAGAAAAAGACATCGCCACGAATGAAAACAAGCTTTTACGCACAATTACCGCAGATAAAATGATACCAGCCTTTTTAATCACGCCCATTTCTAGTCAAATCGCTGGTAAGGTCATCGCGCAAACGGAGAGCGATGTTTTTGCGAACATGGGAAGAGCGGTGCTTATTCCTAAAGGCTCTAAAGTCATAGGTTATTACAATAACAATAATAAAATGGGGGAATACCGCCTAGATATTGTATGGACTAGGATTATCACACCCCATGGCATAAATATCATGCTCGCTAACGCTAAGGGAGCGGATATTAAAGGCTATAATGGCTTAGTGGGGGAACTTATTGAAAGGAATTTCCAACGCTATGGCATGCCCTTACTTCTCTCTACGCTTACTAATGGCTTATTGATAGGCTTAACTTCTGCTTTAAACAACAAGGGCAATAAAGAAGACACAACGAATTTCTTTGGGGATTATCTCTTAATGCAAATGATGAGACAAAGTGGCACAGGGATTAATCAAGTTATCAATCAAATTTTAAGAGACAAGAGCAAAATCGCCCCCATTGTAGTCATTAGAGAAGGGAGTAGAGTATTCATCTCGCCTAATACGGACATCTTTTTTCCTATGCCTAGAAGTAATGAAATCCTAGCGGAGTTTTTGAAGTAGAAACGCTATAATTAAGTTTTTAAAAATCAAAAAGAGAATGCATGATTAAAAATATTTTATTGAGTGGGGGGAGTGGCAAACGCCTATGGCCCTTAAGCCGTAGCCTATACCCTAAGCAATTTTTAAAGCTATTTAATGACAAAAGCTTGTTTGAATTAAGTTTCAAAAGAAACACCCCCTTAGTTGATGAAACGCTTATCGTATGTAACGAGCAACATTATTTTTTAGCCCTAGAAGAAGTGGGGAGTGAGACAAAAGATAAAAAGGTGGGTTTTTTACTAGAGAGTTTGAGTAAAAACACCGCTAATGCCATTACTCTAAGTGCTTTAATGAGTGATAAAGAAGATTTGCTCATTGTTACGCCAAGCGACCACTTGATTAAGGATGCTCAAGCGTATGAAGACGCTATCAAAAAAGCCCTTGATTTAGCTAAACAAGGTTTTTTAGTTACCTTTGGTATTAGAATTGAAAAGCCAAATACGGAGTTTGGGTATATTGAAAGCTCTAATGCCCTAGATGTCAAGCGTTTTATTGAAAAGCCGAGTTTAGAAAAAGCGATAGAGTTTCAAAAGAGTGGGGATTTTTATTTCAATAGTGGCATGTTTATTTTTCAAGCAGGCACTTTCTTAGAAGAATTAAAAAAACATGCCCCTAGCATTTTAAAGGGGTGTGAGAAAGCGTTTGAAAATCTAACTAATTCGCATTTTTTTGAGAATAAAGTTGCACGCCTAAGCACTGAAAGCATGCAAAATTTAGAAGATGTGAGTATTGATATTGCTTTAATGCAACAAAGTCAAAAAATCAAAATGGTGGAATTAAACGCTAAATGGAGTGATTTAGGGAGTTTCAACGCTCTTTCTAAAGAAGTGGCTAATGACAAAGAAATTAACGCTAATTTAAGCCAAACGCCTATTTTTGCTAAAGAGAGTGCGAATAATTTAGTGTTTTCTAATAAAACGACGGCTCTTTTAGGCGTTGAGAATTTAGCCATAATTGACACTAAAGACGCTCTTTTAATCGCTCATAAAGACAAATCTAAGGATTTAAAAGCTTTGGTAGGCGAAATAGAACAACATAATAAAGAATTACTACAAGCCCACACTAAAGTCTATCGCCCTTGGGGGAGTTATGAAGTCTTAAATGATAGCCCTAATTATAAGGTTAAGATTTTAGAAGTTAAATCTAATGCTAGGCTTTCTTTACAAAAGCATTTTCACAGGAGCGAACACTGGGTAGTCATTAGCGGGATGGCAAGTGTGGAGTTAGATAATAAAACTTTTGAATTACAAGCTAATGAATCCACTTATATACCCAAAAATACTCTACACCGCCTAGCTAATTATGGCAAAATTCCTTTAGTTATTATAGAAGTTCAAGTGGGCGAGTATGTCGGCGAAGATGATATTATAAGGATTGATGATGATTTTAACAGACAAAAGGAGAATAAATGAAAGAAAAAATCGCCTTAATCACCGGAATTACCGGGCAAGATGGGAGCTATCTAGCCGAATATTTGCTAAATCTTGGCTATGAAGTGCATGGACTAAAAAGACGCTCTTCTAGCATTAATACTTCTAGGATTGACCACTTATATGAAGATTTGCATAGCGAACAAAAAAGGCGCTTTTTCTTACACTATGGAGATATGACTGATTCTTCTAATCTCATTCATTTAATCGCTACCACAAAGCCTACAGAAATTTACAATCTAGCCGCTCAAAGTCATGTCAAAGTTTCTTTTGAAACCCCCGAATACACCGCAAACGCTGATGGAATCGGAACGCTTAGGATTTTAGAAGCCATGCGGATTTTAGGCTTAGAGAAAAAGACTAGATTTTATCAAGCAAGCACGAGTGAATTATATGGCGAAGTCTTAGAAACCCCACAAAATGAAAACACCCCCTTTAACCCACGAAGCCCCTATGCGGTCGCTAAAATGTATGCCTTTTACATCACTAAAAATTACAGAGAGGCCTATAACTTATTCGCCGTTAATGGCATACTCTTTAACCATGAGAGTAAGGTAAGGGGCGAAACTTTTGTAACCCGTAAAATCACGCGAGCTGTAAGTGCTATGGCGTATAACTTAAATGATTGCTTGTATTTAGGGAATTTAGACGCCAAAAGAGACTGGGGGCATGCCAAAGATTATGTGAAAATGATGCATTTAATGCTCCAAGCAAAAGCCCCACAAGATTATGTGATTGCTACAGGGAAGACTACAAGCGTGCGTGATTTTGTGAAAATGAGTTTTGAATTTATCGGTATAGAACTAGAATTTCAAAATACAGGCATTAAAGAAATCGCTTTAATTAAAAGCATTGATGAAAAAAGAGCAAACGCTTTAAATTTAGATTTAAGCCATTTAAAAATAAATCAAATTGTGGTGCGTATAGATGAACGCTATTTTAGACCCACAGAAGTGGATTTACTCTTAGGCGACCCAACTAAGGCTGAGAGAGAGCTAGGCTGGGTGAGAGAATACGATTTAAAAGAATTAGTCAAGGACATGCTAGAGCATGATTTAAAAGAATGTCAAAAAAGCCTTTACTTACAAGAAGGGGGCTATACCTTAAGGAATTTTTATGAATGAAATCATTTTAATCACCGGTGCTTATGGGATGGTGGGGCAAAACACCGCTTTGTATTTTAAAAAAAATAAGCCTAATATTACTTTACTAACCCCTAAAAAAAGCGAATTAGATTTATTAGATAAAGACAATATCCAAGCCTATTTAGAAAAACACAAGCCCACAGGGATAATCCATTGTGCTGGAAGAGTGGGGGGCATTGTAGCAAACATGAACGCCCTTTCAACTTATATGCTAGAGAACATGTTTATGGGTTTAAATCTCTTTTCTAGTGCTATCAATTGTGGGGTTAAAAAGGCAATCAATTTAGCAAGCTCTTGTGCCTATCCAAAATACGCTCCTAACCCTTTAAAAGAGAGCGATTTACTCAATGGCTCTTTAGAGCCCACGAATGAAGGCTACGCTTTAGCTAAACTCTCTGTGATGAAGTATTGCGAATATGTGAGCCATGAATTAAGCGTGTTTTATAAAACCTTAGTGCCTTGCAATCTCTATGGCGAGTTTGACAAGTTTGAAGAAGGCGTAGCTCATATGATACCAGGTCTTATTGCTAGAATGCATAGAGCCAAACTAAAGGGCGAAAAAGAATTTACTATGTGGGGGGATGGCAGTGCTAGAAGAGAGTATCTAAACGCTAAAGATTTAGCCAAATTCATCGCCCTAGCTTATGAAAATATCGCTGAAATTCCTAGCGTAATGAATGTAGGCTCTGGCATAGATTACACTATTGAAGAGTATTACAAAATGGTCGCTCTTGTGTTAGATTATAAAGGCGAATTTGTTAAAGACTTATCCAAACCAGTGGGCATGCAACAAAAGCTTATGGATATCTCCAAACAAAAGGCTTTAAAATGGGAATTAGAAATCACTTTAGAACAGGGCATTAAAGAAGCTTATGAGTATTATTTGAAAACCCTTAAAAGCAAATGATTGAAAAACTGATAACCCTTAATGAAGAAACTCTAAAAGACCGAATAAAAACCGAGTTTTTTAAGGATAAGAAGTTTCTCTATAGTGGGGATAAGATAGATTTTATTTTAAGGATATTAAGGGTTGCTTGAGCTTGAAAATATTGCATCAATTCATAAAACCAAATTATACGATAAAGGTTATGATATTTTATTTAATGATGGCAGAATAATTTGGGTTATAAAAAGAAGAGCTATTGTTGGACTTTTGCTTTTAATAAAATATGAGATTTGTTCCGAAGAGGATTTGACAGGAACAAATGATCGTTTGCAAACTATCAAGCAGATATTAAAAAATAAAATTCCTAGTGATTGGATACAAGAAAGATATGGAGATGCTAATAAGCCATTTAGCGAATTATGGACTGAAGAGGGGTTTTCTTGCGTTAGAGCTGAAGGTCTTAGTGGGAATAGAAAATATGTGCTTTCAAAAAATGATCATGAATTACTATTTAATGTCAATGTCAAAAATACTCGTATATCCATTGGAAAGTTAGATAAAGAAATTATTTTAAAGCAACAAGGTTATCTTTGTAATATTTGTGGTGCTTTGTTGCGTGAGATTATTCTTCCCACAACATTTGCTAAAGATAGAGTTAAAATTGAAATTGACCATCGTATTCCTATTGATAGAGGTGGTCAAAATTCTATATCTAATTATCAAGCATTATGTCATTATTGCAATAAGTGTAAAAGACAAATATGTTTTATTTGCTTTGAAAAATGCGATGACACTTGTGCGTTAGTTTGTCCAGAGAAACAAAAAATAATCAAACCAACTAAAGAGAACATTTCAGACAGAATAACTAAGAATAATAAATAGAATCATATATATCATTTGCGATTGATTCAATTACTGGTGGGCATACAGCGTTGGATAGTTGTTTGATTTGATTTGTTCTAGAAACATTGATAGGAAAATCATAATCCTTTGGAAAACCCATAAGCAGTTTAATTTCGTTAACAGATAAATGGCGTCTTTGCTTTGACAAAACAGGTATCATTGCTCCACCACCACTTACACTTACCGCAAATGTTGGGTATTGTTCATCAAGCGAATATGCCCTTATACCACTTGAGCGTATTTGAAAAATACAATCCTTAAGATTTGCGTTTTTTGATTTTCGCTCAAGTTTTATTCTTGTTTTAGGTAATTCAAAATCAATATCATTTATATCTATCTTTCCAGTGTATAAATCTATGTATGTCTGCCATTTGTCCGATACATTTATGTCCATGTCGACATGATTATCTCTGATTAAAATATCTTTTAAAACAGCTCTTTTGCCGTTATCTTTTGTGAAATAAAAATGATTTACAGCGATATCTTTTCTTAAGGCAACAATAAATAATCTCGGTCTTTTTTGTGGTATGCCAAAATATGCACTATTTAAAATATCATAAAAAAAATTATATCCTATATTTTCAAGTGATTGTTTGATAATGGAAAAAGTTTTTCCTCTGTCATGTGTTTTTAAATTGGGGACATTTTCTAAGAATACAATTTTGGGCATTTTTTCTTTAATAATTGATTCTAATTTAAAAAAAACTGTTCCTCTACTATCATTAAACCCTTTTTGTTTTCCAGCTATACTAAAAGATTGACAAGGAAAACCAGCACATAGCATATCTATAGCTGGAATATTTTTTTCTGAAACATCAAAAATATCATGGCTATCAAAACTCTCTCTAAAATTATATTGGTATGTTTTTTCGCATTCTAGGTTCTTTTCATTTTTATAAACACATACAGCATTTAATTTAGATTTTTCTATACCTTTTCTAAAACCACCAATACCTGTACAAAATTCTGCATATCTTAACAAGTAGATTCTCCAATTTTAAATCTTTTGATCTATTCTAGCAAAAATCACTTTTTATTGCTGTGTGATTAGGATTTAATTTTTTGAGACTTTATAGTGCCAGCAGACTCGTTTGATAATGTTAAAGGGCAATTTCCCGGCTTTTTAGTGTGGGATACCTTAGAAAAATCAAATTTATCCTTTAGAAACCCTAAGCCTAAGCTTAGGGAAACTCATAAAGAGAGCTGTCGTTTCAGTGAAACAACCACTTTAAGCCCAAAAAAAAGCAAACTCAAAGTATAATTCTATCCAAGAGTTTTTACCATGTTTAGACATGATAAACTCCTATAAGGATAATATTTCTGCCCCTAAGCTGACTAATTCAAAGGGGCAGAGTGAAATTCTAACTCAAAACTTCTTAAAAGAGAATTTAAGATATACTACTAGCCAAGAGTTCTTGTCATGTTTAGACATAAACACTCCTTTGTGGCAAAATGTGTCTCCCAAGCCTAGCGAAAACTAAGGGGACACAAAGAAAATCTGCTAAAAATCTCCTTAAAGATTTTAAAATCATTCAATGGTATAGCTTAGAAAATTTGTTAAAAGAATTAGAAAAATCAACAACCGCCCCAAAAGTTACAGGCAAATCTACTTCAAGGAAACCCCTAAGCACAAGGCTTAGGGACGCTCTTAGAAATCAGCGTTTAATGCAAAACACCATTTTAAACCAAGAAAAAGAAATTTCAAGGTATAATTCTAAAGAAGAGCGTTTGTTATGTGAGTTAGACATAACTTGCTCCTTTACAATGGATTTGCCCCATAATGCAACTATGGGGCGTAGTGTAATTCTACAACAAAACCCCTTAAAACTTCAAAACTCCGTTAGCTTAGAAGTGTTTGATAGTTTCGGCGGATTTTTAGGGCTAAAGATTTTTAAGCCGATTTTAGATAAGGCGTTAAGCTTAAATCAGTGGTTGAGTTTATTTAGGGATAAAAAAAGCGAATGTTTAGCTTATTTTTCTATATACCCAACAGATTTTCAAAATAATAGTAAGTTTTCGCTTTTGTCAAAACCACAAGAGCGTTATTGTTATGAATTAACCTTGAATAATTTTTTGCTTTTCTCAGTTTATTTTTCAGTTAGGCGTGTGTTCGAACACACATGGATTAACCACAACGACCAATTTTACGCCCCTTATGATGACGCATTCCAAAGTGATAGCGAGTTTAAACATAACTCCCTAACTTTTATGCTTTTTCATGGAAAAAACCGCATTACTACCACTCAAGGAACAAACCACTTCATACCCTTTAGCGAACAAGAAGTCAATGCCAAAGAAAGATACACTAGCCATGTGTTATTAGATTTTTTAAAGGGCAAATTACAAGAACAAACACAGAATAACAATCTCTTTGAAACGCTAAACAAAGAAATTAAACCCCTAGAATTTAGCGAAACTGCCCTAAATGTGTTTAACGCAGGAAAAGAGATTTATAAATATTACCATTCACAAGATTTCACTAACCACGCCTATAACGCTAATGTAAGCTTGTATGATATTAAAGAATTTTTTCAAGGCAGAAACGCACAAGGCAAGTTAAACCCACCCCTAAAAGCTAAAGATGAATACTACAAACAGCTTTATTTTAATTTACAAGACGCTTTAAAAGACTTAGCCAAAGAATTACAGCCCAAAGTCTATGAATACGGATTTTTAAGAGAGTAAAACCTAGTTGTATAAAAAGTTAAAATATTAAAAAAAGAACCCACTGCATTTAATAAGCAAGTGGGTTTAGTTTAAGGCTATAAGCAAAAACGCTTTTAAAAAAGCGTTTGAATGTATTTCTAAAACCTTTAGAAGATTGCTTAGCCTCAAACATGTTTAGGTTTTTGCTTTTCTTTATGCTCCATAATCATACTATGGATTTCGTCTTTTAACTTTAATTTTTGTTTTTTCATTTGATTGATTTCTGCACTATCAGCATTTTGCTGTTCAGCGGTTTTGATGTCATCATCTAGCTGGTTGTGTTGTTCAAAAATCTTATCAAAATGCGGATTACTCGCTTTTAACACATTGATTTCTTCTCTAAATTCATGAAACATGGTTTTCTCCTTTAATTTGGATTGTGGTGTATAATAAACTATCTTTTTAAAAAAGTAACTTAAAAGGGCAAAAAGCAGTTAAAAACCCTTAAAAGGCGTTTTAAAAACACACACAAAAAGGAATTTTATGGATATTCGTAATGAATTTTTACAATTTTTTAAAAGTAAGGGGCATGAGATTTATCCTAGCATGCCCCTAGTGCCTAATGACGCCACCTTACTTTTCACTAATGCAGGAATGGTGCAATTTAAGGATATTTTTACAGGTATTGTGCCTCGCCCCTCAGTGCCTAGAGCGACTTCTTCACAATTATGCATGCGAGCAGGGGGTAAGCATAACGACTTAGAAAATGTGGGTTATACCGCAAGACACCACACCCTTTTTGAAATGTTAGGGAATTTCTCTTTTGGAGATTATTTCAAAGAAGAGGCAATTTGCAATGCATGGGAATTTGTAACCAAAAATTTAGGTTTTAAGCCTAAGGATTTATATATTAGCGTGCATGAAAAAGATGATGAGGCATTTAAATTATGGGAAAAATTTGTCTCTGTGGATAGAATCAAAAAAATGGGCGATAAAGACAATTTTTGGCAAATGGGCGATACAGGGCCTTGTGGGCCTTGTAGTGAAATCTATATAGACCAAGGCGAAAAACACTTTAAAAGTAGTGAAGATTATTTTGGGGGCGAAGGTGATAGGTTTTTAGAAATTTGGAACTTAGTGTTTATGCAGTACGAACGCTCTAGTGATGGCATTTTATCGCCCTTGCCAAAACCTAGCATTGATACAGGCATGGGTTTAGAAAGAGTGCAAGCTCTTTTAGAAAACAAGCTCAATAATTTTGATTCTTCATTATTTGCGCCTTTAATGAAAGAAATTAGCGAGCTTACAAGCTTAGAATATACTAGCGAGTTTCAACCAAGCTTTAGAGTGGTGGCTGATCATGCAAGAGCGGTGGCGTTTTTGCTCGCTCAAGGGGTGCATTTTAATAAAGAAGGTCGTGGTTATGTGCTAAGACGCATTCTAAGAAGAGCCTTAAGGCATGGGTATTTAATGGGCTTAAAAGAAGCGTTTTTATACAAAATCGTGGGCGTGGTGTGCGAGCAATTTGCTAGTATTCATGCGTATTTAAAAGAGTCTAAAGAAAATGTGATGAAAGAGTGCTTTGAAGAAGAAGAGCGTTTTTTAGAGACTTTAGAATCTGGCATGGAATTATTTAATTTGTCTTTAAAGCATTTAGATGAAAATAAAATCTTTGATGGAAAAATCGCTTTCAAACTCTATGATACCTTTGGATTTCCTTTAGATTTAACCAATGATATGCTAAGAAGTTGTGGGGCAAGCGTAGATATGAAGGGCTTTGAATGTTGCATGCAAGAGCAAGTGGAACGCTCTAAAGCATCATGGAAAGGCAAGCAAAACAACGCTGATTTTAGCACCATTTTAAGCACTTATAAGCCTAATGAATTTGTGGGGTATGAAGTAATGGAGTATTCTACTCAAGCACTAGGTTTTTTTGATAGCGAATTTAAAGAAATCACAGAGATTAGCCCTAAAGAAGAAGTCTGGGCATTGTTAGAAAAAACGCCTTTTTATGCAGAAGGTGGGGGAGCTATAGGAGATAAGGGCGTGCTTTTAAAAGAGAATGAAGAAGTGGCTCTTATATTAGATACGAAGAACTTTTTTGGGCTTAATTTTTCACTTCTCAAAGTTCAAAAACCCCTTAAAAAAGGCATAGATTTAATCGCAAAAGTGAGTGATGAACGCTTTGAAGTTGCCAAACACCATAGTGCGACGCATTTATTACAAAGCGCATTAAGAGAAGTTTTAGGCTCACATGTCAATCAAGCAGGGAGTTTGGTAGAATCCAAGCGGTTACGATTTGACTTTTCGCATTCCAAAGCATTAAGTGAAGAAGAGTTAGAAAAAGTAGAGAATTTAGTCAATGCTCAAATTTTTAAGCACTTAAAAAGCCAAGTGGAGCATATGCCTTTAAATCAGGCTAAAGATAAGGGGGCGTTGGCTCTATTTAGTGAAAAATACGCTGAGAATGTGCGGGTGGTGAGCTTTGAAAAAGCGTCCATTGAATTGTGTGGGGGTATTCATGTGGAAAATACCGCACTCATTGGTGGGTTTAGAATTATAAAAGAAAGTGGCGTGAGTAGTGGGGTAAGACGCATTGAAGCGGTGTGTGGGAAAGCCCTTTTTGAGTTAGCTAAGAGCGAAAATAAAGAGCTTAAAAACGCTAAGATTTTACTCAAAAACAATGATTTAATCGCTGGCATTAACAAGCTTAAAGAGAGTGTGAAGAATATTCAAAAAGCCCCCACTCATATTGACTTGCCCATTGAAAACATCAATGACACAAGTGTGGTTGTGGGTGCAATTGAAAATGGCGATGTGAAAGAAGTTATTGATAGATTAAAAAATCAGCATGAGAATTTGCTCGCTATGGTGTTTAAAAAAGATAATGAACGCATAAGCCTAGCATGCGGAGTGAAAAACGCCCCGCTAAAGGCGAATGTGTGGGCTATGGAAGTGGCACAAATTCTAGGGGGTAAAGGGGGCGGGAGAGATGATTTTGCTAGTGCTGGGGGTAAAGATACAGAGAAATTGCCAAAAGCGGTTGATTTAGCTAAAGATATCGCTTTAAAAGCCTTAGAGAAATAGCATGGAACTTATTTTAGGCTCTCAATCTAATTCTAGGGCTAATCTTTTAAAAGAGTGTAAGATTAAGTTCAAACAAAAAGCCTTAGACTTTGATGAAGAAAGCCTGAATGTAACAGACCCTAGAGAGTTTGTCTATCTAGCATGTAAGGGTAAATTAGAAAAAGCAAGAGAGCTAGTTAAAAATAATTGTGCTGTGGTTGTGGCTGATAGCGTGGTGAGCGTGAATAACAACATGCAAAGAAAAGCTAAAAACAAGCAAGAAGCCCTTGAATTTCTAAAACTTCAAAGTAATCATGAAATAGAGATTCTAACTTGCTCAGCTTTAATTACTCCCACACTAGAATGGCTAGACTTTTCTAGCTTTAGGGTGCGTTTAAAGGCGTTTAATCCTAGCGAGATAGAAAAATATTTAGAAAGTAACTTATGGCAAAATAGTGCTGGTTGTGTGCGATTAGAAGATTTTCATAAGCCCTATATTAAAAGTTCAAGCGGTAATTTAAGCGTAGGGCTAGGGTTGAATGTGGAGGGATTATTAGGGGTGTTAAAATTAGAGCGTTTTTAAAAAAGAAATAAATCGCTTTTATTATTATCTTTACAATATCGTTTGATGAAAAATCAAGCGGTGTTTGAGTGGCTAAATCTTTTAAGTTTGTAAAATCAGTAAAAAATATTCAATAAGTGGTTTTCTAGTTTGATTTTTAGATTAAAATATTGATAGTGTTATAATCTGAAACAAATGATAGTAAAAATAATTTAAGGAATGCCATAATGAATAATAATATAGCCGAAGTTTCTAGCAAGATTAGTGGTATGCAGAATTTTGAAATCTATAAGAAATTAGAGTCTGAAAGCTCTAAGATGGAAGAAAAAGCTAAGCGTTTGGTAATTTTGTTTTATGTGTCTATAATTGGTTATATATGGTTTGCTGTAAAATCTATTTATGTAGTGCTTGATAAAACAAAATTACTAAAACAATATGAAATCATTTTTGTAATGATTTTTGTAGTTGGTTTGGCTTTTTTAATTTTAAGCATTGCTTTTGAAATATTCAATAGGATTGGTTGTGATTATAGAGATGAGTATTTGGTAAAAAAGACACTTGCTAAGAATTTAAAAAGTATTGTTTTTCGCATATCATTTGAAAAACTTTCTTTATTTTATATTTGTAATAAAGAAAGCAAAATGTCAACTTACTTGAAAGACAAAAGAAATGAGGAATATAAAGATAGAAAATGCAAACAATATAGCCCAGAATTTAGAACTCTTTTATCTTTTTTATCGTTTAGATTTTTAGGGTATTTGATTTTAGGATTAATTATATTTGCGTATCTCTTTTATTCTTTTGTGATAATTACATATCTTTTAGAGCAAACAATAGATAATGGTGAGCATATAAACTATTTGACTGATTTTTTAAAACCAACTCCTATAGAACAAATAGCCAAAGATAAACCTTTGCTTATATATATGACTATTTTTTTACCTCCTATACTATTTTTTATAACTTTTATTTTTCCTAAAAAATTACAAAAATTAGACAATTGGATAAAAAACATATTAACACAAGCATTCAAACCCATTAAATCTTTATTGTTAAGAGCTTCTAATAATATTCTTTGGTTTCTATGTATCCTATGCTACGGATTTATTTCTTGTATATCTATCAATTACAAACACTTTTACTATCTGTATTGTTTAATACCCTATATTGGATTGTTTTTAGCTCTGACTCTAAGGTTAAGATACTCTTTTAATAATATCTTTGCAAAGATATTATTTCCTTTTTTACTCTTTTTTAGAGAGAAAAAATATTTTTTGGGGATTCTTAGTGCTTGTTTGTGGTGGGTTTGGTTGTATAGTGCGATTATTTTATCGCTCTTTCAAATTTCAATAGTAGATTTTATCCCATTGATTGAATTGTTTGGAGATGTTCTATATGCCAAAAATGACCCCATAAAAACGGTCAAATGGGTGTCTTTAGGTGTATTTATTCTTTGGACTTTTGCTGTTCTATATGGATTAAAAGAATTAGTGGCTGACAAACAACAAACAAATAGGAGAGATTGAAATGGTTTTAAGGTTTGTGTTATTTGTATTGGTAATTGTTGGTGTTGTGATTGTTTTGCCTAAAGCAGACAAGAAATGTCGTAAATATTATATTAGTGAGGTTACGCCCCAAACACCTATTGATGCTGATATTATTTTTAAAAATGCTGAACACAAAATAGCTGAAAATGACCCTGAAAAAAGAGCTGAAGGCTATCTTTACATGGGTGGTTTTTTATGAGTTTAATGAAGGTATTCCGAAACAAAAGATACTCACACTAGAATATAAAAAGAGAAATGGTAGAGATGTGGCGGTTTTACATGAACAAAAAGAGCTTATTAAATATAAAGGAATGTCTGAGTATTGTCAAGATGCACTTAATTGCTATGAAAGGGCAAAGGATTTAGGGGACATTAGAGCGTATAGGAGATTGGCGTATAAATATTATTATGGAGAAGGCGTTAAAAAGAGTGTAGAAAAAGCTAACTCTTATTTTAAAGAAATGTGTGCCCTTGATGATATCCTTTATAAAAACAATAATTTAGTCAATAGCTGTTCTGAGTGGGGTGATGTTACGGATTTTCATAACCCTGCTTCTTTTTTAAAAGAGAGATGCATGAGAAGTAATTCACATTTTAAGGGGGATTGTTATAGGCTTGGAGAATTACAAGAATATTATTTTTCAAAATACAATCTATATATTGGTTTAAAGCCACTCTCTAACGAGCATGCTTTATTTTATTTCAAAAAAGCATGCAATTTGGGGCATGTCCAAAGTTGCGAAAAAGCTTACAAAAATGAAAGATAATGATTCTTGTGAGGAAGAAAAGCTTTTGAGAGAATGGAATAAAGAAAGATATAAAACATATCAATTGGGCAATAAGATTTTGATTGATTTATCTAAACAAGCATGCGATTTGGGGAGCGTGGATGGTTGTTCTTATGTTTGTTCGTTGGGCGATAAGGGTTCCTGTGAAAAATATCAATCATTAAATGAGCAAGAAGAGAATAGTAGTAGACTATACAAGCTAGGTGAAGAAAATCATTCTTCTTATGAGTTTGCTTTGAATAGTTTTAAAGAATCCTGTAAATTAGGGAATCTCCAAGGTTGCGAAAAAGTGTGTGTTTTAGGAGAAAAAGATTTTTGTATAAAGGAAAAGGAATTAAAGGATAGGGGTAATGAAATCAAAAGATTATTCAGTCAGGAAAACACTTTCTATGGGCTTGCTCTTAGTTATTTTAAAGAGTCTTGTAAAGGAGGGTATTTGAAAAGTTGCAATGAATTATGCTCTTTTCTAAACGATAAAAAAGCTTGTGGAAGAAAAGAAAAATTGTTTAACAAAGAAAAAGAAAAAAGACTTAATTTTTTAAGGAATTAGCTCATTTTGTGTTTGTTTACTTTGATGAAGTGCCTTTAATACAAAATTGCAAATCCTTTTCTAAAGTCTCTGTATAGACAAGTAAGGCTTTCATGTTTTCGCTGATTTCTGTGCTAGAGAGTGCTGGGCGTGTAGGCATTTCAATTTCGCATTTGGTAGGGATATATACTGGCTTATACACTCTATAGCACCCCGAGAGAGCAAAAAGAGTTAAGAGAGAAAGAAAGGCGGTTTTAGACATGGTAGTTCCTTGATACTTGATATTGAAAAAAGTTTTAAAAAGGCTCTCATTTGAAAAAATGTTACTTTTTGTCTTCTTTTTTAAAAGTCTCAATGAGATTTTCAACTTTTTTGAGTTCCTTATCTGTAGGAGTAGCGTCTTTAGTCTCTTTTTCAATTTGCTTATCTTGTTGGGCTTTAGAATACTTTTTCTCAATTTGTTTTTTGGTTTTAGAATACTCTTTGTTGTAGGTTTTAACATCTAATTCTTGCTTTTTTAAGGCTTCATTTTGTAAATTCACGCCTATTTTACAAGTTTCTCTTTCTATGAGTGCGTTTTTGTAAAAGATAAAAAAGCAAACGCCTAAAACAATTAAAGCCACAAACAAAATGACTATGACTATATTTTTAAAACTCAGTTTGGGGATTAAGAATTTCCATACTTGCTGCAAATTAAATTCCTATGCTAAATTTGATTTAACCTACTAAAAAGACTTTGTTATAAATATTTGATTGCAGTATGAGTTTAAATATTAAAAAACTTTTTTGATTATGTGTATTATAGTCAATTTTCAGGGATTTTAGGGTGGAATTTTTAGATTTAGGTTAGAAATCCTAGTTTTTAGGATTTGCTAAGCATTCTGATAATTGAGTGCATTTACTGCAAGAATTTTGGTTGGTAGGAGATTTTTTGGGAAAGAAGTTAAGAATAGTTTTAAATTCTTCAAATGGTTTTTCGTGCTTTGAGATTGCAAACATAAAAAAACAAGAAGCAATGATCAAAGAAACAAAAGCAAATGTCAAGCACATTGATATGGTTATTTCCTTTAATTTCTCTTTGTCTTTAATTCTAAAGGATAAAACGGTATAAAATATACAAAATGCAAAAGTTAATAACAAGAGAGCTTCAATATTTATTTTTTTCCATGCATAAATAACATTAGTAATTCTCCAAAAAAGAATAGTCTTTCAAGCTCTTGTTGATATGGAAAACATACATAAAGTAAGCCTAAAAGGAGTATGGAAAAAAACAATAATATTCTAAGCACATACTTTTGCATTTTTATATTTTTTAATATTCTATTAGTAAAAAAATATACCATTATAAAGAGTAAGAGAATTATGAAAACAAGAATCCAAGATAGAATTTGATAATTTTCCCATTGATAATGCTCAAATAGAAAAAAGACAATGAACAACATAAAACTTACAAGCATAATAAATACAATATTCCAAATTAATTTTATAAAAAATTTTCTTGTTCGCATACAAAAATGAAAGACTGATTTTGTTAGCAAATTCTTTCTCTTGATTTTTTTATTTTGTTCAAATTTTTTACTAATTTTTCTAGTTTTATCCAAAAAATTAGCCAACATCTCTTTTGTGGTTCTTTCTTCGCTTAAGATGATACCAATACAAAGTAAAAATGAAACAAGATAAAGAGAAAACCACAACCATTCAGACCAATCATTACTGTGATGTGTTATGACAAGGACTTCTATTCTAACAAAGAATGCAATTGGAAATACAGCCAAACTGCAAAAAAGAGATACATAAAAACTGGTTTTCTCAATCTTTGGCTCATTTGAAATTCCATTGGCCATAAAAGCAAGTATAAAACTTGTTGCACTTGCTAATAATAGTATTGGTATCATTTCAATATTAGTGCTATTAAGCCATGCGATGAGTGGCAAAAAGAACAAGGCTATAAAATATATTGGAAAAATAATAAAATCAGCAATCCAATTTTTATAGAGCATTACGCTTGTTTGGTCTATTGCTAGTGGTTCTTGGGGTAGGAGTCTGTTTTTGTTCTTTTCTCTTTCCTCACTAGTAAGCAAATCTCTCAAACTTAATTTAGGGTGTGTAAGGCATGTTTGTAAGGTTTTAGAACGCCAATAAGATTTGATGTATAAATTTCTTTGAGCTTTTCCTGTGGCAAGCCATCCAAACCCAGCAATAAAAATAAGCACCATCTCTATGACAAAATAGATTGTTTCTAAACTCAATTTATCAGCGTTTGTCCATAAAGTCCATAATATCCCTAAGGGAGCAACAATAAGAACGCTTAAAGCTTGGAGATAGAGTCTTTGAAAGTTTGCTATCCAGCCAGACTGTTCATCTTTAAGAAGTTTGTAAATGTTTAATTGGTGCTTTTGGTATTCAAATGACTCCTGCTTTGTCTCTTTACAATATTTACAGCCACTCAAAATTCTCTATTCCTCCTAAAACTTCTCTAATAACTTCACAAATTCCTTAAAAATATAATGGCTCTCTTTAGGACCAGGGCTACTCTCTGGGTGGTGCTGGACAGAAATGATGGGAGCATTAATATAACGCACGCCTTCAATGGTATTGTCAAAAAGATTGCGGTGTGTGATAGTAGCGATTTGTTTAATCTCTTCAGGCACGCAATAGTTGTGGTTTTGTGCGGTGATTTCAATGGCATTTGTTTCTAGGTTTTTAACGGGGTGATTACTCCCATGATGACCAAATTTTAGCTTATAAGTAGGATAGCCTTGTGCGATAGAGAGTAATTGATGCCCTAAGCAAATGCCAAACATAGGGATTTTTGCTTGAATTAGTTGCTTGATTTCTTCAATTTCTTGTTTTAGGCTTAAGGGATCACCTGGTCCATTAGAGAGAAAAATACCATTAATAACTTTTTTTTCATAGGCTTTGATGAGTTCTGTTGCTTGAGTGTTATGCGGATAAATGAGAGCTTTTAGTCCTACGCTCTGAAGCTCGTTTAAAATATTGCCTTTAGCCCCAAAGTCTAGCACAGCGATAGTTTTATGCGGCATTTTTTCATCAAAAGGCTTGTAATCTAAGGTTTTGAAATCAAAAGTAGTGTGCTTGTGTGTTTTGACTTCTTGCGTAGAAACCTTAGAAACTAATGGGGTGTGAGAAATTTTAGGAGCGTTTTCTAAAATCTCTTTAAGCTTGTTTTTATCATGTTCTATGGTGGAAGCTACCATCATCAAGCATCCATTGTTGCGTAAGGTTTTTATCAAATTTCTTGTATCAATGCCACTAATGCCTAAAACATTTCGCTCTTTTAAATAAGTGCCTAAGCTGAGATTCGCCCTTGCGTTAGAAAAAAATTCGTTGTAATGACGCACCAAAATGCCCGCACAAAAAAAGGGGGATTCATTATCTTTAAGATTAGTGCCTACAACGCCAATTTCTGGCATGCTAAAAACCACAAATTGCCCTTTATAGCTAGGGTCGCTGATAACTTCTTGATAACCACTCATAGAAGTGTTAAAAACAAGCTCGCCTATTTGAGTGCCACTAGCTCCAAAACTTTGAGCTTGTAAAAAAAGCCCGTTTTCTAAGTAGAGAGAGACCATTATAAAAAGCCTTTACGCCTTAATTCTTCTTCATACAACCTTTCAAACACTAGCTCGTATTCATCACTTCCCACGGGCAGTTTGCGTTTGTAATGTTTAATTTTTTCATGCACTTCACTTTCAATGCTCTCATACATCTTAGAATAGGTGTCAATGGATTTGTAAATCAAATTTCTAATCAAATTTTCACTCACGCTAAACATAATCAAATCTTCATCTAAGATTTTATTTAAAATTTGGTGCGATAAATCACTGCACTTATCTTCCCAAGACAAATGAAAGCCAACTTTCTGAGCGATTTGTCTTTTAATCATCCAAAAGAGTTGCCTTTCGTCCATCCGCATAAATTCTATTTCATCAGTGTTTTCTTCTAAAAGTTCTCGTGCTTGCTCGTCTATGGCATTTTCTGTTTTAACGCTTTTTTCCAAAATTTCTTCTATCAATTCACACAATAATTCTCTGGGGGCTTTTAATTCTAATAATTCTGAACGCACAAAGTCGTTAGCGATTTTATTACTCACATGCATTACATGGGTTAGTTTAAGTCTCATGATTTTTCTCGCATATTTTATATTTTTACTTAGGGTGTATTTTATCGCTTTTTAGATAAAATGCTTTTTAAAACAAGTTTTTAAATAAAAATAAAAGTTTTCTTTGATTAGTTTTTAGGCTAAATTCTAAAGCTTTTTTATGGGCATTATGTTTAAAAGCAGTTATTTCTGTGAATGTGAGAGCGTTACAAGCTAGAGCTAAACTATAGGGGTTAAAATCAGTGCTAGTAAGCCCTATTTTATGCGTGTTTAAAAAAGTTTGAATATCCATTAAGGGAGTAGATAGGATAGCCAATCGGCTTTGTAAGTATTCAAAAAATTTGTTAGGCATAGCATGCAAATGATTAGTATTATTATTAGGTAGAGTGATGATGCCTATATCAAAATCATTAGAAAAGGGGATTAATTCTTGCATAGTGATAGGCTCTAAAACTTCAATGTTAACACAATCTTTAGCTAAAGTTTTAAAAGTTTTTAAAAATTTAGGCGAATGGCTTTTAGCTAGAATACTTAAAGAAAAGCGCTTATCTAAAAGCTTGGCAAATTCTAAAAGATTGAGCGAATGTCTGTCTTCACTCACTAAGCCATGATAAAGGATTTTAATTTTTTTAGGGTTAGTTTCTTTAGGGGCTAAGTCATAATAGGGGGGCAAGGATAATAAAATATCGCATTTTAAATTAAAATGTTGTTGATAAAGTTTAGCAATGCCTCCACTCACACAAAACGCATAATCCACTAAAGGCAAGTATTTTTGGCATAAAAAGTTAAAGAATTTTCCTAAGCCATTATTCCATGATAAATTTTGTGCGTATTCTAAAGGGTAAAATTCTCTTAAGTCAATTAAAATTTTAGTGTGTTTATGCTTAAGCTTATAGTCTAAAGCAAAGGGTAAGAGCGTGATATTTTCTACAATAATGGCATCTAAATGCTTGGCGTTATTTAAATGCGTGGGAATAATCTCTCTTTCTTTGGTATAAATCAGTTTTTCAAACTCTTCTTTTTCGCACCAAAGTTTTAGATTTTCTTGTTCTTTTAAGGAGCGTTCACTTGAATTTTTAAGCCTTTTAAAAGGCAAATAATTGATATTTAAAACACTATTATTGAAACTTTCTTGAGCGATAATATATAAATGATAATATTCTTTTAAAGCTTTGATTAAGCGATAAGGTCTTGGGCTAGAGTTTGGGTTGCTATCTATTAAAACAGCGAGGCACTTATCCATTTAGTTTCGCACCAAACTATAGGATTGCAGGATTTTATCTGCATAGATGATTTCAATATCAGGGCGTTTTTTAGAAATTTTGGTGTTAATAAGTCTTAGTTTCCCCCCTTCCTTAATACCATAGAATTTGAGCCTTAGAGCGAGCTGTTTATCATCAGTATGAATTTGATGGATACCCCTTACTTGAAGGGCTGTTGCGATTTCTTTAGCTAAGAAATGCCGATTTAGCAACCTTTCATTAGCGTTAGAAACCTTGCTTCCCCATAAAAACAGCGTTTCAGTAAGCATTAAAAGATACAGGCTAAAAATGCGTAAATAATACCGCCCCCTAAATTCCTTTAAACGCACTCTAAGACTGCTTAAAACGCTTTGAATAAATAAGGGTAAGCCTATCAAAGCTAGGGGGGCGAAAGTCTTTAAATCTATCTCTTGACGCATGCTTAAAAGCAAAGGAAAAAGCCAGCCACTCGCACTAATAAAGGCTAATAACGATGGCTTTTTAAGAAAAAGGGCTTTATAAAGCGTGTAGGGGTAGTAGAGAAAGAATAGGGGTGAATATAAAAGCATAAGCTCCAAACAAGTGTCTATAAAATACCCACTAGGCAAGCCCTTAAAACTCCCATTAAAAAGAGCAATATTCACGCCCAAACAAATAAAAGCAAAGAGCAAGCTTTTAAAATAACGCATCCTTAAAGTATAAGCTAAAACCCCTATAAAAAGGGGGAGAAACGCGCTATCTAAAAACGCACAAGCACTAAGGATTAAATAAGGGATTTTTTGAGTTTTAATATACAAATAGCTGATTAAAAGCCCAAGATTAAGCACAAACACGCTTTTAGACAATAAAATCGCAAAGAGATTAGCTCCGGGTAATAAGGCGTAAGTTAAGGTAGTATAAAGAGCGTCTTTAGGCTTTTTTAAAATCTTTCGCCCTATAAGATAAATTAAAAGCATGTTTAAAAGATGAGAAATCAAAAAGGGCAGTCTTAAGGCTAAATCATTTTGACCTAAAATTTCGGTGCTTTTTTGAGCGATTTTAATAAACCAAGCGTTACCATAAAAAAAATCCTTAGCTTCGTTATAGCTAATAGAAATTCCATTACTCATCAATAACCCTAAAGCCAAGACTAAAAAAGCTACAATAATAAATCCCAAATCGCTTAAATCAAACCTTTTTTTGGAGGGCAAGAAATAGCTTAAATGTAAAAGTGTGCTTTGTAAAGGGCTTAGTTGCATTTAAGATTTCTTTTTAAAACTTCTTAATTCTTTTAAAAGAGCGGGCAAGGCAATGAGTAAGCCTGAAAATAAAATCAAAACCACTCCTAAAGAGCTTTTAAAATCTAAAAATTTATCGCCTAAATACAGCCCTAATAATAGCCCCCAGATGATGCGGGTGTATTCAATAGGGGCGATGATGCCAGCAGGAGCATTCATATACGCATAAGTCAAAAAGTATTGCCCTAAAGTCCCACTAAGTCCCATTAAAAAAATCCATAAAACATCTTCTAATCTAGGCGCATGAATGCCTGTAGATAAAAAAGGAATATTAATAAACATGCCCACTAATCCTAACAAACTCATGCCAAAGGCGAACGCTAAAATCACGGCTTGCTTGTCATAATACTCTCTTAAATCTCTCAAAGTTACATACGCTAAGGATACAAATACCCCACTTAAAATCCCCATAAGAATTTCAAAAGCCCCTAAATTTTCTACGCTTGGATTTGAGATTAAGACAACGCCTACTAACCCTATACAAGCTGAGATTAACGCACTCATTCTTAGCTTTTCTTTCAAAATAAAATAAGAGAGTAGCACCGTATAAATAGGCGCACTTTGCGAAAATGCTGTCGCTGTGCCAAGTGAAATTTTTTCAATATTATAAAAAAAGGCAAGCATTGCTAACCCCCCCACAATGACCCTAAAAGCAAGTTTTCTAAAACCGCCTTTTTTGTAACTCTTCAAACGATAGGGCTTGAAAGGATAAATAAGTAGTAATAATAACAGCATAGAAACAGAGCGATAAAACACATTTTCCATAGGGGAAAAATAATCGGCTGTGATTTTAACAAACGCACTCATTATGCCAAAGCATAAATTAGCCAAGAACATCATTAAAATGCCAAATAAAATCGTGTTACGCATAATGTGTTTTCATCTCTATTCAATCAAGGAATTTCAGTCGCTAGTTTAACCTAAAATTTTAAAGTTTAGTTGAGGTAGATGGGTATTTTGAGATTTTAAGCTAAGCTAGAAATTTTATGGATTGTTCTAGCTGGCTAAAACTCTTTAAAAAGCTATCTTTTAATATGTTTTTAAGGAAAGAATTTTTACAATACTAGACAACACATTTAATGGAATTGATGAAAGGGTAGTCATATAAAGGAAATGCAAACTATTATCAAAAATTTGTCTCTCTCTCTCTCTCTCTCTCTTAGTTAGCCTAAGAAAAAGTCTCTTTTTTAGCAATCAGTCTTTATTTTTTATACAACAAGCTCCACTTGGCACTTTGACACGCCTTTATTTCAATTTTATTGTGCATTTTTTACCAAATAAAACTAAATAAGGAAGTTTAATGAATATAGCTAGTCTAAGCCTTAAAAACTTTAGAAGCTTTAAAGAAGTTAGTGTCAATTTTGATGATTTAACAACTTTTGTAGGTAAAAATGATAGAGGAAAATCTAGCATTTTAGAAGCTTTAGATATTTTCTTTGACTCAAAAAAATTTAGTTCTAACGATGCCAATATAGAAAATAAAAACACAGAAGTAGAGATTGGTATAACTTTTGAAATTAGCGATAAGTTGTTAGGTAAATTAAAAGAATTTTTAGATGAAGATTCATTTGAAAATAAAGAGAATAAAACCTTTTTAAACATTAAAAAGGTTTTTGGGACTAAAGATAATAATAATAAAAAAACTCTTAGAAAAATTCTTATTAACAATACAGAAATAAAAGGAAAATACAAATTGCTTGAAAAGTATTTTCCTTTGTATTGTTTATTTGTGAGTGATAGAAAGAGTGATGATAATAATAATGAAGTCCAAAATCCTATTAACTTAGCCCTTAAAGATTTTTTGGCTAAAAATCAAGAAGTGCGTAAAAAACTCAAGGAAGTTAATAACTCTATAAAAAATGCCTTAAAAAAGCCTATTTATAATGCTTTAGAGATTTTGAAAAAAATCCACCAAAGTGCTTTAAATGATTTAGAGCCTATGCTTTTAGATGTGCCAGAATTAAAATACAGTAATGTGTTTAAAAATATTGCCTTATGTGATGACAAACAAATCGCTTTAAATAAAAAAGGCTCTGGCATTAAGCGTTTGGTATTATTAAGCTTTTTTATCACACAAGCACAAAATATAGCCAAAGATAAGAAAATTATTTTTGCCATAGAAGAGATAGAAAACGCCCAATCTTTAGAACACCAAAAAAAGCTTGTGGATTTTCTCAAATCTCTTATAGAAAGCAACTCTCAAATAATTCTAACCACGCATTCGCCCTTTATTGTGCGTTTATTAGATTTAAAATCTTTACGGATTGTGAGCAACAAAAACCCTTATATTAAAACACTAGAAGAACAGGTATTGCCTTTTAGTTCTAATGGTGCTTTTTTAAGTGAAGTAAATTTCTTAGCGTTTAATATAGGAGATGAGACTTATCATAATGAGCTTTATGGTCATATAGAAATGTGCCAAAAAATGGATGAATATAAGAAACTCTCTATAGAAAAACATAGCACAAAAATCTATACTAGACTTAAAAAAAATAAAGAAGAAAAAGAAGCTATAGACTTATCCACCTTTATCCGCCATCAAATCCACCATCCAGAAAATAACAAAAACACTAAATATACCTATGAAGAATTGCAAGCTTCCATAAAAGACATGCGAGAGTTTTTAATCAAATCAAATAAGGAACAAGAATGAATTAAATCATTAGAGCAAGAAAGGGTTGTAGGTAATTTTTAAGGTTTTAAATTTTTAATTTTTTAAGGAGATAAGATGAAATATAGACATGTAATAATAGGTTTAGCAGTGGCATTTTCACTAGCAGGGTGTGATACGGCATTAAGTTTAGCTGGAATGGCCGTTAATAAGGCGGGTGAAAAGAAACGCTTAGAACAAGAAAAGATTGCTAAAGAACAACAAGCACAAGAAGAGGCTAGGCTTGTAGAAGAATATAAACAATACTTTAAGCCTATGAGTGAAGCCGAATTTAAAGCTAATATGCAAAGCAAAAATGCAGTCATGTGGGATTTAAGGTGTGCGATTAGGTATGCTGATGAAGGTAGTGGCGATGGGCATTGGTATCTTCTCTATAAAAGTTTTGACAAGTTTAAAAAAACTTTTCAACCAAATGGTAGCAGTGGATTAAGAATTAAAGAAAAAGAGGGTTATCGCAATTTTAAAATCGTGTATGAAAAAGGATACAACAAAGAAACAAGCGATGCCATCTTAGATGCTATCAATGAGCAATTACAAAAGGATGCACAAAATGAACCTAGCATAAGACCCACATGCCAAAATTATTACGCTGCTGATGGTAATTTAAGCAAATTTAAAGCTTGGTTAAAAGACAGACTTAAAGAGCAAAAAGAAGTGGATAAAGAAAATAAGCTTAATACTCAAATTGCTGAAGTAGAGCAAAAAATAGCATATTTTAGAGAGCATAGTGATGCGTATGAGAAAACTTCTAAAGAGTTAGACAATTATTTAAACGACCCAAGCTTTAAACCTTTAAGCAAGGATAAATTAGTGGAGTTTAGGGCAGCATATTATCTTGAAGAGAATGCCAATCATGAAGTATATTATACTAGTCCTCCTTATGATAACAGTGGGTTCGGTTTTGATATACAAATTAAATGGTTAAAAGAAAAATACAAACAAAAACAAGCTAATAAAGCCAAAGCTATAAAGGCCAAAAAAGCTGCAGAAGAAAAGGCTAAGAAAAACAAGCAAGAAGAAGATGAAATTAGAAAGATGTTGCAATAAGGAGAAATAATGAAAAAATTTAAGTTTTTAGCTATAAGCATGTTATTAGGTTTGAGCCATTTAGGGGCATCAGAATTTGTGTATCCACAAGTAGAAAACAAAGAGCTTTTAAACAAATGTGCTAAACAAGAAATTCTAGTGCAAGTAGGTGCAATTAAAGCTATGCCAGCTAATTTAAAAGAGCCTTGTGCTAAGGCCTACAATGATTTTATACCGGCGTTTAAAAAGAATTATGCAAAATTTTATGCTAATTTCAACGAAAAAGATTTTAAAGATTTTGTAAATTCTATAGCTATCTCTTCGCCAATATTTTATGGAGCATTAAAAGCAAGCACATATATGAATAATGATGCAATTAAAGAATTACACAAACTTTCTTCGGTTAGCTTTCAAGAATTTCAAAAACAGGTCAATCAATACGGAGGTTATGAAGGCTTTTGTAGCATGGCGGCAATAAGCTCTTTAAGAGATGAACACCTAGCATCTGTTAGAAAAAAATGCGTAGAATTGTCTAAAAAAATAACCGCTATGGCTGATGGTAAAGAAACCTTAAAAAAATATGCACAAGATGCTCTTAAAGTTTCTGATGTGGGTTTAAAGTTTTATAGTGCGCAATATATATCATCAAAGCAGGGAGAAAAATTCATAGCCCAGCTTGAAAAAATTATAAAAGAAGATAAGGCTAAAAAAGAAGCCAAACAAAAACAACAGCAACAAGACGCTGAAAATGAACGCTTAAAGAAATTAGCCGAATAATCTATGGCTCATAAGAGCCTTTTAATTCATTGCATTTTATTTTGATAATAGCCCCTATTTTAATACAAGATAGGGGTAAGCTCTTTAAAAATTTGTATTCAAGTTCAAGCTAAAAATTTATTTTTTTAAACAATAAAAATTGAAATCCCTTAATTAGCGTAACAAAACTATGCTTGGCATTATGTGATAACAATAATACAAAAGAGCTTAATGCTGAAAACATCAAAATAAAGAGAGACGCCTTAACACCAACTTAATCCAAAAAAGAGACAATTCAGTGTATAATGAAGAGCTTTTTCTATGTTTGTTAAACACGATAATTCATAGTGTTAAATTTTACCCCCTAAAGCCTACTAAAACTTAGGGGCATAGTTCTATCTAAACCCCCTTAAGAAATAAAAAATTTTAATCAAATGAAAAATAAAAAAGCGAGATTCTAAATAAAGAGCCAACGCACAATGCGAGAGCATTTAAAAACCCTTTAAAAAAGAGCCAAACTACAAACTCTCCAAGACTTTTTGTGCATGGCCTTTAGCTTTGACATTGTAGAAACATTTTTCTAAAACACCTTGCGTATTAATAATGAAAGTGGAGCGGATAATCCCTAAATGCTCTTTTCCATAAAGCATGCGTTTGCCATACGCTTTGTAAAGATTAGCCACTTCTTTGTTTTCATCACAGAGTAAAATCACATTTAAAGAGCATTTTTTAATAAAATTTTGATGGGATTTAGCACTATCAGGGCTTACGCCTACCACGATAGCATTTTTCTTTTCAAATTCGCTAAATAAAGCGCTAAAATCTTGTGCCTCTAAAGTGCAACCGGGTGTGTTATCTTTAGGATAGAAATATAACACCACTTTTTTATGGAGTAAATCTTTTAAAGAAATTTCTATGCCATCGCTATTTTTCAATCTAAAATCTGGGGCGAGTTGTCCCATTTCTAATTTTTGCATTTTTATCCTTTTTAATAAAGAATGATAGCGACCTTTTGTGGTCCATGCACTCCAAAAACGGTTTTCAGCTCAATATCAGCTGTCCTACTAGGCCCACCGATAAAGAGCATGTTTGTAGGTAACACGCCATCTTTACTTTGATTTTTTAAAGCTTGTATGCCTTCGCTTAAGTTCCGCACAATAGATTCTTTTTTTAACAAAATAATGCAATTAGTCGTAATCAATGAGAGCAATCTTGGGCTTGCAAAAGAAGAAGTTGTCCCACTAATCCCTAAACTTGAAATCCCACAAACCCCATGCAACAAAGCGGTATCAATGTTGAATAAGGCTTCTCGCATTTCTTCAATTTTTTTATCATAGGGTTGTAAAGAAAAATCCTTAAAAACTTCAAAATTCAAATCTAAATCCGTAGAGTGTAAGATTTTTTCGCTTTTAAAGCTTTCTAAAACCTTTAAAATGTCTTGTTCTAAATTTTCTTTGGTGCTTTCAATGACTTCGGCTTTATTCAAGGTTTGAAAATGCTTGTATTCTTCTACTAAATCTTCAAACTCTACTTTAATAATATTCTTGTAAGCAGGGTTTGCCCCCTTAATAGTGTGCTTAGCTCTAGCTTCTTTAATGCGGTTTAAAATCAGTTCTTTACTCATAAATAACCCCTTCTAAATGTTGAACTTTTGCATGCAAGCTTGTATCCATATTAGGTAAGGTTCTAAATCTAGCCCACTCTTTTACTAAGGGTAGTATGGGGGCAAAAAGCTTGCCTAAAGGCGAGAAAAATTGAGCCATTTTTAATTGAAAACGCCATTTAGCCCCATTGCTCGCCATTTTAGCAAACATTTCCATAGAGAATTTTTCCATACCGCTATGTTGCATGTCTTTCACACCCTTGACTACGCCCCTACCTTCGCCCACTTTATCAGAGCGTAAATCTCTAATGAGTTCAGCTAGTGGAATTTCTACAGGACACACTTCAGAACAACGCCCACAAAGACTGCAAAGATTAGGGATATGCCCATAATTATTCAAACCAAAGAGCTGGGGTGATACCACTACGCCTATTGGCCCCGGATAGGTAGAAAGGTAGGCATGCCCACCGATTTTATCATATACAGGGCAGTGGTTTAAGCAAGTGCCACAGCGAATGCATGACAAAGCACGATAATATTTTTCATCAGCTAGAATATTAGAGCGGTTATTGTCTAGTAAAATAATGTGTGCCTCTTTAGGACCATCTAAATCATCGTTTTTCCTAGGGCCTGTAATGATGTTTTGATAGCAAGTGATAGGCACGCCTACCGCACTTGGAGCAAGCAAATTATTTAAAATTGCCACATCATCAAAGCTTTCTACTAATTTTTCAATCCCACAAATGGCGACATGCACATCACAAGCAGTAGTGCTCATTCTGCCATTGCCTTCATTTTCAACTAGCCAAATCGCCCCTTCATTGGCAATGGCAAAATTAACCCCACTAATCCCCATTTTAAAGCTTTCAAATTCCTTACGCATATGCTTTCTAGCAATAGCATTAAGCTTTTCAGGCTCTTCTTCATAAGCAGCATTTAATTTTTCAGCAAAGATTTTTCCTACTTGCTTGCGGTTTTTATGAATGGCAGGCACCACAATATGCACAGGGTGTTCATCAATGAGCTGGATAATCAATTCGCCTAAATCAGTCTCTTGGGCTTGAATGCCCTTTTCTTTTAGATAATGATTTAAGCCGATTTCTTCACTCGCCATAGATTTTTGCTTTAAAATGCGATTAATGTTTTTTTCTTTAGCAAGGTTATAAATGATTTCATTGGCTTCATTACCATCTTTTGCGTAATGGATTTTAAAGCCGTTTTTAGTCGCATTCTTTTCAAATAATTCTAAATACTCATCAAGCCTAGAAAGAATTTTAAGCTTGACTTCCTTACCCAAATCTCTTAGATTTTCCCATTCGCTGTAGCGATTTTTGATGAGATTTTTACGATTAGTGCGTAAAGTATCCATAGCAGAGCGTAAATTTTCTCTTAATTGCTTATCGCCTAGCTGGTCAGTAATAATTTCTTCGTATTCTTGGTCGCTATGATGTTTTTCCATAAAAATCCTTTTTTAAAGTCCAAGTCTTAAAGCTAAAAAGTCATAAAAATGCATGGGTTTTGTTTTAGAGCTCATTTTTTTCATAGCAGTGCTAATATTCATCAAACACCCTGCATCCGCTGAAACAATTATATCTACTTGACGGCTTTCTATATCTTTAATTTTTTCTTTTACCATAGCCGCTGAAATTTCAGGCTCTTTGACTGAAAATGTCCCCCCAAACCCACAGCATTCTTCTTCTCTCTCTAACTCAATTAATTCTACATTTTTAAGTTGTCTAATAAGATTTTTAGCGTTATTGATAACCTTAGCTACCCTTAGAGCATGGCAATTTGAATGCCATGTGATTTTAATGGGTTCGCCATTGTCTTCATACTTGACTTGCAATTTGTTATCCAAAAATTCGCTTAACTCATACACCCTAGCACAAAAATCTTTAACCATATTAAATTCAGCATGCCCTTCAAACAATTCCAAATAATCATGTCTCATCATACCCGTGCATGAGCCACTAGGCAAGACAATAGGATAATCATTGCTAGAAAAGAGTTTGATGTTGTGTAAGGCAACTTTTTTGGTTTCTTCATAATATCCTGAGTTGTAGCTTGGCTGACCACAACATGTTTGGTCTTTTTTAAAAATCACTTCCAAATTTTCCTTACGAAGTAATTTGATAGCATTAAGCGATGCGTTGCTATAAATGGCTGTTCCTAGACATGTAGCAAAAAAATTGACTTTAGACAAAATAATGCTCCTTAAAAATTCAATTATCAGTATCTGTATGCAATGATACTCAAAATTAATAAGTTTTTGATAAAGAATTAATGATTTGTTTTTAGTGATTATTTTGAGTATTTTTGTTACTTGTGATATTTAGTAACACTTTTAATTGGAAAATCTAGTCTTTTTGTAGGTTATAGCCCCCTTAAATTGGAACTTTCTTTGGTATTCATCTTATATTTACTTTTATAAGAGAATAAATAGATTGATAAGCAAAATAAAAGTGTTGTTAATGCTAGTGTAATGGGGTCTCTATGGGTAAAGTGGAGCGAATTATTTAGATTTAATGTAAAATATATCGTTGCTTTAGCAATTTTTATTATTGGGATTCTCTTTACCCTTGTGGTCTATACTCTCTTTTGTAAAGTTAGGGAGAGTTTTTGTGCTTTAGGGCGTGAAGAGTGTGATATAAGGAGACTTTAAGTGCAATCCATTGTTGAATTTCATCAGGTTTATGACCCTTTGGGTAATATTTGGTTAAGTGCTTTAGTAGCAGTATTGCCTATTGTGTTGTTTTTCTTGTCATTGATTGTGTTTAAACTAAAAGGTTATAGTGCAGCTTTTTTAAGCGTATTGCTTTCAGCTATCATTGCTATTTTAGTGTATAAAATGCCTATAAGTATGGTAGGTTCAAGCTTTGTTTATGGATTTTTATATGGGTTATGGCCAATTGCTTGGATTATCATTGCAGCGATTTTTTTATATAAACTCAGTGTTAAATCAGGCTATTTTGAAATCTTAAAAGAAAGTGTTCAGTCCATCACTTTAGACCATAGAATTTTAGTGATTTTAATTGGCTTTTGTTTTGGCTCATTCTTAGAAGGGGCTATTGGTTTTGGAGGGCCTATTGCTATTACTGCTGCTATTTTAGTTGGTTTAGGCTTAAGCCCTTTATATGCTGCTGGATTATGTTTAATTGCTAATACTGCTCCTGTAGCCTTTGGTGCGGTGGGTATTCCTATTACGGCTATGGCAGGAGCAGTGGGCGTGCCAGCACTTATGATTTCAGCTATGACAGGTAAAATCCTCTTTTTTGTAAGTTTGATTGTGCCGTTTTTCATTGTGTTTTTAATGGATGGTTTTAGAGGGATTAGAGAGACTTTTCCGGCTGTTTTTATTGCCGCTGGCACTTTTGCTATCACGCAGTTTCTAAGCTCTAATTACTTAGGGCCAGAATTACCCGGAATCATTTCAGCGATTACATCGTTAGTATGCACGGCAGTATTTTTAAGGTTTTGGCAACCTAAGCATATTTTTAGAAGTGATGGCAAGGAAGTAGAGCCAACTAAGCACAACCACCATGTGTGCAAGATTTTTGTTGCTTGGGCACCTTTTGTAATTTTGATTGTAACGATTGTGTTATGGACTCAGCCTTGGTTTAAAGCCTTGTTTAAAGAGGGTGGAGCGTTAGCGTTTTCTAACTTTTATTTTGAGTTTGAGAATATCAGCCATAAAATTTTTAAGAGTGCACCATTCTTAGTGGAGGGTAAAGACCCAAGCGATGCAGTTATTTTCAAATTCCCTTTAATTAACACCGTGGGAACTTCAATTTTCTTAGCAGCTCTTATTAGCATGATGGTTTTAAGGGTAAAGGCTAGTGAGGCAGTAGGGGTATTTGGAGAGACCTTAAAAGAAATGCGCTTTCCTATTCTTACGATTGGGTTAGTTTTAAGCTTTGCGTTTGTGTCAAACTATAGCGGTATTTCTGCTACTTTAGCTCTGGCGCTCACGCATACCGGTCAAGCGTTCACTTTCTTTTCGCCCATTATTGGTTGGGTAGGCGTATTTTTAACCGGAAGTGATACTAGCTCAAACCTTTTATTTGGTGCTTTACAGCAACTCACCGCTCAAAGATTGAATATTCCTGAAGTTCTAACTTTAACAGCAAATACGGTTGGTGGCACTTTAGGCAAGATGATTAGCCCTCAAAGTATTGCCATTGCATGCGCGGCGGTAGGCTTAGCGGGTAAAGAGAGTGATTTGTTTAAATTCACGGTGAAATACTCTATTATCTTTGTAGTAATTATGGGCGTAGTGATTAGTGCGATTGCGTATCTAATCCCAGATGTAGTGCCTATTGCACCGCATGCTTAAATGGAAGTTTTAGGGCTATTTAAAATAGCTCTAAAAATATCTATACATTTAGGGTTTCGCATTGTTGCGAATAGCCCTAAAAGTTTTTATCAACATTTAAGTTATAAATAAATTCTTTTCCTTTAGAAATTTCAAAATTTTAAGTGTCATTGAGCTTATAGGTAAGGTTTCTAAGTCTTTAGAACTATAGAAATTGATAGGATTTTCTAAATCTTTAATGCTTGCTAAATAAAGGTTTAAATTGAGCTTGAATTTGGTATGGCTGTGTTTGATGGTTCCTAAAAAGGGGAGTTTAAATTCTAAATTTTCTTTTAAACTAGGAAAATGATGCATGCCAAAATAGAGTTTTTGCTCTATTTTTTCTAAAGCGATTTTTTTATCTTCTATTACAATGCCTAAGTAACGCTCTTCTTGAATGATTTCTTGCTTTTTCTTAAGCGTGTGTTTTTCTAGGCTGTTTTTACCTAGGCAATAATCATTCAAACAGCAAATCTCACACTTAGGCTTGGGGGTGCAAACTAAAGCCCCTAAATCAATAAGGGCTTGGTTATGATTAAAACTCTCATTAAGATTAAGAAACTCATTAGCTTTAATTTGCAAGTCTTTTGTGCTAGTATTTAAATCCAGTGAAAAAAGCCTTAAAAGCACTCGTTTAACATTGGCATCTACGCATGCAACTTTTTCTCTAAAACCAAAACATAAAATCGCATTAGCGGTGTATGCACCCACTCCGGGGAGTTTTAATAAGCTTTGATAGTCATTAGGTAATTGCGAATGGTATTCTTTAACACAAATTTCAGCGCTTCTTTTTAAATTTTTCGCTCTTGAATAATACCCTAAGCCACGCCAGAGTAATAAAACTTTATCTAGTGGGGCATTAGCCAAGTCTTTTAAAGTAGGAAAAGCTTTTAAAAAAGGAAAATAGTAGCGTTCAACTACCGTGTTGATTTGGGTTTGTTGACTCATCACTTCACTGATATAGATTTCATAAGGGGCGTTAATTCCTTTTAAATTTCTAAAGGGTAAATCCTTTCGCCCATACTCTTCATACCATTTTAAAAGGGCGTTGTGTAAGGCTTTCAATTATAACCACCTAAATACCACATATTTTACCCAGGGCACACAAACGCCTAAAAATACGACTAAATACACTAAGCCAAAAATAAGCCCTAATTTCCAAAAATCCTTGCTTTTTATATATCCGCTTCCATAATAGATGGTTGATGGGCCTGTGCCATAAGGGGTTAAAATACCCATAATTCCCAAAGTCAGCATTAAAAACAAGCCCAATTCTTGTAAATTCATCCCTTCAACATTTGAACCTATCCCTACAAAAAGCGCAAATAAAGCACTCACATGAGCGGTAATGCTTGCAAAGAAATAATGCGATACATAAAAGAGAGTTACAATGACTAATACCGCTACTAAAGGCTCTAAATTAGCATGCTCTAAAAAATTCTTAGCTACATTGCCTATAAAATCTAAAAAGCCTACATTTTTAAGCCCACCAGCCATAGTGAGTAAGGCTCCAAGCAATAAAAAAATGTTGAAAGCACTTTTATTTTTAATAATGTCTTCATAGCTTACAATCTTGCAAAAAGCCATTAAGACCATGATAATTAAGGCAGTTGTACTAGCATGCAAGCCTAAGGTTTTAGAAAAAATCCAGCCTAATAAAGCTAATAGGGTAAGACTTAGCATTAAAATTTCTTTCAAAGAGAACGCATCCATTGCTTTTAATTCTTGTTTAGCCCATAAACTCACTTCTTTTGAGCCTTTTAAGGTGGGGGTGCAGGTTTTATAAGTTAATAGTGGCACAAGTAAGATTAAAATCACACCACTTGGTAAGAAAGCTAGAAACCACGAAAACCATGAAATTTCATTCATGCCAATTTTGGTTGCAATCTCCATAGCCAAGGGGTTAAAAGCCCCTGCGGTTAAAAACATAGAAGAAGTGATACAAGTTGAAGCTAGAGCTACCCACATTAAGTAAGCACCGATTTTTGTAGGATTATCACTAGGAGTTGAGTCCATTAAGGGTGGAATAGAAGAGATTATAGGATAGAGTATGCCCCCACTTCTAGCAGAGTTGCTAGGAATAAAAGGGGCTAAACACAATTCGCTCAAACTAATCGCATAGCCTAAGCCCAAAGGGGTTTTGCCTAAAAACCTAATGAGTAAAAGTGCGATTCGTTTTCCTAACAAGCTTTTTTCATACCCTAAACCTAAAATAAAAGCGACAAATACAAGCCACACCGTTTTATTCGCATACCCACTTAAACCCCACGAGATGGCTTTATTAGCATTTACTATTTCACTACTAGCTCCGATTTTTAACGCTACACATAGACTTAACGCACTCAAAGCTATTAAGCCTGATGGCACAGGCTCTAAAATCAGCCCTATAATCATACCTATGAAAATACAAAAATAAAGCCATGCATGAGGTTCTATTTCGCTAGGTTTGCCGAGCAAATAGAGAAACAGCACGCTTGCTATAGGAACAAGTATCAGTAGAATTTGTTTCATAGTAGTTAGCCTTAGATTAACTTCAATGGGTTTATCTCACTCAAATAATTACAATAAACTGAGCAATATTACAAAAAAATCTCAAAAATTAATCATTTTAGAAACAATAAAGTTATATAATATATCTCGTTTTATCAATTTTACTAAAAATAGGAGAATGCATGCAGGTAGCTACGCCTCAAGAATATGATTATTCCATATGCAAATTGTTCCTTTATGCGATGATGATTTTTGGAGCAGTAGGAATGTTAATAGGGATTGTATTAGCCTTTGAGCTATCTTTACCCGGATTAAATTACATTGCTGGGGAATACGGCATGTTTGGTCGTTTGCGTCCTTTACACACTAATGCAGTGATTTATGGGTTCACTCTTGGAGGGATTTGGGCGAGTTGGTATTATATCGGTCAAAGAGTGCTTAAAATCACTTATCATCAACACCCTTTTTTAAAATTTGTAGGTTTATTGCATTTTTGGTTATGGATTGTACTATTGGTTTTGGCTGTCATTAGCTTGTTTGCTGGAGTTAATCAGACCAAAGAATATGCAGAACTTATGTGGCCCTTAGATATTTTAGTGGTGATTGTTTGGGTGCTATGGGGAATTAGCATGTTTGGGAGCATGGGTGTGAGAAGAGAGAACACCATTTATGTATCCTTGTGGTATTATATCGCTACTTATGTAGGGATTGCCGTGATGTATATTTTCAATAATCTCTCTATTCCTACTTATCTTGTGGCAAATGTAGGGAGTATTTGGCATTCTATCTCTATGTATGCGGGCAGTAATGATGCACTTGTGCAATGGTGGTGGGGGCATAATGCGGTGGCTTTTGTTTTCACTAGCGGACTTATTGGCACGATTTATTATTTCTTACCTAAAGAGAGTGGTCAGCCTATCTTTTCTTATAAACTCACTTTATTTTCCTTTTGGAGTTTGATGTTTGTTTATATTTGGGCAGGCGGACACCATTTGATTTACTCTACCGTGCCTGATTGGGTGCAAACTCTCTCTAGCGTGTTTTCAGTGGTATTAATTTTGCCTTCTTGGGGAACAGCTATTAACATGCTTTTAACTATGCGTGGTCAATGGCATCAATTAAAAGAAAGTCCTTTGATTAAGTTTTTGGTTTTAGCATCAACATTCTATATGCTTTCTACTCTAGAGGGAGCGATTCAAGCCATTAAGAGCGTGAATGCCCTAGCTCACTTCACTGATTGGATTGTAGGGCATGTGCATGATGGCGTGCTTGGTTGGGTAGGCTTTACTTTAATTGCGAGCATGTATCACATGGTGCCTAGAATTTTCAAAAGAGAGATTTATTCGGCAAAACTTATGGATTTTCAATTTTGGATTATGACTTTAGGAATCGTGCTTTACTTCTCATCTATGTGGATTGCAGGAATTACTCAAGGCATGATGTGGAGAGATGTAGATCAGTATGGAAATCTCACTTACCAGTTCATTGATACGGTTAAAGTGCTAATTCCATACTATAATATTAGGGGCATTGGAGGCGTTATGTATCTTATTGGTTTCATTATCTTTATCTATAATGTGTTTATGACCATTAGTGCCGGCAAAAAATTAGAGCGTGAGCCAAATTATGCTACACCTATGGCTAGGTAAGGGAGGAAGTAGAGATGTTTAGTTTTTTAGAAAAAAATCCGTTCTTTTTTACTTTAGCGTTTTTGTTTGTGTTTTCTATCGCTGGGTTGGTAGAGATTTTGCCTAACTTCTTTAAGTCCGCTCGCCCTATTGAGGGCTTGCGTCCCTACACGGTTTTAGAAACTGCTGGGAGACAAATCTATATGAAAGAGGGTTGCTATAATTGTCATTCCCAACTTATTCGCCCTTTTCAAGCTGAAGTGGATAGATATGGTGCGTATAGCTTGAGTGGGGAATATGCTTATGATAGACCTTTTTTATGGGGTTCAAAAAGAATTGGACCTGATTTGCATAGGGTAGGGGATTATCGCACCACTGATTGGCATGAAAAACATATGCTTGACCCACAAAGTGTGGTGCCACACAGCATTATGCCAGCTTATGCGCATTTATTTAAGAAAAAGAGTGATTTTGAGACCGCTTACGCAGAGGCTTTTACGCAAAAGAAAGTTTTTGGTGTGCCTTATGACACAGAAGATGGTGTGAAATTAGGGAGCTTAGAAGAGGCTAAAAAAGCTTATTTAGAAGAGGCCAAGAAAATCACAGCTGATATAAAAGACAAGCGAGTGTTAGAGGCTATAGAGCGTGGTGAAGTGCCAGAGATTGTAGCTTTGATTGCTTATCTTAATAGTTTAGGCAACGCTAGAATCACTACTAAGAAATAAGAGGGGGTTACAATGGATTTAGAAAGTGTGAGAGGCTTTGCGTATGTGTTTTTTACCATTCTTTTTACGCTTTTTCTTTATGCCTATATCGTTAGCATGTATAGAAAGCAAAAAAAGGGCATAGTGGATTATGAACGCTATGGATACTTGGTATTAAATGATACTTTAGAAGATGAGTTGATTGAACCACGCCATAAGAGAATTTATGGCAACAGCACAAAGGAAAGTTGAAATGGATTTTTTAAACGACCATATAAATGTTTTTGGCTTAATTGCAGCACTTGTAATCTTAGTGCTAACCATCTATGAATCTAGCTCGCTCATTAAAGAAATGCGTGATAGCAAATCTCAAGGCGAATTGCTAAATGATGGGCATTTAATTGATGGGATTGGAGAGTTTACTAACAACATTCCTGTAGGTTGGGTAGTAAGCTTTATGTGTTTGATTGTATGGGCTTTTTGGTATTTCTTTTTTGGGTATCCGCTCAATAGCTTTTCTCAAATTGGGCAATACAATGAAGAAGTCAAAGCATACAATCAAAAGTTTGAAAAAAAATGGAAGCACTTGGGGCAAAAGGAATTAGTGGATATGGGTCAAGGAATCTTCTTAGTTCATTGCTCACAATGCCATGGTGTAACGGCTGAGGGCTTGCATAATAGCGCTCAAAATTTAGTGCGATGGGGTAAAGAAGAGGGCATCATAGATACCATTAAGCATGGCTCTAAAGGTATGGATTATATGGCCGGTGAAATGCCTGCAATGGATATGGACGAAAAAGATGCTAAAGCCGTTGCAAGCTATGTTATGGCAGAGCTATCTGGTGCTAAAAAGACTAAAAATCCTCAACTCATTGATAAAGGCAAGGAATTATTTGAGAGCATGGGTTGTGCGGGCTGTCATGGAAGTGATGGTAAGGGCTTGCAAAATAACCAAGCGTTTGCAGCTAATTTAACGACTTATGGCACGGAGGGCTTTTTAAGAGATGTTCTAACCCATGGTAAGAGAGGTAATATCGGTCATATGCCTTCATTTAAGTATAAGAATTTCAATGATTTACAAATTAAGGCATTAGCTGAATTTATCAAATCATTGCAACCTTTAGAAGACTAAGAAAGGGGTTTAAAAATGAGAATTTTAAACGGATTAGTGGGGAATTTAATCGTAGTAGCCGTGCTTTTATGCGTGGTGGTGTTTTTTGCTTGCAAGGCGATTGAGATTCAAAAAGAGCAAGCCACAAACTACTATCGCTATAAAGACATCAACTCTTTAGAAACCAAGAGTTCTAAAAATCGTGAGAATTATGAGCTAGTCAAGTAAGGAGATACAATGAAATTCACTACTTTAGAAAAATTATTAGCTTTAATGATAGTTGCAACGATTGCAATGACAATAGTCATTTCTTTTGTGCCTAATCTATTCTTATTCAGCCTTTGATAACACAGCCATTTAAAAGGCTATTAAGCATGCTTGTTGGCATGCTTTTGTTAGCTAATTGTGCTAGTGCAAGCCAAATTATAGAAAAATCTTATGTGTTTAACAACTCTAAGGGGCGTTTGGTAGAAAAAAGCGTTTCGCTTATAGAGAGCGTTTCTAAAGAGCTTTATACTAAAACGGGGGTTTCTTTTATTATAGATATGACCGATTTTAAAGAAAATCCTATTCATCTTAGCACCAAAAGCGAGCGCCAAGCTTACCAAGAGAGCTTTTTGAAACAACTTAAACCCCCCTATGTAGCATTCTTTTTTTACCACGATGCTAAAAAAATAGAGCTAGTCTCTAACCCAAGAGATTTAATCAATGCTGATAAAATCTTTTTTGAAAATATTGCCCCCTTATTACCCACAAATGATGAAGAATACACTAATTCTAGGATTTCAGCCATGCTTATTAATGGTTATTCAGTGGCACTAGATAGCCTAGCTGAGAAATTTCATGTTAAAATAGCACAGAATTTTAGTGCCGACAGAGGGGCAACTTTGTCAAAAGTGATAATGTATATATTGTTGCTTACTCTTTTAGGTGTATTTTTTGGCATTTATTTCTTTAGAAAATCTTAAGCTGGGGTTAGGCAATGGATAGACCGAACAGAAACTTTTGGCCTTTGGGGATTTTAAGTGTGTTGCTTTTTGGCATGGGGATAGTGGTCGCTCTTGTAGTGTTTGCCCTAAAAAATTCGCCCAAGAACGATATGGTGTATTTTGCTAATCATAACGATGTGGATTTAGGGTTTAACCACATGTTAAAAGCTTATGAGCAATTCCAAAAAGATTATGATTTTGTGGTGGATATAAAGCCGATTGATTCATCGGCTAAAAAACCTATTTTTCCTTATTATTCCTTAGGCACGCATGGCAATAAAAAAACCCAACAAAAGCTTTTGCAAGATTCCTTAGAACTTAGAGCTAACAACACGCTTTATATAGAAATGCAAAAGAAAAACCCCAATGTCCCCTTAATCAAAACAGAAGTTTATTTAATGCCTTATCCAAGTAAAGAATCCCCTAGATTTTTAGGGGAAGTGTATTGTGATAATGCGTGCGAACCTTTAGACTTTTCATTAGAAGATGATGAGAAAAAGGGGCGCTATAAACTCCTATTCAAATTCTGTTGGCAAACCCAAAAAGAAAATTCCTTAGTTTTGGAGCAATGGGCTTATTATCGGTAGGTTAGAATATAAATGGAATATAGGCAATTAGAGTTTTCAACATCAAATCCCCCAAGCAAGGAAGAGCTAAAAACCTTTGAAGAGCATTTTAATACCTTTTTAGAAACAGATAGAAAAGAGAGCGAAGAACACCAAAAGAATGCTTTTAATGATTTTCTAAAAAATGCCTTTCATTACAGAGTAAACACCAAAAATAATATAGATAGTGTTATTTATAATGACGATAATAGAGTAGAAGTCATTATTGAGTTTAAAAAACCTAGAAATAAAAATCAATTTGTTAAAAATGGCGACTTGAATTGCAAGGCCTTACACCAAAGCCTTTTATACTATCTCAAAGAAAGAAAAGAAAATAATAACAATATTAAGCATATCATTTTAGCCACTATCAATGAGCTTTATATTATTGATGCGAACGAATTTGAGATTTTTAATAAAGATAAAGAAATTCAAAAAGCCTTTAAAAATTGTGATGATAAAAAAGGCAATGATACTAGCACTGAAGGGTTTTACAAATCTTGCAAAAAGCACATAAAAGATTTAGATAAGACTTTAAAATACTACCATATCAATCTAACAACAAATAATTCAGCTAAAATCTATCAAGCCCTAGAGCCTACTTTTTTACTCAAAGAGAGAAAGCAAATAGATAGCAATATTCTAAACAAGAGCTTTTATGCTGAATTGCTCTATATTTTAGGGTTGAAAGAAGTGAGCGAACAAGGAAAAATTTTAATCAGAACAAGCGATACTCCTAACTCTCTAAGCCATGCTTTAAAAGAGCGATACAATCATTTAGATGATGAAAAAGTCATGCAACTACTCATTTGCTGGAATAACCGCATTTTATTTTTACGCCTTTTAGAAAGCCTTTTAATTTCTTTCAAGCATTTTGAAAAACCTTTTTTAAGCATAGAGAATTTTAAAGATTTTAACGCCCTAAACACACTCTTTTTTGAAGTGTTAGCTAAGAGAGAAAATGAAAGAAACCTAGAATTTGAAAACAAAAGAAGTGTTTTAGAAAAAATCCCTTATTTAAACTCTAGCTTATTTGATAAAACTCCCCTAGAATTAGAAAATTATGAAATCAAATTGCTTAACAACAAGCCTTTAGAACTTCATTCTAAATCCATTCTTAAAAAAGAAAAAGATTTTAAAGATACTACAGCATTAAATTTACTAGAATATTTATTCAACTTCCTTAATGCCTATGATTTTACCACCACCCCTAAAGATATAAGAGATAACACTAAAATCAATTATGATTTACTCATTAACCCCAGCGTCTTAGGGCTAGTGTTTGAAAAACTTAATGGTTATAAAGAGGGGAGTTTTTATACGCCAAGCTTGATTACAAATTTTATGTGCAAAGAGAGTATCACACCAATTGTCTTGGATAAATTCAATAACAAGTATCATTTAGAATATAAAAATTTAAGTGATTTAAAAGAGCTTTTTATAGATAGAAATTATAATGAAACTAAACGCCAAGAATACCTAAACACCCTTTTAGAGCTTAAGATTTGCGACCCTTCTGTAGGGAGTGGACATTTTCTTGTTTCAGCACTCAATGAACTCATCAAAATAGCGTTTGAATTAGGGCTTATCAAGTCGTTATACAGACACAAACTAAAATTAATTAATGATGAAATTGTGATTTTAGTTGATGATAAAGTCTTTTTTTACAACAAACCAAGCGATAAAGACGACCCTTACCATGAAATCCAAAAAGAACTTTTTGAGCTTAAAAAGTCTTTGATAGAAAACACACTCTTTGGCGTGGATATTAACCCTAATTCTTGTGAAATCACTAAATTACGCTTATGGATTGAACTCTTAAAATACAGCTACTATATTTTTGAAAATGACACTAACACTAACACCCTACAAACCTTACCTAACATTGATATTAACATTAAATGTGGTAATTCGCTTATTTCTAGGTTTAGATTTGATAGAGAAATTACCAATCAAAATATTAAGCATAAAATCAATGAGTATAAAAAGCTAGTAAATGATTATAAAACCGCTCATTTTTTAAACAAAACCAAGAAAGATTTGGATAATGAAATAAAAGAAATCAAGAACTTTTTTAAACACGACCTAATGAAATCCTTAGAGAGCTATAAGGTATTTAAAAAGGTTTTAAAAGAGCATTTAAAATCCTATGGTAAGAGCATTATCACAGAAACCAATCATGTAGCCATAGAATTAGAAGCCGAAAGTTTAGAAAAAAGCATGGCTAAAGAAGACCTTTTTAACAGCGATTATGTTTCTTACCCCAAACTTGATAAAGTTGATAAAAGTGTAGGTTTAGAGCATTTTAATAACAATGTTTTAAGAGTGTATGAAAGATTAGAGCAAGAAAAAGAGCAATATTTTAACGCCTTTGAATGGCGCTTTGAATTTAGCGAAGTTTTAGATAATCTAGGCAACTTTAAGGGCTTTGATTTGATTATAGGAAATCCGCCTTATATTAGGCAAGAGCAAATCAAAGATTTAAAACCCCTTTTAAAAACGCAATACGAAAAAATGGAAATTAAAAAAAGGGATAAATCCTTAGATAAAATCAAATTTTACAACGCCATCGCTGATATTTACACCTACTTTTTTGCCCTTGCTTTTAACATTCTAAAACCTAATGGGCTTTGTTCTTTCATCACTTCTAACAAATACACTAGAGCTAAATACGGCACTCAATTAAGAGAGTTTTTACTAAAAACAACTACAATGAAAAGCTACACTGAATTGAACGCTTTAAAAGTTTTTGAAAACGCCATTGTAGATACAAGTATTATGAACTTCAGCAAGTTACCCC
>NZ_FZMR01000036.1 GCF_900198405.1 Helicobacter cetorum
GTTTTTTTTGGAGGGACTTATAAAAACTCTTTTAAACTTTGTTTTTAATAAAATCTTAGTATTAAAGTGTCTTCAGTAATACAGCTAACAATAAGCGGTGAGATAATGGAAATTTTTAACCAAAAGAGCTAAAGTATATTTTTCATTCATATAAAACATTGCAATAAAAAATCTGCTCAAGTCATATTAAATAGTTCCTATAATATTATTTAAAAATATAGAAAATATTTTTTACATTCTCTCTAAATCTATATAAAAATGTCATTTTAAAAAACTAAGTGCCTTTGACCATTAAAAAGACACTCAAAAAACTCTTTGCGTAAATTTTTATACCACAAATTATAAAAGCAAGTGAGACAAAGCATGTAAAAATAGTTTTTGTGCCTTTTATTAAAGGCACTCACACGCTTTAGCAAAAGTTTCCTTTTTTTACCCCTCTTTTTTAGAAAAAATCAACTTGTCAAGTTTAAAGAATATTAACGCTCCAATAGTCTGCCCCAAGAAAAGATTAAGCCATAACGGAAAATTAAAATAATGAAAAACTTCCATAAACGGCAACATCACTACCGCACTTAACATCCACCTAAGCCAATAAATAAAAAAAAGCTTAGTTTTATATTCCTTGCTTATTTTTTTTAAAAAACCTTGCATTAAATATTCCTTTTTGAATATTCTAACATCCCCTTAAAAAGGGCATGTTGCCTACAAGCAATCTTAATCTAAAATATTAAATAGTGTTATATTGCACTCTCTTTTCAAATAAGCTTGACTCATAGTTGCTTAAATTCCTACCATCTACAAGGGCAAACGCCTCACCAAAAGTGGGTAATAACGCAGAGTCTAATTGCACCTCTTTATGACGATTTAACGGAATAAAAACTTCCTTATTGTTACCCTGAAAATCAAATGCTAAAAATGAATCTTTAAAATACACTTCCACCATAGAAGCATTTTTAGCCACTCTATTTTTACCTAGCTTTAGACCTTGCACTTCAGCACTCTCAATCCCACACGCATGACACAAAGATACAAACATGCTCTCCTTTGAGATTTCTGCAAACCAAGGCAAACTCTCACGCCTAGATAAATTCGCTTTACCCTCTAAAGCTTTTTGTCTTTTAGGCATTTCATGCTTAACAAAAGCATAAATATTATGCACGCTCTCCTTAGCACTTAGGCCTTTAAGTTGTTTAGCAATTTTTTGCACACTCAAATCTTCACGCTCATAACGCCCAAGCCTTGCAAAATCTTCTTGCTCAAACAAGCGTTCATTGAGTTGCTTACTGGCAATCTCATAGCTTAGCTTAGCTTGCTTTTTTTTAGCGCTTTTTTTAAAATCCACTTGCATATATGGCAAACCATCAACTAGCATGCTTTTATAAGTGCTGTAATTCCCCTCTAAACTCACATTGCTCGCCACAACACTTGGCATGGGAATAAATAGCGAAGTATGCTCTGCAGAATTAAAATCAATGCTATAGTGTGCCTCTAAATGATACTTTTCAGCACCATGACCTTTTTCTTTAGATTGCAAAAGTTGTGCTCCAAGAACAACACCTGTAGCACTCAAAGCAGTTGTTTTGATAAAATCTCTTCGTTTCATAACTATCTCTTTACAATTTAAATTTTTATTTTATGTGTTTATTTAGCGTTTCTAAGGACTACCATACGCTTTAAAGGATAATGAAAAACTAGCGGAATTTAGAAAATACTATTCAAATTAGGCATTCCCAAGACTTTAAGTCCCAAGAATACCTAGAATGGCTTATATTTTCCCCTACTTTTTCATCTTTTTCATGTGTTCTTCAAGAGCTTTTTTTACACCTTCAGCATATTTTGGGTCAGCCTTTTTAAAATGCTCCATTTGTTTATCCACGATTTCTTTAGGAACGCCCATCATAGAACCAGCAATATTGTTATACAATCTCTCTTTTTCATCAGCTTTCATCAAGCGATATAAGTCACCTGCTTGGGTGTAGTAGTCGCTATCGTCAGCTCTATAATCCCAATTCCACATTTCATACTCTTTTTCAAGGTAAGACAAATTGAGTTTAGGCTCTCTAGCACTCTTATCTTCTTTATAACCTGGTAGTGAGCTAGGAGTATAATTTTTTAAAGACCCATAATGACCATTTTGCATAAAGCCATCTCTAGTAGTAGAGTGGAATGGGCATCTTGGCTTATTTACCGGTAATTGAGAATGGTTAATCCCTAAGCGGTAGCGTTGTGTGTCGCCATAAGAGAATAAACGACCTTGTAGCATTTTATCTGGGCTGTAGCCAATTCCCGGAACTACATTAGCAGGATTGAATGCTGCTTGCTCTACTTCTGCAAAGTAATTTTCAGGGTTTCTATTTAACTCTACAATACCCACTTCCATTAATGGATAGTCTTTTTGACTCCAAGTCTTAGTTACATCAAATGGGTGGAAACGATACTTTTTGGCATCAGATTCTGGCATTACTTGAATGCTCATGCGCCATTTAGGGAACTCTTTTCTAGCAATCGCCTCAAACAAATCTCGTTGGTGTGAATCCATATCATGCTTTCTAAGCTCTGCTGCCTCTTCGCTAGTCAAGTTCTTAATGCCTTGCATGCACTTGAAATGGAATTTCACCCAAAAACGCTCATTTTTAGCATTGATAAGACTAAAGGTGTGGCTACCAAAACCATCCATATGGCGGAAAGACTTAGGAATACCTCTATCACCCATAAGCCATGTTACTTGATGTAAACTTTCAGGCACATTGCTCCAAAAATCCCATACCATAGTGTTATTAGGCAAGTTAGTTTGAGGGTCTCTTTTTTGAGTGTGGATAAAATCAGGGAATTTAATCGCATCACGAATAAAGAAAATAGGCGTGTTATTCCCTACTAAATCCCAATTACCCTCTTCAGTGTAATACTTCATAGCAAAACCTCTTGGGTCTCTTACTGCATCCGCACTACCTCTCTCGCCAGCCACGGTAGAGAATCTAAAAAAGCATTCAGTTTTCTTACCCACTTTAGAGAAAATCTTTGCTTTAGTATACTTAGTGATATCCTTAGTAACTGTGAAAGTGCCATAAGCTCCACTTCCTTTAGCATGTACCACTCTCTCAGGAATTCTTTCTCTATCAAATGCGGCTAGTTTTTCTAAAAACCAAGTGCTTTGTAAAAGAACAGGACCTCTAGGGCCAGCGGTAAACACATTGTTATCATCGCCAATTGGAGCACCAAAAGGGCTAGTTTGTTTTAAATCCTTGTTAGTCATCTTTTGTCCTTTGATTTTAAAAATTTTTCGTAATATTGACGCCAGCCAACTTACTTGCTGAAATTATAATTCCATAAGAATAAATAATGCTAAGCTCATTTGCAAAATACTGCTCTTTACAATAAAAAATATTAGCAAACATTTCTATTTGTAACAATGCGTAGTCTTTAGTAACGATTAATCTAGAGAGATAAAACACATAAACAATCTTAATAATAGTTGTTATAACTTTTAATTATTATTCATTCATTTTCTTTATTATAAAAAATTTTTTAAATTTTGCACAAAAAATAGCGATAGAACTTTAAAAAACTCGTTATAACAAAAATTTTACTTAAAAATCATTTGCAATTTAATCAAGCCAATCTTAACAGATAAAATTTAGCATTGGAATTTCAAGCGCTGGGCATGTGTAATGCTAATTGCAATCGCATCAGTAATATCCAAAGGCTTAATCTCGCTTGTGATATTTAGCAAACGCTTAACCATAAACGCCACTTGCTCTTTGCTTGCCTTACCATTTCCTGTAAGGGCTTTTTTGACTTGCAAGGGCGTGTATTCGCTAAAATTCCCTATTCTTTCTAAAATTTTTAATCCCAAAGCTCCCCTAAATTGCGCGAGTTTAATCACGCTCTTTGGGTTATATCCAAAGAAAATATCCTCAATCGCTACTTCATGCACTTCATGCGTGTCTAGCAGATGATCTAGTGCCTCCACTAAGTCTAAAATCTGTTCTTGCAAACTTCGTGTAGTGATATTGATAAAACCTGCCGTGATTAAAAAAAGCTTGCTAGGCGTATAGTCAAGTATCGCATAGCCACATTTCCTACTGCCCGGGTCTATCCCTAAAATACGCATAAACTTCTATCTTTTTAAGAGCGTAAATATTGCAACGCCTCTTTAATCGCCTCTTGCGTGCTAAGGTTTGGTTTGAGAGTTTTTAGAACTTTATTAATTTCAGTGCTTTTAAAACCTAAACTCTCTAGGGCTAAAAAGACTTCATTTTGTGTGGGCTTAGTCTCATCTTGGATAAAAAAGCCAATTAAATCCACCATAATTTTATCAGCGAGCTTTTTTCCGATTCCTGGGACTTGCTGAAGCGCTTTAACTTCTTTGGTAGCGATAATGTTTTCAAACTCATTAGGCGAAAAGCTTGAAAGAATTGCTAGTGCGATTCGCCCCCCTACCCCATTGATTTTTAAAAGTCTCTCAAACAGAATTTTTTCACTCTCTTCTAAAAATCCGTATAAAAGATGAGCGTCTTCTTTAATCACTTGTAAGATTTTTAAACGCACCTCCTTGCCCACTGGAAGCAACGCAGAACTTCGCATAGAAACTTGAACCCTATAAACAACCCCATGCACTTCCAAATGCACTTCTAAAGCTGAAATTTTTTCTACAACCCCTATTAAGCCTACAATCATTTTATCTCTTTCCTATGTCTAGGGCTTTTTGGCTATCGCACCCTTAAAGACCTTTTTAATTTTATTTTCTTTAGGCTCATAAATGACATTCACATTTTCATTATGGCTTAGCGTAGCAGTTAGGTTGCTTACCTTAGGATAATTGCGGTGATAAATCACAATATTTTCTTGTTTAAACGGATTTTTAGTGATGATACTTGCCTGTTGCATGCTATTTTCTATACTAATGAGCTTAGAGTGGCATTCATTATTGAGCCTTTGCAATTCTAGCATTTGAGCTTTTAGAATCTTCAAACGCTTCAAGGCGAACATAAATTCATTGTAGGCATCTTTCACGCTTTCTTGTTGCATCAACGAACGCCTGATTTCTTCAGTAGCGTTTTTAAGTTTTTCCATTGTCTCTTGATTGCTTTGAACTAAATGACTTAATGCTTGGTGTTGGGCAATAATTTTTTTAGATTTAATACCAAATTGGTTTAATAAAGCTTTTGCCTCTTTTAATTTTTCTTGATTTTCACGCCCACCAAAAGCATAAAAAATAAAGCGATTACCATTACCATCCACTTCATCAATCAAGCATTGCTCTGAAAAATACAGCTTGTTATCTGATTTGAGCTTTTCTAATTCAATTTGTTTAGCATAGATAACACTTCCTGCACTCACTTGCATTTTAGCGCTATCTGCATACACTTTTCCACGCTCTAAATACTTGCACTCAAATTCTTTGGCATAGCACACGCCCTTATGGTTGCTTATACGCACCTTATTGGCATAGACATAACTCTCTGGATGCACTTGCCCCTCTATAGCAATTTCCTCAGCTACAAGCACCACATCTTTACCCACATTCCCTCGCACATGAATCTCACTAGCCTCTAAAATCAAATTAGAATCTATCGCATCGCCTAGTTCATCTTTAGCCTGAATCTCTAAAACAATCCCACTTTGTAACCCCCCTAAAAGATTAGGTGTATTGGTAGATTTCACTTCGTTAAATTCAAAATCTCGCTTAGCAGACAAACGCCCTTTTTCCATTTTGACATACTGCAAAGCCTTAGAATAATACACCAAAGCCCCCGCTTGATTTTTTTCTTCAAAAAAGTTTTTATCATGCCCTATAGGAATGGGCGTGCTAGAACCTTTTGAAACTTCAATATAAAAGCCCTTTAAATTGCGTCCGCTTACTCCTTGTCTAGGATAAGCCACTTTAGCTACAGCTTGGTTTTCTTTAGAGGCGTAATAACTTTCTTTTAGAGTGTTTTGTTCTTCACTTAAAGGTATTTTATGAGTAGGAACATATTCTTCCTCTAGCAAAAAAACGGGCTTTTCTTCAATATTAGGCATAAAATGTGATGCAGTTTGCAAATTCAATCGCCTAGAAGTGATTTTTTGAGCTTTATATTGTTTGAGTAAATCTTTTAAACGCTCATACATTTGAGGGAGATGACGCATAATCACCCCTTCATAAGCCATACGCTCTTTGATATACCCAAACATCTCTTGGTAATATTCCTCTGTGTCTAATACAATAAAGCATTCATCTAAAATAATGTCTAAGCTATCCGCCTCAGTGCTTAACTCCACTTTAAAAAAACGCTCAAAAGGCAAGGCTTTTATTCTAATGTCATGCGCTTGGTAAATTAAAAGCTCTTTTTTTTCATAATATTCATCTTCTTCTAATTGTTGTAGCTCACCCCCAAGAGCCTCACTAAAATCATCTTTAGCATTAGGTTTGACAAAAATAGAAGTCTTTAAAATCTCAAACCACACTTCTTGAATGTCTAAATGATTCTCTTCAGCAACCTTTTCTAATTCTTTTTTTATATCCTTGCATTGTGCAATGGTTTTTGGGGCAAAATGCTCCAAGCTCATTTTTCAAACTCCTCAAATTTAGTCATCAAAAACACGCATTTTAAGCATTTTTAATTCTCTAATGGTATACTACGAAAATGAAAAAGTAAGGGAATATCCTAACAAAAAAACGCTAAAAATTAGGTAATAGTTACACTAAAGATGCTAAAAAAATTATTTTTAACCAACAGCTTAGGGATTTTGTGCTCCAGAATTTTAGGCTTTTTACGAGATTTGATGATGGCTAGCATTCTAGGGGCAGGGGTGTATAGCGATATTTTCTTTGTGGCTTTCAAATTGCCTAATCTATTCAGGCGTATTTTTGCTGAAGGTTCATTTTCACAAAGTTTTTTACCAAGCTTCATACGAAGTTCTATTAAAGGAAGCTTTGCAACTTTTGTGGGGCTACTTTTTAGTGGTATCTTATTTTTATGGTGCTTGTTTGTAGCCTTAAACCCCTTGTGGCTAACTAAATTGCTCGCTTATGGCTTTAATGAAGAAACTCTAAAATTATGCACCCCTATTGTAGCGATTAATTTTTGGTATCTTTTATTAGTGTTTATCACAACCTTTTTAGGCACACTTTTGCAATACAAGCACAGCTTTTTTGCAAGTGCGTATAGCACAAGCTTATTGAATTTATGCATGATTTTAGCCCTTGTTATCTCTAAAGACAAATCGCATTTAGAAGCTTTATACTATTTGAGCTATGGTGTGCTTTTAGGGGGCGTGGCTCAAATAATATTACATTTTTACCCCTTAGTCAAACTAGGCTTACTCACTTTATTATTGAAAGGATTTTTGAGCCTTAAAACCACAAATGCGATGAAAAAAGAATATCGTTTAAATCAAGCTAAAAAGGATTTAAAAAGTTTTTTCAAACAATTTTTTCCTAGCGTATTAGGCAACTCCACCGCACAAATCGCCTCCTTTTTAGACACTACAATAGCCTCATTTCTAGCAAGTGGGAGCGTGTCTTATCTGTATTATGCAAATAGAGTGTTCCAACTGCCCTTAGCCCTATTTGCGATTGCCATATCCACAGCCCTTTTTCCTAGCATTGCGATTGCGATTAAAAACAATGAGCAACATTTAATCTTACAACGCTTACAAAATGCGTGGTTTTTCTTAGTGAGTGTCTTACTTTTTTGTAGTATCGGGGGCATTATGCTAAGTAAGGAAATCACGCAAGCTTTATTTGAAAGGGGGCATTTTAGCCCTAAAGACACCTTAATCACTTCACAAGTCTTTTCACTCTATCTTTTGGGCTTACTCCCTTTTGGACTATCTAAGCTCTTTTCTTTATGGCTCTATGCTAAATTAGAGCAAGCAAAAGCGGCTAAAATCTCTTTAATCACACTTCTTTTAGGCTTAGTTTGCTCTTTAAGTTTAATGCCCTTTTTAGGGGTTTTAGGACTAGCTCTTTCTAATAGTTTGAGCGGACTTATTTTATTTGTTTTAACTATAAAAGCGTTTGGCTTTAAATTATTCTTAGGTATAATCAAGCGTTTGAAATTATGGCTTGCAATTCTTTTTCTAGCTTGTGCAGAAATATTGTTGCTCTTAGCGTTCAAGTCGTTAGTTACACATTTATATTTAATTTATTATTTTCAAGGTTTTTAAATGTTTATTTATGATACCAAATTAAAACAAAAAGTCCCTTTTGAGCCTTTAGTAAAAAGCAAGGCTAGTATTTATGTGTGTGGGCCTACGGTGTATGATGACGCTCATTTAGGGCATGCTAGAAGTGCGATTGCTTTTGATTTACTAAGACGCACGCTTGAGTTAAGCGATTATGAAGTTACTATGGTTAGAAACTTCACCGATATTGATGATAAGATTATCAACAAAGCCTTGAAAGAAAATAAGAGCATTAAAGAATTGAGTGCGATTTATATTGACTCTTATACGAACGATTTAAACGCTTTGAATGTCAAAAAGCCAAGCTTAGAGCCAAAGGCAAGTGAATATTTAGACGCTATGATTGAAATGATTGAAACGCTTTTAGAAAAAAATATCGCTTATAAAACCACTAATGGCGATATTTATTTAGACACGAGCAAGGACAAGCATTATGGCTCTTTGAGTTCGCATAATAGTAGCGTGGAATTTAGTCGTATAGGTTTAAGAGAAGAAAAACGCTCTGAACAAGATTTTGTTTTATGGAAAAGCTACAAGGGGGCTAATGATGTGGGCTTTGATAGCCCTTTAGGCAAGGGGCGACCCGGTTGGCATATAGAATGCTCTAGCATGATTTTTAAAACCTTAGCTAATCCTAACACCCCTTATCAAATTGATATTCATGCAGGCGGAGCAGATTTGTTATTCCCCCACCATGAAAATGAAGCAAGTCAAACTCGTTGTGCGTTTGAAATAGAGCTTTCTAAATACTGGATGCATAATGGCTTTGTGAATATCAATAATGAAAAAATGTCTAAAAGCTTAGGAAATAGCTTTTTTGTCAAAGACGCTTTAAAAACTTATGATGGCGAAATTTTGCGTAATTACTTACTAGGGGTGCATTATCGCTCCACTCTTAGTTTTAATGAAGAAGATTTATTGATGAGTAAAAAACGCTTAGATAAAATCTATCGCTTAAAACAGAGAGTTCTAGGATTTGAAGGCACTATTAACTTAAACTTTAAAAAAGAAATTTTAGAATGCATGCAAGATGATTTAAACATCTCTAAAGCTTTGAGCGTTTTAGAAAACATGCTTTCTTTAGCTAATGAAGAGCTTAATCAAAATCCTAAAGATAAAGCTAAAAAGGGCGAAATTTTAGCGAATTTAAATTTTGTAGAAGAGTTGCTTGGCGTAGGTTTTAAAAACCCACTAGATTATTTTCAATTAGGGGTAAGCGAGAATGAAAAAAGAGAAATTGAAAAAAAGATAGAAGAAAGAAACCTAGCTAAGCAACAAAAAAATTTTAGTAAGGCTGATAGCATAAGAGAAGAGCTAATGAAGCAAAAAATCGCTTTGTTAGATACCCCACAAGGAACTACATGGGAAAAGCTTTTTTAAGCTTTTTTCTAAGATATTCTTACATAAACTCCTAAATTTATTACATTTTTTACTTTTAATTTCTTTTTTATTAGTTAAGATAAATTACAATACCTAGAATTCTATATAAAAAATGCCATTGAAACATAACTTTCAAAGTTTTAAATCGCACCATTTGTATAGTCAAATTACAACAATAAGTAAGGAAAATAATGTCAAAAAGCACACAAAAAATACGCCACAAGATGGGTCGCCCTGTTGTCTCACTTGCTCTAGCAAGCATACTAACAAGCACCTCATTAAGCGCTCAAACATCTCATTTAGAAATAAGTCCTTATGCAAAAGAGCATTTACAAGAAGCCCCAATAGCTCCGTTGGATAACAATTATGGGCTTTTATCAGATATTTTAAAAGATGTTCTTGGTGGAATTGCCTCAGGGATTGCCTCAGGGGCAGCTGCAGGCATTGTTAGCTGGATAACCAAACAAGCCGAACAAGCTAGTCAAGCCCCTAATGTTCCCAAAAAAATTTGGCGCGTTCAAGCGGGTCTAGGCTTTAATTTATATCCCAATAAGCAATATGATTTGTATCAGTCTCTCCTTTCTGGCAATATCCAATCTGGCTGGGACTCTGGAAATGCCTCTTGGCATTATTGGGTAAGAGGCGGTCAATGGAATAAGCTTGAAGTCAATATGAAAAATGCAAGGGGTATCTACAATCTCTCAGGGCTTATTAATTATACCGGTGGGGATTTAGATGTAGATATGCAACGAGCTACTTTACGCTTAGGGCAATTTAATGGTAATTCTTTTACAAGCTTTAATGAACGCACCACTAGAGTGGATTTTAACGCCAACAATATTTTAATTGATAATTTTTTAGAGATTAATAATCGTGTAGGTGATGGACTTGGAAGAAAGCCTAATGCAACGGTCTTAACTTTGCAAAGCTCAGAAGGCATCACAAGTAGCAAAAACGCTGAAATCTCTCTCTACAATGGTGCTACACTCAACTTAATTTCAAGTTGGGATAAAGATTTTGAAGCCAATCCTTGGCAAATTGTGCGTGGCGTTGATCTCAAAGGTGCTGTATGGATGGGTCGCTTGCAATACCCATTAGCCTATTCATCACCTTCATGGAGTTTGATAAATACCGCAGAAGTCTATGGAAGAGTGAATTTTAGCCATCTTATTGTAGGCGATCATAATGACGCCCAAGCAGGAATTATTGCTAATAGCAATACCAATATTGGCGTTCTAGATTTATGGCAAAGTGCGGGGCTACACATCATAACCCCTCCACAAGGTGGCTATAAAGAAGAGATTGCTCAAAACACTCAAAATAGCCAAGAAAAAACCACTAAGAAAAATAATAGTAATAATGGCGTTCAGGTCATTAACCCTCCAAATAGCAATTCACAAAAACCACAAGTTGAACCCGTGCAAGTTGTCAATGGCCCTTTTCCGGGTGCAAAAAACACGGTTGTAAATATCTATCGCTTGAATGTAGACACTGATGCTTCTACTAAAGTTGGGGGATATAAAGCCGTTCTTACCACTAATGCAGCTAATTTAAATATCGGTCAAGGCGGTATTAATCTATCCAATCAAGCAAGTGGACGCACTCTTTTAGTAGAAAATCAAACCGGAAACATCACTGTTAATGGGAATTTAATGGTTAATAACCAAGTGGGTGGGTTTGCTTTTGTAGGCTCAAGAGCAAATTTTATTTTTAAAGCTGGCACAGATACACATAATGGCATAGCTACTTTTAATAGCAATATTGATTTAGGAAATTCTGTTGATTTAGAAGTGGATGCCAAAACGGCAAATTTTAAAGATATTAATGCAAGCAATGGAAATAATAGCTTAAATGCTACTACCTTAAATTTTAGTGGTGTAAGTGGCATGGTTAATATTGACAAACTCACTACAGCTTCTACAAATGTTGCGGTTAAAAACTTTCACATTAAAGAATTGTATGTTACCACAAGCCATGGTTTAAGCACGGGTCAATACACTTACTTTAGCGATGATATAGGCTCAAATTCTGTAATTGATGTTGTGCGCTTACAAAAAGGCTATAACCCACTTTATGCTGGGGGTATCAAGTTTAAAAAAGGCGAAAAGCTAACCATTGGCTCATTCTATCATGCCGCTTGGAATTATTTTGATGCGAGAAATATTAGAGAAGTGGTTATCACTAAACTCCTAACCTTTGGAGCTCCCGGAAGTATTGAAGGCATGACGGGACTTATGTTTAATAATCTCACTCTAGCTCAAGGGGCTAACATGGATTATGGCAAAGATTTGGATTTATATATTCAAGGTAATTTTACTAATAATCAAGCGGTTATGAATCTCAACACTCAAGATGGGCGTGTAGCAACCTTAAATGTAGGCAATAGAGCGACATTTGATTTTAATGACAACATTAATAGTCAAACCGGTTTTTATAATCCTCTCATTAAAATTAATTATGCTGACACTCTCACTAAAAATGTGGAGCATGTTTTAGTGTCAGCCCAAAGCATTGATTATTACAACACTTCTAGCAATGTCAATACTGATATTGGTCAAGAAAATGCTTTTAAAGAACGCATAGCCCTTTATAATAGCAACCATGAACGCATGGATATTTGTGTGGTGCAAGATTTAAACGACATTAGAGATTGTGGAATGGCTATTGGCAATCAAAATATGGTTAATGACCCAAGCGCTTATAAATACCTTGAAGGTAGGGCATGGAGAAATACTGCTATTGATAAAGTGGCTACTCATAAAGAAATCGCTATAAGCGTTCAAGATAGTCATATCGCACCTAGTGCAACAGATAGTAAAGACCTTATTAATCTACCTCATAGCAATGAGAATGCACAATTCGCTCGTTACGCTAATTTTTCCGCTCTCAATTCTAATGCTACTCCAAACCTTGTTGCTATCAATAAAAATGTTTTTGGCACGATTGAAAGCGTGTTTGAATTAGCTAATCGCTATGGTGCTATTGAAAGCATTAAAAAAGATTTTGGAACACAAGGCAGAAATCTCTTGCAAACCATGTTAATCAATGCACACAATGCCGGCTATGCACGACAAATGATTGATGCTAATAGCACCAATACCATTATCAAAGACCTTGGCATGGCTACTTCTGTATTAAATCATCAAGTGAATAATTTAGAGAATAAAACGAGTGCCTTGCAAACCTTAGAACTCAGTAATGCCATGACGCAAAACGCTCGCTTAGTCAATCTCTCTAGACGCCACACAGAGTATTTAAGTGCTTTTGAGCAACGCTTACAAGCTCTCAAAAACAAACGCTTTAGCTCTGTAGAAACTATGGCAGAAGTGCTATACAAATTCGCTCCAAAGAATGAAAAGCATGCAAATATTTGGGCTAATGCTATTGGAGGAGCAAGCTTGAGTAATGGAGGTAATACTTCCTTATATGGCACAAGTGCAGGAGCAGACACTTATATTGATGGCGAAAACTTACAAGCGATTGTAGGAGGGTTTGGGAGTTATGGCTATGGCTCACAAAGTGGCTCAAGCGCTCTTAATTCTTGGACTAACAACACTAATTTTGGATTATATTCTCGTGTGTTTTCTAATAAGCACGAATTTGATTTCAACATTCAAGGTGCTATTGGCAATAATAATGAAAGCTTGATGTTTAAAAATCTACTATTACAAGGCTTAAATCAAGGCTATAATTATATGTCCTATAGCACTATAACTCAAGCTAGTTATGGTTATGATTTTACTTTCCTTAATAACGCATTAGTCTTAAAACCAAGTGTAGGAGTGGCTTATCAAAACTTAGGCACAACCAATATTCAAAGCCATAACGCCCAATTAGCCTTAAGCCATGGCGCAAGCAATCGCAACCTTTTTAATATCAATGCGAATTTAGAGGCTCGCTACTACTATGGCAACACTTCTTATATGTATGTTAATGCCGGTGTATTGCAAGAATTTGCAAACTTTGGCACTAATAACGCCGTATCTTTAAATAACTTCACTATCCATGCAAGTCATAGTCCGCTAAATACTAACGCAAGAGTTATGATAGGTGGAGAATTGCAATTAAATAAAGGAGTGTATTTAAACTTAGGGCTTATCTATGCCCATAATTTCACTTTAGATATGGGGAGTGTTGCTTCCAATCTAGGCATGCGCTATAGCTTCTAAAAATGCCCCATGCTTTTTGCATGGGTTTTCATCATAAGACTTGAAACTACAAAGCATATACTACAAGTTTATTAGCATGCCAAATCGCCTCTAAGGGTGTGTCATAAAGAGAGCTTAAATTTTTTGAAGTCATAGCGATTTGAGTTGTAGCTTGTAAAAAAAGTTTTTTATCTTTGAGCATGACTACATGCGTAGAGTGCCTAGCTACTAGATTAGGGTCATGGATATTGACTAAAACGCTCAATTCTCGTTTTTTCATCTCCTCTTTAATCGCATTAAAAAAAAGGGCTTGATTTTTTAAATCCAAAGCGCTCGTAGGCTCATCTAGCAATAATAAGGGCGTTCTTTGTAACAAACTTCTAGCTAAAAGCACCATTTGTCGTTGACCGCCAGATAAATCATTGATGCCTTGCTCTTTTAAATGCGCTAAATTCAAACGCTCTAAAATATTGGTTGCCTCTTTAATATGCTTAGCTTTTGGCATAGCAAATAAATTCAAATGTGTCGCCTTTCCCATTAAGACAAAATCTAGCACGCTAAAATTAAAGGCATAATGCTCCTCTTGAGGAATATAAGCAATCAATTTAGCTTTTTCATAAGGTCTTAGGGGTAAAATATTTTTGTTACAAGCCTTAATTTCAGTTTCTTCTAAAGGTTTTAAAAGCCCTAAAAGGCATTTTAAAAGCGTGGTTTTACCCGAGCCATTAGGCGCTAGAATGCTTGTAATGCTGTTTTTTGGCACATTAAAACTAAGCTTGTCTAAAATGAGTTTTTGTGCGTATTTAAAAGACAAGTTTTTAACTTCTAAAACCATTATAACCCCCTAGTTTTAAACAAAAGCCATAAGAAAAAGGGCGCTCCTAAAACGCTTGTAGTAATACCTACCGGTAAATCATAAGGCGTAATGGTCTTAGCAATCACATCAGCTAAAAGCAAGAAAAACGCCCCCATTAAAAGAGAGCCTAAAAGCAATTTTTGCAAATTCGCCCCAAAAAAGAGCCTTGCTACATGTGGAATAACTAATCCAATCCAGCCAATCGTGCCAGACACGCTTACTGCTAAGGCACTTGCCATGCTCACGCACACCAAACAAAATGAGCGTAAAAGCACCGGATTTATGCCTAAACTTAAACTTTGTGCATCGCTCAAACTCAATAAATTGATACGCCACCTCAACAAAAAAAGCGGGATAAAACCTATAGCTAGTCCTATTAAAGCCACCAAGCAATCCTTATAACTACTCAAAGACAAGCTCCCTAAAAGCCATACTACAATCGCTTGCGCTTTTTGAGGGATAACAAAAAATTTAACCGCTCCTGCTAACGCTCCTAAAAATGCGCTTAATACCACGCCAGATAACACAAGTGAAAGAGCTGAATTACCTAAAACTCTATTGAGTGCCAAAACCGCTAAACTCGCTAAAATCGCTCCTAAAAAGGCTAAAAGAGCGACATTAGATTCAAACACCGCTATAGCTAATGCCACTCCTAGCATAGCCCCACTAGAAATGCCTAATAAAAAGGGGTCAACAAGAGGGTTTCTAAAAATCGTTTGCATAACTACCCCACTCCCTGACAAACTAGCCCCCACTAATAATGCTAAAATCACTCTTGGTAAGCGTATTTCTAAAATAATAATACTTAAAGAGCTTAACTCTTCGTTATGCAAAAAATGGTTTTTAACATTCTTTAGCACTTCTATCCATTCATTGAGACTTAATTGCTCGCCTCCAAAAAGTAACACCAACACCGCTAAAACTAAACATGCCATTCCCACTTGAAAAGCGCTAAGAGTTCTAGTCATACACCTTTCCCAAGAACAATTTTTCTAAAAAGACAATCATGCCATTTAGTTGGCAAAATACTATGTAAAAACAATAAAAATTTTGCTCTCATGCCAACCACACAACGAGTTTTAGGGCTTTTTTGAGCGATTAAAGACATGATTTTTTGTGCTACTTTTTGAGTTGAAAGCGCATGCTCATATAAACTAGAATAAAATTCTCTCGTAGTGTTTAATTCTTTGGTATAAGTGCTATTAGAGTTCTCAAACTGCCTATCATCAAACGCCACACTATCCCAATTACTCCTAATAGGACCTGGTTCAATCAAGCATACCTCCACATTAAATGGCATAAGCTCCATGCGTAACACATCGCTATACGCCTCTAAAGCATGCTTACTCGCATTATAATAACCCAAAAAGAGCATGCCCATGCGTCCTGCCATAGAAGATAGATTGATAATTTTAGAATAAGGTTTATTTTTCAATAAAGGCAAAAGCGTTTGAGTTATTTCACAAAGGGCAAAAAAATTCACATCAAACTGCCTTCTAGCATCTTTTAAAGGTGTGTCTTCTAAGCTCCCAAACAACCCATAGCCAGCTGAATTAATCAACACATCACAATGGCTTTCTTGAGATTTAATTCTAGTTAGCACTTCTTGCAAACGGATAGAATCGCTCACATCTACATCTATAGTTTCACAAAACTCATTCTCCAAAGAAGAACAAAAGCTTGCATGCCTAGCTAGGGCATAAACTTTATAACCTTGTGCTAACAATAGCAACGCACACTCTAGTCCAATCCCAGAACTAGCCCCCGTAACAACAGCAATTTTTTTTTCTATTTTATCGTTTTCTTGACTCATTTTAACTTCTCATTTTGCTTTAAAATATTATCTTTTAATTATTTTCACTAGTTCACCTAAATGTTACTGAATTTTTACTAATATATAGTTTTTAGAATGTCTGTGTTAAAAAAAGGCATTCTTAAAAAATTTAATTAAGGAGCTTTCATGCCCAATTCTTTAGAAACTAACCAAGCTACACAAGAGAACCACTTTAATTGTTTAGTAGACACTTCTGACCCCACAAAACTTATGATGAGCTATCTTGTTGTGCCTACTATGGCTAATTTTAGCAATGTCATGCATGGGGGGGAGTTGCTCAACTTATTAGACAAAGTGGCTTATGTATGCTCCACTCGCTATTGCGGTAAGGGCACAGTAACTTTAAGTGTAGATGGCGTAACCTTTAAGCACCCTATCCCTGTAGGCAATTTATTGACCTTTTTAGCTAGTATCAATTATGTGGGTAACACTTCTTGTGAAGTAGGCATCAAAGTGTTAAGTGAAGATTTTAAAACCCATGTGGTAACGCACACTAACTCATGCTATTTCACTATGGTGGCTGTAGAAAATGGCAAGCCTTCAGCGATGCCCAAATACGAGCCAAAGACCGATAGAGAAAAACGCCGTTATGAAGGCGCGTTAAAACGCAAAGAAATGCGCATGGAGGGCTATTTGACAAGCGGTAAAATTGGAACCATTAAAAAAAGTGTCAAAAACGAAAAGACTGCTAAAGCTAAAGCCAATGAAATTGAGGTTGAGAAAAACACTGATGGACAAGTAGGATATTTAAAAGGTGGGAAAATCCAAATCCAAGAAACCAACTAATTTTTCTAGCCCAAAAATTTAAGCATGCCTTTTAAAGGGCATGCCTTAAAAAATCTTAAGGATGCTAAAATTTAATGATATTTTTTAATTATTTATTAAAGGCCAACCAAGTTTTCATTCTGCTTATAAAAACCTCTTGCAATACCGACCAAGACAACAAACAATCCTATATAATAAATGCTCTTAATAGTTTGAACTCAATACGCAAAACACCCTTATCAATATTCAAAACATTACTTCTTTAAATTTTCTAATATGATCGCAAAGAATATTCAGATGCAAACGATACCCTAAATAGCTTTAAGAAGGCAAGAAAGATTATTGCAAAATAGACGCCTCCCATAAGTTGCGACTATGTGGATAAATTTTAATAGGAGAGTTTATCATGGGTAAAAAACCTAGACAGTTTCCTTAAAAAAATTATTCTTGACCTATGATGGTCATAATAAAATGGTTAAAAATAAAACTCTTTAAGATTTCAAATTTATTTTAATCTAGCCCTAATTGTTCTTTTAAATAGCGTTCTTTTTGTGGGGCTATGGTATTAAGTTCGTTTTGTAGGGTCTTAATTTCTTTTTCTAAGATTTCAATTTGGTTAATGATTTCTTGTTGATTTTTTAGGGGTGGGAGTGGGATTGTAATATTTTTTTACCCTATCAATAGAAGCCCTTAATACCCTTGAAAAACACAATTCGTGTCCTGCAATTTCTAACACATACGCTAAATAAAAGGGCTCAATAACCGCTTTTTTAACACGCAAATAACCGCAATGGTCGGTTGGGTAAAAGCTGCAATTAGCTCGCATAACATTTACCATCCAGTCTCCATCAATTTATCAAATAACGCTTGCTTGTGAAAAATCATTCAATAATTGCTTGTCTATAAAACCAAAAGGCTCAAAAACATTCGCACTATAAATAGGGAATTTTCCTTTCTCTTGGATTTCATTTTTTAAAACTCTTTTTCCTATGCTGATTTCAAAAATAGCGTTATCATTTAATTTTTTGGTTAGCTTATTGGTATAAGCCTTGTAATAATTGTTTGATTTCTTGTTGATACTCTTTGGTACTCATTCTTATTTGTTGGAATTTAGCGTCTAAATCTTGTAAGTGCTTAATGATTTTGTTCTTGGATTTCTAGGGGTGGTAAGGGGATTTTAAGGGTTTGTATTTTACTTGAAAGATTACTAATATTTGAACCTACAAATAAACATTTTATTAATTTTTTTAAAAATATAATTAAATATATAGAAAATAAAATTTGTTTTTGCCTTATTTTCATTTATGCGTCTTATTCTCATAAATCCACCTGCATAATAAGGTGTGTAATTCTAAATGAAAGCAACTTTTCATAAATGGTTTAAACTTCCACTTGAAAAGAATATAAAAATATTATTTGCTTTTAATTTGTTTAATTTCTTCCATTTTAAAATTATAATGTCTCTAAACTAGCAAGACTTTTTTAAACCTATTCTTTAGCACATTACATAGTAAATTTCTATCTTTGCACCGCTTAAACTCACATATTTAAATGGAGTTTAAAATTAATTTTTACACCATAAATTTTAGCAATCGCCTTTTAGTAAAAGAACTAAAAACTTTCAGTTCTATTGATATGAATATTGTCATCTAGAGCAAATTCACTTTGATAATGATTAACCCTAAAATATTCATCAAGCCATGCATTAGCAAGTCTATCATAGTGTCTCTAACCAATTTGTATAAAACAAATACTTTTAGGTTTAATTTTTTGATTGATAATGTCTTTTAATGTGGTTTTCTTAATATCTTGTACTATTTTAAAGACTTCTCAATTTATCAAGAATATACCAAATTCAGGTTGTTTTGAAGTCCCTCTATCTTTTTTAGATTTAGTGTTAATTTCCCCTTATTCTTGTAACTCCAAAATAGCTTGCATCTAATTCTACTTGGCCTATAATATTTTGATTTTAGTTATTTTGTATAGAATGGTTTTATTCTCTAAACTTATTGTAATATTTATTAGTTGTATTGCAATTAATATTTGATAATCGGCAAGTTTAGAGTAGCATTTAAGTTATTACAAAAATAAGAAAAAGTATTTTTCTAATTTTATAAGTGCTTAAAGCAGATTATTAGATAGTATTATCAGCATTGTTATACGATAATGTTAGTCTAGAGCCTAGATAAATATAAAAATAATTACCTAAAATAAAATATCAAAGAAATAAAGAAAACAAAGGAGGGTATTTAAAAAATAAAATCTAGGGCAAGAATTAAAAAAACATGCTCCTAAAAAATAATCAAAGCAAGAATTACTTGTAGGACATAATTATCTAGATGAAACTATTTGCAAAAATTGGCTTTCATTGCTTACTGAGATAAAAAAGACCTAGCTTTAAATGAGACGAGTAAGGCTAAAAGCATCTTAAAACAAAATTTCTATTCTATAGAACACCCAAATATTCTACAAGCTTTAATAGCGAGTAAAAAAAGGAGATCTATCAAATCAATCCTTTTGATTTCTCAGATAAGCAGGAATGTCTAAATCTTCTTCGCTTGTAGGGATTCTCCCTCCATTGACTACCATTCTGGGTTTAATAGTAGACTGAGTTGCCGTAGCGATATTCTCTAAAGGGGTAGGTTCTTCATCTTTAGATTTCTCAGAACCCGTAGCAATGAGAGTTACACGCACTTGGTCAGCTGGAAGAGTATCTCGCTCAATATAGCTAAATTTCACCATGGAATCTTCATGTGCACGCTCATAAATAATATCTTGTGCAGCCCAAAGTATCGCTGCGGGATAACCCTTTGGATACTCAAAGCAAGCAATAACACCCATAGCTCCATTAATAGAAATATTATCAAGCAAGGGTGATTGAATAGCGTTTTCCATTGCTGTAACAGCTGCATTTTCGCCAATGGCTTCTCCGATGCCCATTAGAGCAAATCCCTTAAAGCCAAGAACGGTTCTTAAGTCTGCAAAATCTACATTAACCTTGCCTTTTTGGGTAATAATGCCAGAAATTCCACTTACGGCTCTCACCAACACATCATCAACTTCTCTAAAACATTCGTCAATACTAGCAGCTGGCTTCATTGTAGAGCGAAGTTTTTCATTAGGGATAACCACAATAGAATCGCTCACACTCTTTAGCTCTTCTAAGCCACTTTCAGCTTTTTTTGTGCGGTCTCTGCCTTCATTTCTAAAGGGTTTAGTAACAACGGCAACGGTTAAAGCTCCCTCTTTTTTGGCAATATCAGCAACCACCGGTATCGCACCAGTTCCTGTGCCTCCGCCAAGTCCTGTGCAGACAATAACCAAATTTGCACCCTTAGCAAATTTTCTAATCTCATCAGCACTTTCTTCAGCTGCTGATTTACCCACCTTGGGATCCCCTCCAGCTCCTAAACCATTTGTAACTTCTTTGCCCAAACGGATTTTAATCTGCGTAGGATTATCTTGGAGATGTTGTTCATCAGTATTAGCCACAATAGGGATAACGCCATGATGCATGCTAGTTTCAATAAGATGTCTAACCATGTTGGAACCCCCACCTCCTATACCAATTACAACAATTTTAGTCTCTTTATGGGGAGAGTCGGTTATTTCTTGAATGCTCGCTTGACCGATGTCTTTATCCTCGACTCTTGCCTCTTGAATCATAGCCATTTCCTTCAATATAATTCTGCTCTAAGCTCTGCTTGCTGTTAGCAATTTAGTGTTCTTACTATTATAGCATCTTTTTATAGTATTTTGATATTGAAAATTATGGTTTTTTCTTTGATATTGTTATTTTTTATGCAATTTTGATAAGTGTATCTAAGTGTTTAGAGTCTTGCATTGGCTATCTTTAGATACTATAAAATATATTTAAATTATATTTAATATATTAAAATTTTTAATTATGTTAAAAATAATTTTATAAATTATAATATAATAAAATAACACTTAAATCAATACCAAAGAATACTCCTTTGCTCTAAAACATAGTAGAAAATTTTTCAAAAAGTTTTTTGAAAAAACCTTTATCTTCAGTAGATTTGGTTATGGGAAGTTTATCTTCCTTAGAAATTAAATTACCTAAATCTGGGGTAGTTTGAGATGTTGTAATAGATGTTTGAGGTGTTGTTTCAAGAGGGCTTGGATTGGGTCTTCTAGCACTATTATTGTTTTCATGATAGCGAATAACCCCTTTAGAGTCTCGCTCATAGTTAGTATGCCCCCCCACTTTATACAAGATTAGCCCCATAACTACTGAAAAACGAGGATCTTTCAAATCTTCAAACATACCCATAACACCATTTTCCATAGGAGTGGCTAGACGCACAGGATAATTGGTGAAATAAGTTTTGGCTAACTCTTTAATGCCTTTCATCATAGTCATTCCACCTGTTAATACGACTCCACCACCTAAATGCTTTTCAAGCCCACTTGTTTGAATGCACTTATGGATTATTCTAAAAGTTTCTAAAGCTCTTTCTCTCATGATTGGCTGAATATCACTAAGAGGCACAACATGATTTTCCTTGCCATCTGAGCCTATTGGAGGGACTTGAATATTGATAGATTGCACATCTTCTTCACTCTCAAAAGAAAGGTCGCCATATTTGATTTTTATTTCTTCTGCATGGGGAAAAGAAGTGTTGAGCATATGAGATAAATCAGAGGTTAGATGGTGTGAGCCTACAGGGATATATCGGTCATAGCGCATAGAATTGCCACTATAAATCATAAGATTGCAAGTTTCTCCACCCATATCAATGCATGCTACGCCTAATTCTTTTTCATCTCTAGATAAAGTGGCAATAGATGCAGCATAAGAATTAAGCACTACATTTTCAATTTCTACGCCTGATTGAATCACAATTTTTTCTAAATTTTCAATATTGTTATTGTCCGTATAAACGATATGAACAAAGACTTCTAGGCGAGTCCCACTCATACCTAGTGGGTCATTCACATCTTGTTTATCTAAAGTGAAACGATAAGGCAATGCATGTAAAATACGCTTGCTGTTATCTAAGCTAGAACTAGTCTTAGTACAAGCGTTATTGACTGCACGATTAATATCATCTATGGTAACAACATTATCTTTTGTGCTTGCTACCCCAGAGCTGTTAATGCTTTCCTCAGCTGCATAGGCTCCAGAAAAAGAGACAATGGCTTTAGTTTTTTTGATAGGGCTATGGGGCGATGTTTCAAAGGGGAGAGAGATATGGTTAGGGGATTCATAAGTGTTTAGTCCTGCCATTTTTTTGGCATTGTTAATAACCTCCTTAATCACGCTAGAGGCCTCTGAAAGGCTATTGATACGCCCTTTTTTAATCCCTTTAGAATCTTGATGTGCAGTGCCAATAATGCGTAAAATTCCATCTCTAAGTTCTGCTACTATAGCACAGATTTTCCTAGAGCCAACATCAACTCCTAAAATAATTTCTTTTTGTTCCATCATAGATTCCTTAATATTTATTTTACTGAATGTATTTGACAATTTTATAGCGTTTTTTAAGCTCTTCTATTAAAGCACGATCAAATAAATCGGTTTTAATATTGCCTATTAGGCGTCCCAAGTATTGATTTTCTTCTGCATTAAGCGTGTGGTTAAAATCTTGTTGAGTGATTTTATAGAGAACAACCTTGTTATTTAAAGCGATAAAACCACTACTTTCTTGGCGGTTTAATAGGGTGTTGACAAATTTAGCGCTTTCTTCTTGGGTAAGCACATCAATAGTGCCCTTGAAACCAGAGCTGACATAGCCTATATTTTTTCCCTTAAAATCCTTAAGTTTTTCTTTTGCTAAAGTTTGCAGTGCTTTGAGAGTTTTTTCTTGAGTCAAACGAGTTTTAAGAGTGCCTTTAGCCTCATCAAAATTTTGTAATTCGTCTTTAGTTTTAGAGACAAGTTGCACTACTATAAAACCATCTTTAAAGGGTTCTGGTTTTAGGATTTCAAGGGGTTTGAGTCTATCTAGTTTTTGCGTGATTTCTGTAGTATAGGGAGAGTTATTTTCTTCAAAATTTTGTGTGGTGTAGTTTTCTGTATGCCCTTTTTTTAAGGCAATATAACTTCTCAAGGCTTTTTCATTTGTATTTTGCATATTCAAATCATGCTTGACTTGTTCTTGAATGTCTTTAAAATCTTGTAGTTTTCCATCTTTATCCAAATAAGATGCCTTGTTTTTATTGTAATACTCTTCTAAGTCCTTCAAGCTAGGCTTTTCTAAACTAGCATCAAAGTATAAAGAGCGGGTTTCAAAGCTAGTAGGCTTTTTAAAATCCTTTTTGTGCGTTTCATAATACTTTTTCATCTCATCTTCATTGAGAGAGATTTTGACATCTTTAGGATTTAAGATAAGAATTTCTAACTTATCTTGTAATTTTGCCCAAAGTGATAAACTAGATTGCTCTAAAGGGGTAGTGGTTTTGGGAAATAAAGCACTAATTTTTTGCAAAATTAGAGATTTTTCAACGCTTTCTTCAAAGAGTTTGGGGCGATAATTGTTGGCTTGCAAAACATTTTTATATAGCGTTTCATCAAAAACGCCATCTTTTTGAAAAACGCTTGTTTTTTTAATTTCTTTTGCAATTTCTTGCTTGCTAACTCCAAGCCCTAAATCTAAAGCAAAGTTTCTTAACAACGCTTGATTGATAAGCATATCTAACGCACTTTTTTCTAAATGCATGGCTTTGATTTGTTCTTCTGTTAGCTCTTTAAAATTAGGAATAGACTCAGCATAAGCGTCTTTAAGACGGCGGTATTCTTGGGCTAATTCATTTTGAGAAATCTCAATTTGCCCCACTTTGGCAACACTACCGCTATGGAAAGAAAAGCTATATTGCCCCCAGCCTATCATACCAGCAGCAATAAAAGCAATGGTGCTTATCCATATCGTAATTACTAAATATTTTTTATGCTTTTGCATCCATTCAATCATAAGAACCCTAATTCCTTTAAAATCAAAGATTAAATTTAAAATTGGTGTTTAATGTTAGGTTTAATAAACCTTGTGTAAAATCAAATAGCCTTATTTTAACCAAAGGTTATTAAAAATATCCTTATTTAAAAGAGTTTTTGTAATGAATTTTCAAGAAAATCTAGCCGCTCTAGATCTAGAACATATTTGGCATCCTTGCTCACAAATGCAAGAGCATCAAAATTTTCCTATTATCCCTATTAAAAGGGCTAAAGGAATGTATCTTTATGATTTTAACAATAATGCCTATATGGATTTAATTAGCTCATGGTGGGTGAATCTCTTTGGACATAGTAATGCCTACATCAATAAACAACTCAAAAATCAAATCAATGACTTAGAGCATGTCATTTTTGCTTCTTTTAGCCACAAGCCCATTATTACGCTTTCTCAAAGACTATGCAAACTCACACAATTAGATAAATGCTTTTATGCAGATAATGGCTCATCTTGTATTGAAATCGCTTTAAAAATGAGCTATCATTTTCATTTTTTAGAGAATAAAACCTATCAAAAAAAGCTTTTTTTATCGCTTTCTAATTCCTATCATGGCGAGACTTTGGGAGCATTGAGTGTGGGTGATGTGAAGCTTTATAAAGACACTTACACCCCTTTGTTATTACATAATCTTACTACGCCTGTGCCTAAAAATGACAACGAGATACAAGATTGCTTGAATGCTTTAAAACATTTGTTAGATAAGCATGATAAAGAAATTTGTGCCTTTATTGTAGAGCCACTTTTACAATGTGCGGGAAATATGAATATTTATAGTGAGAAATATCTTAAACAAGCGGTGTTAATGTGTAGAGAAAAAAAGATTCATATTATTTTTGATGAAATCGCCACAGGGTTTGGACGCATAGGGACAATGTTTGCTTATGAGCAATGTAAAATTAAACCTGATTTTTTATGTTTGTCTAAGGGGATTAGTGGGGGGTATTTGCCTTTAAGTGTGCTACTAACTCATAATGAAATTTATAATAAATTTTATGCCCCCTATGAAGAAAATAAAGCGTTTTTACATTCGCATAGCTATACAGGAAATGCCCTAGCATGTGCGTGTGCAAATGCTACGCTAGATATTTTTGAAAAAGAAAATATTATTGAAAAAAACCAAGTTTTAAGCGAATTTATTTTTAGCACTCTTCAAGAGGCATTAAAGGATTTGATAAAGCAACAAGTGGTGTGTAATTTAAGGCATTTGGGTATGGTTTTTGCCTTTGAAGTGTCTCTTCAAACTACAGAGCGTTTGAGTTTGACTATTTTTAAAAAAGCTTTAACAAAAGGTTTGTTATTACGCCCCTTGAATAATACGATTTATCTTATGCCCCCTTATATTATCACGCATAAAGAAGTTGAAAAAGCGGTTATGGGTTTAGTAGAAATTATTAATGAATTAAAAACCTAGAAAGTGTTTTTAAGCAAGTTTAGGTTACAATAGGGGATAAAATAAATTAATTTAGAGGGATAGCATGAAAGTGAAAACATCAACAAACAAGCGTGTATTAGTGAAATTTTCTGGCGAGGCGTTAGCTGGAGATAATAATTTTGGAATTGATATTCACATTTTAGATTATATTGCTAAAGAAATTAAAACATTAGTAGAAAACGATATAGAAGTAGGGATTGTAATAGGGGGAGGTAATATTATTAGGGGGGTTAGTGCGGCTCAAGGTGGGATAATTAGACGCACCAGTGGGGATTATATGGGAATGTTAGCCACCGTGATTAACGCAGTAGCTATGCAAGAGGCTTTAGAGCATATTGGCTTAGATACAAGAGTGCAAAGTGCGATTGAAATTAAAGAAATTTGTGAAAGCTACATTTATAGAAAGGCTATTAGGCATTTAGAAAAGGGTAGGATTGTGATTTTTGGAGCAGGCACAGGAAATCCCTTTTTTACTACTGATACCGCTGCTACTTTAAGAGCGATTGAAATTGGGGCTGATTTAATCATTAAAGCCACTAAAGTAGATGGTATTTATGATAAAGACCCTAATAAATTTGAAGACGCTAAAAAATTAGATACCTTGAGTTATAATGAGGCGTTGATTGGTGATATTGAAGTGATGGACGATACAGCTATTTCTTTAGCTAAGGATAATAAACTTCCTATTGTAGTATGCAATATGTTTAAAAAAGATAATTTATTACAAGTGATTAAGCACCAACAAGGCGTATTTTCTATGGTAAAATAACGCCTTTATTAAGCCAAACTCCATACATAAAGGACTAAAAGCGTTGAAGAAAGAAAGAACTGAAAGCTTGGTAGCTCAAGCATTAAAAAATATTGGCAATGACCGCTATGTGTTAGACAATCTGGTGTTTGCTCGTGTGAAGCAGTTGAATGCTGGGGCAAAAACTTTGGTGAATATGGATCCCAAGCGTCATAAATTAGTGGATATTGCCATTAGAGAAATCGCTGAGGGAAAAATTGATATAGATAGGATAGATGAACGAAATTGATAAGTCCGTTGATGTCGGCTTTTTACGCATTCTTGATGTTATTAAAAAGGTTAAGACCCCAAAAAGTGGGATTGAAATACTAAGAACCTTAACGGATTTCACGCCAAAAATTGAGAACGCTTTAGCTCTAGCGGTAAAATGCCATAAGGGGCAACAAAGAAAGAGTGGTGAGCCTTATATTGTCCATCCTATTTGTGTGGCAAGTATTGTAGCCTTTTGTGGGGGCGATGAGGCTATGGTATGCTCAGCACTTTTGCATGATGTGGTAGAAGATACGGATTGCAGTATTGAATATGTTAGGCAAGAATTTGGGCAAGATATTGCTAACCTAGTAGATGCACTCACTAAAATCACTGAGATCAGAAAAGAAGAATTAGTAGTGGATGCTCAAAACCCTAGAATGGTGGTTTCTGCACTCACTTTTAGAAAGATTCTTATTAGTGCGATAGAAGACCCTAGGGCTTTGATTGTTAAAATCAGCGATAGATTGCACAACATGCTGACCTTAGATGCTTTGCCTAATGATAAGCGGGTGCGTATTTCTAAAGAGACTCTAGCGGTGTATGCCCCTATAGCAAGCCGACTAGGCATGTCATCAATTAAAAATGAATTAGAAGATAAGAGTTTTTACTATATTTATCCTGAAGAGTATAAAAATATTAAAGACTATTTGCATAAAAATAAGCAATCTTTAATGCTAAAGCTCAATGCCTTTGCGAGCAAGCTAGAAAAAATGCTCTTAGATAGTGGCTTTATAAGCTCAGATTTTAAGCTAGTAGCTAGAGTAAAACGCCCTTATTCTATTCATCTTAAGATGCAACGAAAGGGTGCGGTTAATATTGATGAGATTTTGGACTTACTAGCGATTAGAATTTTATTGAAAAATCCTATTGATTGCTATAAGGTGCTAGGGATTATTCATTTGAATTTTAAGCCTATAGTCTCTCGTTTCAAAGATTACATTGCTCTGCCTAAGGAAAATGGCTATAAGACAATCCACACAACTATTTTTGATGAATCTTCTATTTATGAGGTGCAAATCCGCACTTTTGATATGCATGCGGGAGCAGAGTATGGTAACTCAGCCCATTGGAAGTATAAATCTGGTGGCGTAGATACAGAATGCATGCGTTGGCTACAGAATTTTAAATACCAAGATAGCGATTTTAAGGCTAATCCTAAAGAGTTTTATGAGCTTGCCAAGAATGATTTGTATCGTGAAGATATTGTTGTTTTTTCGCCTAATGGGGACACTTATACTTTACCGGTGGGAGCGATTGCTTTAGATTTTGCTTACATGGTGCATAGCGATTTAGGCGATAGAGCTACAAACGCTTATATCAACAATAAAAAAGCCTTACTCAATCAAGAATTAAGAAGTGGCGATGTGGTTAAGATTGTTAAAGGCGATAAGATAACGCCTCGTTTTATGTGGATTGACCAGCTTAAAACTTCTAAGGCTAAAAACCATTTGCGTATCCAAAGAAAAAACCGCTTGAAAGAAATTGACATAAAAAGTATGATAAATATTTTGAAAACTTTTTTTGGGCAACCCTTGTTTGAGAACTTAGATTTAAAAGATTATAAATTATTTGAAGAAAAGTTAGCGAGTTATGGGGTAGAGACCACGCTTGTAGAGGCGATGAAAAATTTTGAGCTTTTAGCTAAGCTCACTAAGGAAATAGAAGAAAAAATCATACCTTTAAAAGAAGAAGTTCTTTTGGAGTATAAAGAGGCAAGTTTATGGGCTCGTGGTCTAAGGTATCTAGGCTTTAAAACAAATATTTTGAGTTTTTTAGCACCTACTAATCGCCAATGGCAATGCGTTGAGCTAGAGCATTTTACTATCTGCACAAGCAATGCCTTAGAAATCAAACAGGTGTTATTGAATGATTGTTGCCATCCTAAATATGGCGATGAAATCATTGCGATTGTGATGAACTCTAAAGAGCCAAAAGCGATTGTGCATCATAAATTTTGTAAAGAGGCTATGATAGATGTAGATGCTAGTCAGCCTATGATTTATGTGGAATGGCATAAAAGAGACAAGACTATTTATAAAATGATGTTTTATTTAGGAGAGCGAAAAACGGTTTTAGCTCATTTATTGGCTTTTTTAACTAAAAATGAATGTAATATAGTAGGGGTTTCTTATTCGGGTTATAAAGATAGTTATTCGCCACATTGTGAAGTATGTTTTGAAGTAGCAACCGATAGAGCAGATTTTATGAGAACTTTATTAAATAGAAAGTATCAAGATAGAATCGTAGAGTTTTCTAGTTTGGGCGATGCTTACGAGCTGTAGTATAATAAGCCCTAATTAAGTTTGTAGGAATAAAAATGGAACAAAAAGTTAGTGTAGCCTTAAGAGAGATTGCTAGAGGCACTAATGAAATCATTGGATTAGAATACATTGAAAAGCTTGTTAGAAAATATTATGAAACTAATGAGCGTTTTATTGTTAAAGCAGGGTTTGACCCTACAGCTCCAGATTTGCATTTAGGGCATACGGTATTGATTCAAAAGCTTGCTTTATTACAGCAATATGGGGCTAACATAAAGTTTTTAATTGGGGATTTTACCGCCATGATAGGTGATCCTACAGGAAAAAATGAGACCAGAAAACCCCTAAGTCAAAAGCAAGTCTTAGAAAATGCTAAAACTTATGAAGAACAAATCTATAAGATTTTAGATAAAAAATTCACTGAAGTGTGTTTTAATTCCACTTGGCTTAATGACTTAGGCACAAAAGGCATGGTAGAATTGTGTGCCAAGTTTTCAGTCGCTAGAATGCTAGAGAGAGATGATTTTACCAAACGCTACAAGGAAAATCGCCCCATTAGTATGGTAGAATTTTTATACCCTTTATTACAAGGCTATGATTCAGTGGCTATGAATGCGGATATTGAGCTTGGGGGCAATGACCAAAAGTTTAATTTGCTTGTGGGGCGCTTTTTACAGCGAGCTTATGGCTTGAATAAAGAGCAGTCTGTAATCACCATGCCCTTATTAGAAGGGCTTGATGGGGTGCAAAAAATGAGTAAAAGCTTGGGTAATTATGTGGGGATTACCGAAGAGTCTAATTCCATGTTTGGTAAAATGATGAGTATTAGCGATGAGTTGATGTGGAAATACTACACTCTCTTAAGCACTAAAACTTTAGAAGAAATTGAAAGTTTGAAAAATAGCGTTTTAAATGAGACTTTACACCCTAAAATGGTTAAAGAAAATCTTGCTTTAGAAATTGTAACCCGCTATTATGATGAGAATAAGGCGAATATGGCTAAAGAGCAATTTGCTAAGGTGTTTAGCTCCAATCAAGTGCCACAAGATTTGCAAGAAAAAGAGTTTGATGAGGGTGTTGGGATTTTAGAAGTTTTAAAAAATATCGGTTTTTGCCCATCTACTTCACAAGCAAGGCGTGATATGCAAGGGGGTGGGGTAAGAATTAATCAAGAAGTCATTAAAGATGAGGCTTATCGCTTTGTTAAGGGGTCTTATATTGTGCAATTAGGCAAGCGAAAATTTATGAAATTAATTATCACTAAAGGATAAAGAGCGATGGCATCCACACTCAAACCGCTAAAAATCGGTAAACACACCATAAAATACCCTATCTTTCAAGGAGGCATGGGTGTTGGGATTAGTTGGGACGAATTAGCTGGAAATGCTGCTAAAGAGGGTGTTTTAGGGGTAATTTCAGCTGTAGGGACTGGCTATTATAAAAACATGCGTTTTGTAGAAAAAATTATTTCCAAGAAACCTTTTGAGGCTCTGAATTTTTACTCTAAAAAAGCTTTGAATGAGATTTTTGCAAATGCTAGAAAGATTTGCGGAAACAATCCTTTAGGGGCTAATATTTTATATGCTATCAATGATTATGGTCGTGTGGTAAAAGACGCTTGTGAGGCTGGAGCTAATATTATTATTACAGGGGCTGGTTTGCCTACAAATATGCCTGAATTTGCTAAGGATTTTAGCGATGTAGCATTAGTGCCTATTATTTCTTCAGCGAAGGCTTTAAGAATACTTTGCAAAAGATGGAGCGATAGGTATAAAAGAATTCCGGATGCTTTTATTGTGGAAGGGCCATTGAGTGGGGGGCATCAGGGTTTTAAATACGAAGATTGTTTTAAAGAAGAGTTTCAGCTAGAAAACTTAGTGCCTAAAATCGTAGAGGCTTCTAAAGAATGGGGGAGTATTCCTATTATTGCTGCTGGTGGGGTTTGGGATAGAAAAGATATAGACACTATGTTAAGTCTTGGAGCGAGTGGGGTGCAGATGGCGACTCGTTTTTTAGGCACTTATGAATGTGATGCTAAAGTGTATGCAGAACTTTTGCCTAAATTAAAAAAAGAAGAAATTTTATTGATAAAATCGCCTGTAGGCTATCCAGCAAGAGCGATTAACACAGGGGTTATCAAGCGTATTGAAGAAGGCAATGCTCCCAAAATCGCATGTGTGAGTAATTGTGTAACGCCTTGTAATAGAGGTGAAGAAGCCAAAAAAGTGGGCTATTGTATTGCTGATGGTTTAGGACGCAGTTACTTGGGTAACAGAGAAGAAGGGCTTTATTTTACGGGGGCTAATGGCTATAGAGTAGATAAGATTATTAGTGTGCATGAATTAATCAAAGAGCTCACAGAGGGTTAATTTGTAGTGCTTGTGAAATTAGGGGTTTTTGCGTGTCTTTTTTTGTTTCATTTTGCCTATGCCACAACCCTTAAGATTATAGATATTGTGCCTTTTGGTTCAAGCAGTGTTAGGATTACTTTTAATCAAGAGATTAAGAATTTTAAAGAAGTTTCGCTCAAAAATTTTAAGAGTTATTTAGAATTAGAAGCTATTTTAACCCTTCCTAAAAAGCATTATCAATTTTCTAAAGAATCTTTTATCACCATAGCACAATTTAATCCTAACTTGGTGCGAGTGGTAATTGGCTATACCCCTAAGACAACCTATGAAGCGAAACTTCTTAAAGATAAACTCTATGTTTCTATCGCACCTAAAAAAACACCCTTAGTGGGGAATAAGATAACACAAAAACATGTCTCTAAACCCATCAAAATGGAGGCAAACCATAAGGAAAAAAGACTGATAAAACATTCACATTCTAAGTTGAACGAAAGAAGCTCTAAGAAAGAGATTCCTAAGAAAGAGATTCCTAAGAAAGAGATTCCTAAGAAAGAGATTCCTAAGAAAGAGATTCCTAAGAAAGAGATTCCTAAGAAAGAGATAAAAAATGAGAATAAGAACCAAATCTCTCTAGTAGAAAAAAATGATATTTCTATCAAAACAAAGCACAAAAAAACTAAAAAAATTGTCTTAGATGCTGGGCATGGGGGAAAAGATTGTGGGGCGATGAGCGTGAATTTGGTTTGTGAAAAAGACATCGTTTTAGAAGTGGTGAAGTTTTTGAATAAAGAGCTTAAAAAACGGGGCTATAGTGTTTTATTGACAAGAGATAAAGATGTTTATATTGATTTGGTAGCTCGCACAGAATTTGCTAATAAAAAAGGGGCGAACTTATTTATCTCAGTGCACGCTAATTCTATTCCTAAACACTCCACTTCTAATGCCCACGGCATAGAGACTTATTTTTTATCCACAGCAAGAAGCGAGAGGGCTAGAAAAGTGGCTGAGCAAGAAAATCAAAACGATGTGAACTTAATGGATTATTTTTCTAAAAGTTTATTTTTAAATTCGTTGAATACGCAACGATTGATTGTGTCTAACAAACTAGCTATTGATGTGCAATATGGCATGCTTCAAAATATTCGCAAAGCTTACCCTGATGTCGTAGATGGGGGGGTGAGAGAAGGGCCTTTTTGGGTGTTAGCTGGGGCTTTAATGCCTTCGGTTTTAATAGAAATTGGCTATAATTCTCATGCGATAGAATCCAAACGCATTCAGAGCAAACCATATCAAAAAATCTTGGCTAAGGGAATTGCTGATGGCATTGATAGTTTCTTTAGCAAAAATGATTAGGCTATAGATGAATTTTTATCAAAAGATATACACACATAAAGTCGTTTTTTCTTCTTTGTTTTTTTTGCTGTTTTTGTTTAATATAGAAACCTTGTTGTTTTCACATTTTAGCGATGATTTTTCGCAATTATTTTTCTTGTTTGAAAATCATGTTTATGATTTTATCATCGGATTAGATTATTTGGGGTTGATAGGGGTTTCTTTAATCTATCTGTTTGTGCTTATTTGTAAGCCCTTTACTTTGTCGCGTCAAAAATGTGCTTGTATGGGGATACTATGGCTTTCTATTTATGCTTGGAACTTTCCTATTGAAAATTCTTTAATGGTGCTTTATGGTTTCTATTTTGTGCTTTTGGGGACTTTATTGTGGCGTTTTTTAGGGGCTAGCTTGAAGCAGTCTTTCTTGCCTTCTATTAATATTTGCATTGTATGGATTTTTGCTTCTTCTTTACAGAGTTTTAGATTTTTAGATGTATCTGATTATGTGGATTTTTTACTTTTTACTCTTGCTCTTACTTTGTTTGTATTAGTTTTATCCTATCATAAACGCCTTTTTGGGTTGTATGAATACGCTAACACACTCATTTTGATTGTAGGGCTTGGTGTTATTGTGTTATGCTCTAGCACGCTTATGCAGACAAAAGAGTATTACGGCATGCGATTAGGTTTTTATCTCTTAGGACTGCTTGGCTGGCTTTTAGAATATGTGCACACTAGCTTAAAGCGTCTTGAATACCGCTAATCAATAAAAATTTTTTCTATTTTTTAAGTTTTTAACAAACTTCAAAAATCTTTTAATTCTTATTTTACTTTTATTTCGCTACAATTAAAAATTATTTTTATTTCATTCGTAAAATCATTTTAAAAGTTTTTTAGTTTTAACCATTGAGTGTCAAGTTTTTAATTTTTTGCTCTAATTTCTCAAACTCCTTTAGATTTTCTAAACTTTCAGAAAAGTTTTGCAAATAATTTTCTAAATCTTTGTAATTTGTGCTTAAAAACTCTTTAAAAAATCTCTCACCCCTATAAATATGAGAACTTTCAGGGATATAAATATTACCTTTCATTTTCTTATTGTTAAAGAAAAATAAAATCGGCTTTATTTTATCAAAAGAATTAAGTTTAAATTCATTTAATAAATACGCATAAGTTTTAATAAATTTTCTATTTATATCTACAAATTTACCGGTATCGTGGTCGTCATTATATTTAATTTCCAAATAATAAATATTTGAATTTCTAGTATCTTTAAAAAGTAAGTCAATATCATGTTTAAACAAAACGCTTTTTTCATTCTTAGAATTGTTTTCATAAATTTTTAAGCATAAATCTCTAAAGGCTATCTCTACATCATTGTTTTGTGTTTGGCATTGTGTAATGTAGTTATCAATTAGGTTATCACTTGTTAATGGTAAAGAAAATTTATTGCTTTTTCTACCGCTATATTTTTCTAAAATTTTGTAATGATTTTCATTAGCGATTAAATTTTTCATTAAAACTTCTATGAAATTCCCAAATTGAATGTTCATACTCTGTAAAATCCCCCCTAAAATGCGGTATTTCTTAGGAATAAAATGCACTTTTGCTTGGTGTTTTTTAATAATGTTTTTTAATTTTTTATCATTCGCACATTTTTCTATAATCTCTCTTGTGCTTTTAACAATCAATTCTCTAATATTATTTTGCATCGCATTCCTTTTGATAAATCGTGCGTAAATCATTAAGGGGTATAAACGCTCCCTTATAGGTTACATAAAAATAATCCCAGCCATTATGATTAATTTTATTTAAAATTTTAGCACTCATTTTATGGATAGATAATTCTTGTTTTTCATCATCTAACACGTTTCCATTTTTTAAAATTTCACATTGTAATTCTTTATTTTTAGAGTATAAAAATTGCCCTACTTGTAAATAACCTTTTTTTATTAGGTCTTTCATAGGCACTTTAGGGGGCTTAGTTTCTAAAAGCCCAAGTGCTGTAATATCCAAATCTAGTTTTTGATTTTCAATCCTATTTGTAGCAATTTGAATATATTGACTCTCTTTTTCAATACCGATAAAAAAACGCCCCAGTTTTTTAGCTATAGCTCCTGTTGTGCCTGTGCCAAAAAAGGGGTCTAAAACTAAATCATTAGGTTTAGTAGCCATTAAAAGTAGTTTTTCTAATAAAATTTCAGGTTTTTGTGTGGGGTGGGCTTTCTCTTTGTTTTCATCTTTCAAACGCTCTTTACCTATACATAAAGGTATTTCCCAAACGCTTTTTTCTTGCTTGTTATTGTTTAAATATTTCATAGTTTTATAATTAAAGGTAACTTTACTTTTTTGATTTTTAGCACACCAAATAAGGCTCTCATGGGCGTTACACAATCTAGTTCCAGCAAAATTAGGCACAGGATTGCTTTTGTGCCAAATAATATCATTAAGTATCCAAAACCCTAAATTTTGCATTAAATACCCTAAGCGATAGATATTTTGAAAGCTCCCTATCACACAAATACTGCCATTATCCTTTAAGATTCTTTGACACTCTTTTAACCAAGTAAAACAAAAATCATCGTAATGTTTAAAATCCTTAAATTTATCCCATTCTTCATCTAACCCATTAAATTTTGTGCCACTAGGTCTTAAAAGCTCGCCGGTAGTTTGCATAAAATAAGGTGGGTCAGCAAAGATAAAATCAATGCTTTTATCTTTAATGGTTTTTAAAACTTCTAAACAATCACCTTGTAAAATTGTGTTTTTTTCTAGCATAAAATTCCTAATCTTTTAGAAAAATTATAACATAGCATTTTTAAAACTTTTAGTTAGTCATTAGATAAATGCCAAACAACCCCCAATCTTCTAAACCCATAGC
>NZ_FZMR01000004.1 GCF_900198405.1 Helicobacter cetorum
GAAGATTGTAATTCGTTATAAGTGTTGAGTTTGGGGGGTAAAGCCATAAAAGTAAAATGCAAGGCTTGTTGGTCGGCTTTGGGAAGAGATGCGTTGATGTTGTTAAGGATTTGCTTGATTTGGTCTTTGTTGGGATAACTCCATTGTGCATCTGAATTAGCCGTATTGTTTGTTACTGCTATACTACCTTGTTGGAAATGGGGGTATTTACTCCACATGGTATTGTAGTAGTTTGAAAACTTATTGACAGCTATACCTATTTGTTGGTTATTATTAGACATAAGAGAGCTAATAAGATTGCTTAATTCACTAAACCATTGCAAGATATCTTGATAAAGTTGTTTGTTGCTGATACCTTTTGCATTGACAATGGGGATAGAATTAAAATATTGTCCAAATCCTTGCGTGCCTTCAATATCGCAAAAAACAGAACAAGCCCAGCTAGCAATCTTAAAAATAGGATTATTTGTTTGCATAGTAGCTTGTATGTCATTATATAAATTACCATTTAGAGTAAATAATTGATTGATAGCAAATAGAGCTGATGTAGTTTCTTTTGAGGTTGGCATGTTTGTTAATGATTCTTGTAATTCGTTCAAAATAGGAATAATAGAATCATAGTAAGCGGCTAAGGCGCTTGAATCATTTTTGAAATTACCATTGAGATAAATTTGTGCATAAAGCTTGGGAATTTGGGCATAAATTTTATTGAGATGGGGGTTATTAATTGTTTGTAGAATGGTTTGCAAAGCTGAGGGAGAATTGATTGTTTGGCTAGAATGTGTATTATCGGGTTTAGCATTATAGGGGTAGTGAACAATGGTATTTTTAGTAATGGTATAAGAAGGATTATATATGCTTGATTGGATTGCAGAGAGTAGTTGTTGACTTAAAGTTCCTGAAGTTTGACTTGGTGGGTTAGAACTTTGGGGTTGATTAAAGGCTTCAATAATTAATAATGGGGTATAATCTATACTTGATTTTTGTTCTAAAATTTCTTTAAAGGTTTCTAAAATTTTTGTTCCTAAAACCCCTTGACTAGGACCTACTAGACGTCCATAATAATTATTGACATTTGGCGTAAATTTAGGATTGTAATTTGGGTTACCTTGTGTTGCTTGAGCAAGCTGATTGATAGCTAAATCAATTTCTTTAATAGCTTGTTGGATTATTGCAGAACGCTTGGTTACAGAAATATTTGAACCATTTGTTAAGGGTGTAAATAATTTATTGAGTTTTTTAAAAATAGTATTGTTGTTATCATAGACATCCATTGAATCGGCAACATAGGGTAATACGGAATAACATATAGCACTACAATTTGAATCAATAGATGATATCCAGCTAATTTGAATGTTTTGCAAAAGATTGATAGTATCCAAATAGGCAGGACTTTTTTGGTCTATATTTTTATCATTTTTTAACTCTTTTAAAATTTTTCTAGTATAGTATAGAGGCATAAAAAGGTTTTGAACATAGGTGTTTGTTAGATTTGCATAAGGCTCAAGCCCTACGCTATATTGTAAAAGTCTCACAAGGTTTTTTAAAGAATGGTTTTTTGTTAAAATAGAGCTATCTTGAATATGTTCTAAAAAATCAATTACGCTTTGTTGGACATAATAACTAGGATTATTCTGTTTTCCTAAAGTTTTAATTTGTTGTTTTAGAGCTTGCAATTGTTGCTTGTTAAGAAGTTTTAAATTGTCTATATTTAGCAATCGTTTATCACTTAATGGAGCAAAGGTGTTACCCCCCCCCCCCCCAAAGAATTGTTGGGGTTGTAGTTTGGATTAGTCATAGTAGAACTTTGACTCATTTGTGCCATTTGATAGTTAGCCCCTAAAAACCAAGCACTTTCTTCAACCATTAAAGAACTAGCTAGAGATAAACTTAAACTTAAAGCACTAAAAAATTTTAATCTGTTATGAAACATTAAGAAATTTCCTTTTTTAAATGATTTTACGAATGGAATAAAAATAAGTTTTAATTGTAGCATAAAGGGGGGGTAAAAAATCGTGTTTTTAAAGCTAGAAACCTAAAGAACGCAAAGAGAAACGCTTAAAAAATTCTGTATATAAAGCAGATATTCCACTAACTGAGCTACAAAACCCCTTAAAAGCAAAACAGCATCACAAAAAACAATGCCATAAACACTTGATAAACTTAGGTATAAACATCTAAATGGGGTCTGTTATAGATTTGCTCCACATTTTCCCCATTAGAGTCTAAAAGCGTGGGTTCTACTAAAGATTTATCTTGGATACTCCCATCATTATTGATAGTTTCTAAGGCTTGTAGTCTGTCAAAATTAGGAGCGTTGTTAGAATTAGCAGAAGAAAAGCCATCTTGAGCGCTCGTTTTTTCTATGTTTTGTTCTGCTTGACTTCTATCTCTAATATTGCTATCACCATTAATATCGTTTAGGGTTTGGAGTTGGGTAAAGTTTGGGGTGTAGTAATTAGTGTTAATATTCATAAGTTATCCTCATTTAAATATTAAAGCGTTCGTCGCCATTATAGCAACAATCCATTAAATCGCCTAATCGTAAAACCTTGCATGAATTTTCAATCAAATCAAAAATTTCCATAAGCCCATGCAACTCCCTATGGTAGGCAAAAATCCCACACCCCTTAATGAATACAAAAAACTTCCCACTCTCTTGTAATTGGCGTAAAATTTCAATATTAGCCCTTTCATACCAATTATCATAATCTCTAGGGTCATAGATAGGCACTTCTTCGCCTAAAAACCTATGCCCTAAATAATCTCTAGGCAATAGTTTCTCATGCCTTAAAGAATAAGCCAAGCTATAAGGCGGTCTTGCATACGCAATGAATTTAGCATCCAAAAATTCTTGATAAACACTTGCATGGATTGATGAATCAATACTAGCCTCTCTCCAGCGATAATCCACCTTATCATGCAAAACCAGCAAAGTATTTTCATTAAGATGGTCAAATACTGCATCTCTTTTATTGATGATAAATTGATTTGTGCCAATTCGTGCTGATATGGAGCCTTGATAAAGTCCAAAAAAACCTTTCCTAAACATAGACAAGGAAATATCTTTGAGCGCAACAATTAAATCGGTGTCAATCCCTCTAGTGTGCATGTTCATGCTTGGCATGATAACAAGTTTTAACCTAATTTATCCTAACCTTGAAAACTTGATTAAGTTAAATCAATATACTAAGTAATTATTACTTAGTTACTATCATTAAACTTTATACTACTAAACTAAACTTATAAGAAAAATCCCATAATTTTTAGCGTTTTTAGCAATCAAGTGATAATTTATTAACTTTTTATGCTACAATTCACTCGTTGTTTCATCAAACTAGTATGAACTAACGAGATTTTTAATTTTAATGGTGTTTAAAAAGTTTAGCTTTGAGGTTTATTTGAATGGGTAAAAAAGAGAGCATCTTAGATTTGTTTGTCAAACACTATGTGCAAACCTTAGAACCCATTAGCTCCAAACGCTTGAAAGAAGCCCTAGATTTAAAGGTATCTTGCGCGACCATTAGGAATTATTTTCAAGCCCTCTCTAAAGAGGGAGCGTTGAAACAAGCCCATTGTAGTAGTGCACGCTTACCGACTTCTAAGGCATTAAAAGAATATTGGCAAAGGTCATTAAGATTAGAGCCATTAGACTTAAAAGAAAAAGCCTTAAAAGAGGCGAGCGAACGATTTGGTATCTTTAGCCTAGTTAAAAGACCTAATCTAGCGTGCTTAAATGCTGTCATAGCATATGAAAAACGCTTTCTGATTATAGATTTTAAGGCGTTTGCTTGCGTTCTAGATTATAGTGCTAAAATGCAAGATTTTTTGCAAAAACTTGTAGGCAAGAGCGCTATAGAAGTGCGTCAAATCGCCATTTCTGTAAATGCTCTAAGTTTGGCCAAACAGCTAGAGAACTTAGAATATTCTAATCTCTCACGCTTTAATACGCCAAAATTAGAGCCACTTATACAAAGTGCCTTGTTTTTTGAGGTGCTAGATGGCAGAATCTTAGAGCGTTTGAAAGAGGGCTTGCATTTTATAGAGCCTAACAGCATGCTAGTGGTGTGTTCGCTCAATAATTTGGGTGCTAAACTGCTATGCTTTGGAAAATTAGAATGCGACTATACGCATTTTTTTAAAACCATTTCTTAAGGAGGAAAGGTATGAAAGATTGTTGCAAAAACCAGCAAGAACATGACCAAAAGCAAGATGAAACCCCTTGTGGTTGTGCTTGTGATGAAAACCAAGATGATAAAGGCGAGAGCCAAGAAAATCATGCACAAAAAGAGCCAAAAGATGAAGAAAATTTTGAGCTTAAATACAAAGAAATGCACGAAGAGTATTTAAGAGTGCATGCGGATTTTGAGAATGTGAAAAAACGCTTAGAAAAAGACAAGAGCATGGCATTAGAATATGCGTATGAAAAAATCGCACTAGATTTATTGCCTGTGATTGACGCGCTTCTTGGAGCCCATAAGAGTGCCACAGAAGAGAATCAAGAAAGTGCGATTTCTAAAGGCTTGGAACTTACGATTGAAAAGTTGCACGAAGTTTTAGCCAAGCATGGCATTGAAGGGATTGAATGTTTAGAAGAATTTGACCCTAATTTTCACAATGCGATTATGCAAGTTAAAAGCCAAGAGAAAGAAAATGGACAAATCGTGCAAGTTTTACAAAAGGGTTACAAGTATAAAGAAAGGGTTTTAAGACCTGCAATGGTAAGCATTGCTAAAAATGACTAATTAAGAGTGATTAAATTTATTTTATAAAGAAAGGATAACACATGGGAAAAGTTATTGGAATTGATTTAGGGACAACCAACTCTGCAATGGCTGTGTATGAAGGTAATGAAGCTAAGATTATTGCTAATAAGGAAGGTAAAAACACCACTCCATCTATTGTAGCATTCACCGATAAGGGCGAAATTTTAGTGGGTGAGAGTGCTAAAAGACAAGCGGTTACTAACCCAGAAAAGACTATTTATTCTATTAAGAGAATTATGGGCTTGATGTTTAATGAAGACAAGGCTAAAGAGGCTGAAAAACGCTTGCCTTATAAGATTGTAGATAGAAATGGAGCTTGTGCGATTGAAATTGCAGGCAAGGTTTATACCCCCCAAGAGATTTCAGCCAAAATTTTAATGAAACTTAAAGAAGATGCTGAGAGTTATTTAGGAGAGAGCGTTACAGAGGCGGTTATCACTGTTCCGGCTTATTTTAACGATAGCCAAAGAAAAGCGACTAAAGAGGCAGGCACCATTGCGGGGCTTAATGTTTTAAGAATTATCAATGAGCCTACTTCTGCGGCATTAGCTTATGGCTTAGATAAAAAAGAGAGCGAAAAAATCATGGTTTATGATTTGGGTGGGGGAACTTTTGATGTTACCGTGTTAGAAACGGGCGATAATGTCGTAGAAGTTTTAGCCACAGGGGGCGATGCATTCTTAGGGGGCGATGATTTTGATAATCGTGTGATTGATTTTCTAGCAAGTGAATTTAAAGATGAAACAGGCATTGAGATTAAAAACGATGTTATGGCGCTCCAACGCCTAAAAGAAGCCGCTGAAAACGCCAAGAAAGAATTAAGCTCTGCAACTGAAACTGAAATCAATCTGCCTTTCATCACAGCAGACGCTACAGGACCTAAGCACTTGGTAAAAAAGCTTACTAGGGCTAAATTTGAAAGTTTGACAGAAGATTTAGTGGAAGAGACTATTTCTAAGATTGAAAGCGTGATTAAAGATGCAGGGCTATCTAAGAATGAGATTTCAGAAGTGGTTATGGTGGGTGGTTCCACTCGTATTCCTAAGGTTCAAGAAAGGGTAAAAGAATTTATCAACAAAGACTTGAATAAGAGTGTGAATCCTGATGAAGTCGTAGCTGTGGGTGCGAGCATTCAAGGGGGCGTGTTAAAAGGCGATGTGAAAGATGTGCTTTTATTAGATGTTACACCATTAAGCCTAGGGATTGAGACTTTAGGGGGCGTGATGACCAAGGTCATTGATAGAGGCACTACTATTCCTGCTAAAAAATCTCAAGTGTTCTCCACTGCAGAAGATAACCAACCGGCTGTGTCTATTATGGTTTTACAAGGTGAAAGAGAATTAGCTAGAGACAATAAATCTTTGGGTAAATTTGATTTGCAAGGCATTGCTCCAGCTCCAAGGGGTGTGCCTCAAATTGAAGTAACCTTTGATATTGACGCTAATGGTATCTTAACCGTATCTGCACAAGATAAAAATACTGGCAAAAGCCAAGAGATTAAAATTTCTGGTTCTAGTGGCTTATCTGATAGTGAAATTGAAAAAATGGTTAAAGACGCTGAGTTGCATAAAGAAGAAGACGCTAGAAGAAAAGAAGTTATTGAAGCAAGAAATCAAGCCGATAGTCTTGCACACCAAACGCAAAAGAGCCTTGATGAGCATAAAGCGAATTTGAATGAAAATGATGTGAATGAGATTCAAAATGCGATTAACGCTCTTAAAGATTGTGTTAAAAATGATAACGCTACTAAAGCTGAGCTTGAAGATAAATCTAAGGCCTTAGCTCAAGTGGCTCAAAAACTAGGCGAGGCTATGGCAAATAAAAATAATACCGAAGGGACTAAGAAAAAAGATGATGATGTGATTGATGCAGAAGTGGAGTAAAACGCATTTTTAAAAAACAAGGGAATTAAAGCTCCCTTGTGCTTATCTCTTTTAAAATTTCAAACCTTTTTTAGGGTTGTGAAATGTTTAAAAAATTTGTTTTCTATCTTAACTCACACTTTTATAAAGCACTATTTGCAATCTAAATAATGATGATTATAAGTATTATGAAAGTATAATTATGATTATAAATTGTAAAATAGAGCGACCATGAAAAAAGAAAATAAAATAGCAGTATTTTTTGACTGCGAAAATGTATCTGCAGAATATGTTGACTTTGTATTTAACGAATTGCAAAATCGTGGTGAAGTGATTATCCGACAATCGTTTAAAGATTGGGACAGCAATTTGGAATCAAACAGCACTAAGGCTTGGGATAGAAAATTGCATGAAAAGTTTGCCATAGAACCTATACAAGTGTTTAGTAAAACCGGGAAAAATTCTTGCGATTTAAGAATACAAAGAGCCATACTTGAAACAATCAATCAAGACCATATTGATACCATTGCTTTGGTGTCTAGTGATGGCGATTTTAGAGATTTGATTATCACTGCAAAATCAAAGGGTTTTGATTTTATCGGTTTTGGAGAGCAGTCAAAAGCACCTAATTGGATTGGAAAAACTTATACAACTTTTATCAATCTTGAAAAACAAAGAACCATACAAGATGAAGTGATTTTAGAGGTAATAAAAAATACCATAGAAGAAAATAAACAAGATAATGGATATATGCTTGCGAGTAATTTGGGTGATGCGTTGCGGAAAAAGAATGCAAGTTATATTGCAAAAAACTTTGGCTCAAATTCATGGGGTGAGTTTTTGAGAAAATATGATGCCATTTTTGAAATAAAAAGCATCAGTAAAAACAATAATGGCATTAAGGACACCTTAGTTGTCAAAATAAAATAGTATATCTTACCCCCTATAGCAAGATATAATTTCATCGCTAAGTTATTAATTTGTTGTTGTTTGAATGAGAATAAGGCATAAACCACCATAAAACCTTTTCATTTGGTTTGTTCTCCATTCTTTTTATGCAGTAGTTTTCAAACAACTGAGTTTAAATTTTTGTTTTAACGCACCCCTAATTTTTCTAGTGTGGGGGCAACATGTGCTTAAAGACTTCGCCTCTTGGATTAAGTGATAAAAGACTTTGATTTACCGAATATAATTAGGTGTAGTAAAAATCAAAAGAGCGGTAGCTGTTTAAATCATTTTTTAAATGGGCGATAGCATAAGGAGCGATTAAAAATTCAAAGCCAAAGAATTGTTTTAAAAGGTTTTTAGGCTTGTATTTGGGGCTATTTTTTTCTTTTTGAGAAATATCTAGCGCTTTTCTAAACGCTTCTAATAAAAAAGTGCCTGTGCCTGTAGCAAAATCTAAAAGCGTGATATTTTCATTATCTAAGGCACTAGATAAACCTTTAGGGGCAATATTTTTAAAATGCTTGGACAAAAGGCTATCTAAAGAATGGATAATAAATTTTACTACAAAACTAGGGGTATAATACACGCCTTTTCCCTCTCGTAATTCAGGGTCATAAACACTTAAAAAAGTTTCATAAAAGTGTAAATAAGGGTCTTTACTCTCATTATCTTTATAATTATTCAAATCTCTAACAATGCTACCTACATCAATATAATTGATTAAAGTAATGATTTCTTCTAAAAGCCATTTAATCTCTTTAATTTCATTCAAATTGCCTAAAAAGTTCGCCATTTCTCTAATGAGCGAAAAATTTTTAGGGATTAAGCGTTTAACATTATCAAGGTTGATTTTTTGGTTAGGATTATTGAGTTTAGCTAAAAAGAGGCTATAAGTGAGCGTTTGAGCGAATGAATCGCTAAAGTCATTAAAACTTAGCTCTTTGTATAGATATTCTCTAAAATTATTAAAAATCATTTCAATATCAGAGTTTTCTTGGTTTATGATTAAAGAATCTTTTAAATAACGAGTGCGTATGCTTAAATGAGTGGCAAAATCTTTTGCGGTAGTGATTTGATTAACTTCTTGATTTAAAAATTCATTAAAAAGTTCAACAAGGTTTTGTTCTTTTTTAAGATTGGGTTTTGATAACGCCAATTCTTCTTTACTAGCGACTTGTATTTCTTTAACCACATAAGGATTATTCCTTTCATCTTTTTTAACCCAAATAAAATTAAGATAATCTGTTAATATCAAGTTAGGACTTAATTCTAAATATTTAGCGACTTGTTCGCCATTAACTAGGCTATTTAAATTCGTTCCTAAACGCTTATTTTCTACATAGCCTACATTAAGCCCTTTGTAATAAATACGAAAATCAGGTGCCCCTCTTCCTTGATTGTCTCGGCGTGGCTCGTGTTCTAGCTCATATTCGCTATTGAATTTTTTAATGAGCTTTTTTAGTAGAGTGTGTAATTCAGGGCGGTAAGTGTGTTCGTTGGTGTTATTATCAATTCCCTTAAGTTCTTGTAAATAAGTTTTTAACATTCTATATTCCTTAATAGCGTTCTTGGCGAAATATCCGCCTTTTCTAAAGGGGTAAATTTTTCCATTTTATAAGCTTCTAGACTTGCTCGCCCTATCATGGCTGCATTATCACTACAAAATTCTAAAGGAGCTAAAACAAGCTTGCAATCAAATGCACTACATAAATTTTCAAACGCCTTTCTTAAGGCTAGATTTTGACTCGCTCCTCCCACAATGCCAAAAATTTTGGGGCGTTTGGTTTTAAAATAGCGTTTAATCTGAGCGATTAAATGCTCTATCGCTACACTTTGAAAATGATAGCAAATCTTACTTTTTACTTCATGGTTTAAATTGTGAGCGTTTTTTTCAATCTCTAAACGCACCGCATTTTTTAAACCTGAAAAGCTAAAGGCTATTTGTGGGCTATTTCTTAAAGGAATGGGAAACATTAAAGGCTCATTTTTATACGAGTAATCAAGGGCTAATTTTTCTACTATAGGACCTCCCGGATAGCCTAAATTTAGCATTTTAGAAACCTTGTCAAAGCTCTCTCCAAAGCTATCATCTAAACTAGAAGCCATGATTTTAATGTCTTCATAGCAACTAGCCTCTAAAATCAAAGAATGCCCCCCTGAAACCAGTAGCACGCTTAAAGGCATACAAGTTTGCTTTTCATTGATAAAGAGCGAATACACATGCCCTCTCAAATGGTCTTCTAAAATTAAGGGTAAATTTAAAGACAAGCTCAAGGCTTTTGCCATCATCAAACCTTCTATTAAGGTTACACTCAAACCCGGCTGACTCGTAATAGCTATGGCTTTAAGCTTAGAAAAATCATTATTTAAGCTCATTTTAATGCGTTCTAACAATAAGGGCAAACTCTCAGCATGAAGGCGTGATGCAAGTTCAGGCACAACGCCCCCATAAACACTATGGTGCTTTTCTTGAGAGATTTTAAAATGAGCGATGAGTTTAGCACTCTTTATATCCGTAAGAGCTAAAGAGCTGTCATCACAAGAACTTTCAATACTTAAAATCATTATTTTTGTCTTTATGTGTTATTTTTCTTAAGATTATACCTTGTTAGCACACATTTTAAATCCTTTAAACTAAAACTAACTAATGCTATTTTATAATCCTTTTAAAAAATCAAAGGTTATTGATTGCTTGTTTCTAGCTTTTTAAATCAAATAGACCTCTTTAATTTGGGGGTGTTGTTTAGCCGTTTTCAAATTAAAAATGGTCGTATTTATGGGGTATGTTCTTACAAATCTTCAAAATTTGTCAGCGACTATGAAGAAAGCAAAGAACAAGTTTTAAACGCTCTTAATACCTTAAGTGTGCATAAAATTTGGCAATTTAATAATGAGAAACTTACAAAAGTTAAAGGCACTTTTGTTTTTGTCTTAGAAAACAACTTGAATTTAAATGAAAATTCATTTTACAAGAAACTTTTAAATTTACTCATAGATAATGACTTTTTTAACCCTGAAAATTCTCATTCAATCACCCCTAATCAAAAACTCTTTTTAAGTGGTTTCTTTGAAAGTAGGGGTAGTATTGACACGCAACGCAATTTTTTAACTTTGGATTATTTTTTCCATAATTCCTTAGAGTTTAAAAAATTCAATTACTTAATAGATAATTTGAATATCCCTAGTGAAGTATTAAATTTTAATTTTAGAGAATTGCAATTTCAATACACACAAGGCATTAATCAGCGTAACGCTCAATTTAGGATTTATTTAAATTGGTATTTACACTTTATTGGGCTATTTAACCCCTATAAAGCACAAATTGTTAATTATATTTTAAAAAATACTCTCACTTTTGAAAGCGGTTATTACAAACTAGATTTTAAGCCCACAACCACTTATCGTGGTAATGGCTTTACAGAACGCACCCATTTTTATTTTAAAAATATTTACCAACAAGATTTAGATAATAAAAGCATTGAAAATTTAAGAAATCAATTATGGTCTTTAGAACATAGCGACGAGTTTAAGCGAGATAGCAAAATCATCAATTTTTACCGCCTTTTTACGCCTAATCTTTGCAGTGCATGTTGTGATGATTATGATATTAAAGTAAGAAGTTTTATCTCTTTGCCTTTATACAAAATCACACAAGACCCTAACGCTTACTATACCGAAATACACCATGTTATTTCTTTAGGTAAAGACAAAGAATTAGATGTGTTAGACAATCTCGCTAAGCTTTGTCCTACTTGTCATAGGGCTTTAAAAAGAGGGGCTAGTAGTAAAGAGCATCAAAAACACTTAATTACAAATATTTTAAACCATAACAAAGATAATTTAGAATTCGCACAATTGCGTTTTAATACTAATGATTTTTCAACGCTTATTGATAACATTTATGAAAGCCTAAAATGAATTATAGAATTTTAGATTTATTTTGTGGGGCTGGGGGGTTTAGTGCTGGGTTAGAACAATTAAGAGAATTTAAAACTTTAATAGGACTAGATTTTGACAAACAAGCCTTAAACACTTTTAAAAACAACCATAAAAACGCTATTTGTATTTGTGGGGATATTACACAACAAGACATTAAAAAAGAAGTGATACAACACGCTAAAAATTTAAAAATCAATATGATAATTGGCGGGCCACCTTGCCAAGGCTTTTCTAATAAAGGGAAAAATTTAGGTCTCAAAGACCCTAGAAATTTTTTATTTTTAGAATATATAGAAATTGTAAAATCCTTAAAACCTGAGATTTTTATCATTGAAAATGTGAAAAACTTAATTTCGTGTGCTAAAGGCTATTTTTTAGAAGAAATCAAGGCGCAGTTTAACGCCTTAGGGTATCAATTAAGTTATAAAATCCTAAATGCTAAAGATTATGGTGTGCCTCAAAGTAGAGAAAGGGCTTTTATTGTCGGAGCTTTAAATTTTAGTTTTGATTTTAATCATTTAGAAATTTGTAAAAGCGTGGATATAAAAGAGGCTATTAGTGATTTAGCTTATCTTAATTCTAATGAAGGTGCGTTTGAAAGCGCTTATTTAAACCCAGTTGAGTCTAGTTATCAAGCTTTAATGCGAGAAAATAGTAAAAAACTCTATAACCACCAAGCGACTAATCATAGCAAAGTGGCTTTAGAAAAATTAAAGCTTATCCCTAGCGAGCAAGGCAAAAACTACCTCCCCAAAAACCTGCATGGCAAACAACAATTTAAAAGCACATGGGGGCGTTTAGCTTGGTCTAAGTTAAGCCCTACGATTGATACAAGGTTTGATACCCCAAGCAATGGCACAAACTCTCACCCAGAATTACACCGCTCTATCACGCCAAGAGAAGCCGCTAGGATACAAAGTTTTAAGGATAATTATATTTTTTATGGCAATAAAACAAGCATTTGCAAGCAAATCGGTAACGCTGTGCCTCCGCTCTTAGCCCTAGCCTTAGGAAAAGCTCTTTTAAAAAGCATAAAATAATGATACAAATTTACAACGCTAACGCCTTTGAAATCATAAAAGACTTTAAACAACAAAATTTAAAAGTAGATGCCATAATCACTGACCCCCCTTATAACATTTCGGTTAAAAATAATTTTTCTACCCTAAAAAGCGCTAAAAGGCAAGGCATAGATTTTGGAGAATGGGATAAAAATTTTAAGCTTTTAGAATGGATTAAACACTACGCCCCCTTAGTTTCTAAAAATGGCTGTATGGTTATTTTTTGCTCGTATAGATTTATAAGCTATATCGCTACTTTTTTAGAAGAAAATGGCCTAATAGTAAAAGATTTTATCCAGTGGGTTAAGACTAATCCTATGCCTAGAAACACAAATCGGCGTTATGTGCAAGATAGCGAATTTGCTTTATGGGCGGTTAAAAAAGGGGCTAAATGGACTTTTAATAAACCTAGTAGTGAAAAATATTTACGCCCTTTAATTTTAAAAAGCCCAGTAGTGAGCGGAATTGAAAGAACTAAGCACCCCACACAAAAAAGCCTAGCTTTAATGGAAAAAATTATTTCTATACACACTAAGGCTAATGATATTGTGCTAGACCCCTTTATGGGGAGTGGCACAACCGGTCTAGCATGTAAAAATTTAGGGCGCAAATTTATCGGTATAGAATTAGAAAAAGAGTATTTTTCAATCGCACAAAAGCGTTTGGGCTAGTTTTTAAAAAAATCTCATCTTGTAAAGATTGTGTTATAGTTTCTTAAAAATATAGGATTTTTTAATGAAAAGAATGTTAGCAGAATTTGAAAGAAACCAAGCGATTTTAATGGCGTTTCCCCATGAGTTTGGCGACTGGAATTATTGTATTAAAGAAGCCAGAGAGAGCTTTTTAAACATCATTCAAACCATAGCAAATTACACAAAGGTTTTAGTGTGTGTTCATACTAACGATAATATCGGTTATGAAAGGTTAAAAAATTTATCTAATGTGAATATCGCACGAATTGATACAAATGACACATGGGCGAGAGATTTTGGAGTTATCAGCATTGAAAATCAAGGCGTTTTGGAGTGCTTGAATTTTGGTTTTAATGGCTGGGGGTTAAAATACCCATCAAATTTGGATAATCTAGTGAATTTCAAACTCAAAAATTTAGGGTTTTTAAAACACCCCTTAAAGACTATGCCCTATATCTTAGAAGGTGGGAGTATAGAAAGTGATGGGGCTGGAACTATTTTAACCAACACTCAGTGCCTACTAGAACCAAATCGTAACCCCCATTTGAATCAAAACGACCTAGAAAACATGCTTAAAAAGGAATTAGGAGCTAAACAAGTGTTATGGTATGAGCATGGCTATTTAAAGGGTGATGATACAGATAGTCATACCGACACGCTCGCTCGGTTTTTAGATAAAGATACCATTGTTTATAGTGCATGCAATAATAAAAATGATGAGCATTATGAAGAATTAGCCAAAATGCAAGAAGAATTAAAAGCCTTTAAAAAACTTGATGGCACACCTTATAAACTAATCCCTTTAGAAATCCCCGAAGCGATTTTTGATGAGAACAACGAACGATTACCGGCTACTTATGTAAACTTCTTATTTTGTAATAACGCCTTAATCGTGCCAACTTATAACGACCCTAAGGATACACTCATTTTAGAGACCTTAAAACAACACACTCCCCTAGAAGTAGTAGGCATAAATTGTAACACCCTAATCAAGCAACATGGAAGCTTGCATTGTGTAACGATGCAACTATATTAAATAAAATCACGCTTTTTGGCGTGGTTCAAGGCGTAGGCATGCGCCCTTTTGTAGTCGCCCTAGCTCAAAAATTAGAGCTTGTAGGCTTTGTGCGTAATGTCAGCACTGCCCTAGAAATTGTCTTGCCTAAAAACAAGACCGAGTTATTTTTAAACGCTTTAAAAAACAATTTACCCCCCTTAGCTTTGATTGAAAAAATTACAATTAACCCTTATCACAAAGCACTAAATTTTAATGGTTTTAGGATTTTAAAAAGCAAGACTAAAGCTTTAAATTTGCGTAGTCAAATCCCCAAAGACTTGGGCGTGTGTAAAAATTGCTTGTCTGAAATTAAGGATAGACACTCCCCCTATTTTCATTATGCTTTTAATTCTTGTGCGAAATGTGGGGCAAGATACAGCCTTTTAAACGCCTTGCCCTATGACAGAGAAAACTCTGCTTTAAAACCTTTCAAACTCTGTGAGTTTTGTTCTTCTATTTATAAAGACCCCACAAATAAGCGATTTCATATTCAAGGCATAAGCTGTCAAAAATGCGGTATTACGCTTAACTATAAAGAATTAAAAGATTATGACGCCCTTTTAGAATGTGCTAAAGATATTCAAAAGGGTAAAATCATCGCTCTTAAAGGCTTAGGGGGTTTTGCCTTTATCTGCGATGCGAGAAATCAAGTAACTATAGAAAAATTACGCCTTTTAAAAAATCGCCCCTTAAAGCCATTCGCACTCATGCTTAAAGATTTAAACACAGCACAACAATATGTGTTTTTAAACGAGTTAGAATGCGAGAGCTTAAGCTCTTTTAATGCCCCCATACTCTTAGCCCATAAAAAAACTAACACTCCATTAGCCCCAAATATCGCCCCTAACTCCCCTTTTTATGGCGTCATATTGCCCTATACCCCTTTGCATGCTTTATTATTAGATTTATTAGATTTTCCTATTATTTTTACGAGTGCGAATTTTAGCTCCCAACCTTTAGCGAGTAATGAAGAAGAAATTAAAAAACTGCATTTTCTCTATGATTTTAAGCTCACGCACAACCGCTTTATTATTCATAGGATTGATGATAGTATCACGCAATGCGTGGATAATAAAATCCGTTTAGTGCGTTTAGCTAGGGGGTTTGCCCCACTTTATATTACCTTACCAAAGCCCCTTAAAAAGAAAGAAAAAATTTTAGCTCTAGGTGCGGAGCAAAAAGGGCATTTTAGCTTGCTAGATAGCGAGACTTCCACGCTTTTACTCTCGCCTTTTTGTGGGGACTTGAATGTTTTAGAAAACAAAAACCACTTTAAAGAAACTCTAAATTTTATTTTAAACACCTATGATTTTAAGCCCACGCTTTTAGCTTGCGATAAACACCCAAACTACACCACCACTAAAATGGCTCTTAATTTTAACATACCCTTATTACAAGTCCAACACCACCATGCCCACTTTTTAGCAAGTATCCTAGACGCATTTTTACAAGATAAATCATTGAAAGACACGCAAGTTTTTATAGGCATTATCTGGGATGGAAGTGGGGCTTATGAGAATAAGATTTATGGGGCAGAATGCTTTATAGGGGATTTTAAAGAAATTAGAGAAGCCGCTAGATTTGAAGAATTTTTGCTTTTAGGGGGCGAGAAAGCTATCAAAGAGCCTAAACGCCTAGTTTTAGAAATCGCTTTAAAATACCAACTCAACAGGCTTTTAAAACGCATTCAAAGGCATTTTAACGAAAATGAATTAGAGGTTTTTAAACAAATGCATGAAAGACAAATTCAAAGCATAGCCACAAATTCCATAGGGCGTTTGTTTGATATTGTGGCGTTTAGTTTAAGCTTAGTAGAAAAGATTAGTTTTGAAAGCCAGAGCGGTCAAGTTTTAGAAAATTTAGCCAAAGAGAGCAGTGAAACTTCAATTTATCCTTTTGAAATTAAGGACAATATAGTGTGTTTAAGAAAATTTTATCAGGCGTTTGAAAATGATTTGGATATTTTAGAACCTAAACATATCGCTAAGAAATTTTTTAATAGTTTAGTAGAAATCATTATCGCTTTAATTGTGCCTTTTAAAGAGTATGCAGTGGTGTTTGGTGGGGGCGTGTTTTGTAACAAACTATTATGCGAGCAATTAGCTAAACGCTTAAAAGAGCTTAAAAGAGCTTATTTTTTTCACAAAAATTTTCCGCCTAATGATAGCAATATCGCTATCGGTCAAGCTTTAATGGGGTATTATCAAACTCAAATTATCAAAAAGGATTAACAATGGATAGCGTAACTCTAGCATGTGGGAATGGGGGGCAAGAAACTAATGCGTTAATTGAGCAAGTGTTTATGCCTTATTTAAAAGAATTTATTAGTGCTTTTAATGAAGATGCCCCTAAGTTTAGGGCTAATGGGGAGTATTGTGTCAGCACGGATAGTTTTGTCATTACGCCCTTAGTTTTTAATGGGGGCGATATAGGGAAACTCTGTGTTTGTGGGAGTGCGAATGATGTGAGCATGCAAGGGGGCGAACCGCTTTATTTGAATATAGGCTTTATTTTAGAAGAAGGCTTAGAAATCACTCTTTTAAAACAAATTCTACACTCCATTCAAAGGGAGTTAGCCAAAGCGAATCTAAAACTGCTCTCATTAGACACTAAGGTCGTGCCAAAGGGGAGTGTGGATAAGCTTTTTATTAACACAACCTGTATCGGTAAAATCATAAAGCCAGAGATTTCTTCACAAAATCTAAAAGCCAATCAAGTCATTATTATAAGCGATAGTATCGCAAACCATGGGGCAAGCTTGTTTGCTATGCGTAATGAAATCAAGCTAAAAACGAGTTTAGAAAGCGATTGTCAATTACTCTATCCCTTATTAAAACCCCTATTTTTAAGCGATTTAAAAATTTATGCTCTAAGAGATGCAACTAGGGGCGGACTAGCAAGCGTTCTAAATGAATGGGCGAATAGTTCAATTGTAAAAATCATTATAGAAGAAGATAAAATTCCTTTGAAAGAAGAAACTCAAGGCATTTGTGAGGTTTTAGGGCTAGAACCCTACGCACTAGCTAATGAAGGGGTATTTGTCCTAGCTATGGATAAAAAAGACGCCCCTAAAGCTCTAGAACTCTTACATGCTGACAAAAAAGGCAAAAACGCTTGCATTATAGGCGAAGTGTTTGACAACCCCTATCCTAGTGTAACTTTAAAAAATGCATGGGGTTTTGAAAGAATCTTAGAAATGCCAGAAGGTGAAATCTTACCTAGGATTTGCTAGATAAAAAGAAATTCAAGCTAAAATGTGGCATAATCGCTCTTAGTAATTTGAAGTTAGAAAGGTTTAAGTGTTAGCTCTCTCTTAGTAGAAAACGCCCTTTTTAAAACACGAACGCATGAAACTATATAGCTTTCCACAGATTAAATCTTATTTTGATATGCTTAATCAAAAAGTATGGAGACAATATTATGGCAAAAAATAAGAATATTGTAATTTTAAAAAATATTGATGACTTGAAAGATGAAATTGATTATAAAGACTTTGAATATAAAGAGCATTTTAACTTGTTGTGTGAATTAATCCCTAACAATGATTTAGAAAAATTAGAAATTAAAGCTATTGATGAAAAGAACATGAAGACTGAAGGGCTTGTATATGTGTTTGTTATTCAAGGTAAAATTTTCAAAATCGGTCAAAGTGTCAGAAACATAGGAGGGCGTGTATCAAATTATAATGGTGGTAAAAACCCTCGTAATGATACAAATCATTTTATATTAAAATCGCTTTTAAAAATTAATAAAATCGTGCAAGTATATGCGTTTTTCCCAGAAAAACATACTTACACTTTGTTTGGTGAGACCCATCAAGATAGCCCTACTAGGCTAGCCGAAAAAATAATTACAAAAAATTTTAAAGATAAGCACAAAAAACTTCCTATCGGTTGCAAACAAAACTAAAATATCCAACCATAATTAAAATAAATATGCATGTTTTTTGGCGTCTCACTTAATTCTACTTCGCTTATAGTGGTGTCTTGCACGCTTTTAGCGTTGATGTTTTGCTTAAGTAAGGGCAAGGCTATGCCAATAGAAAACTTAGAATGCTTGTAGCGGTAATTAATGCCGGTTGTAAAATGGATATTCCCTAAGTTTTTATTGAGTTTAATTAGCCCATTGCTCTTATAATTATTCCATAAGCCCCTAAGACCACCAAAAATCCCAAAAACACTACGAACGCTGTCATTAGTATAACTCGTATAAAAATCTATAAGCAAATTGCTCCCCACTCCCAAACCTAATTGCGTTACTTGATTTAAAACACCTTTAAGATTTGCATTATTGTAATTAAAAAAGCCGTAGTAGGATAATCCTATATAGTCATTAAAATATTGCTGATAGCCTAGCATGGCATTAAAGCCTAGCATAGGGGCTTTAAGGGTTTGTTCTTTGGTGCTAGTTTGAATATCATTATTATTTGCTTGATTTGAAAGTGCGATAAAAGCGTTGCTTAAATGCTCGCTAAACATAGAACTTAAGCTTGCATTGATAGAACTTTCTGTGCGGGTGGTGCTATTATCTTGGCTAGGAAGTTGCAAGTAGCGAGATGATACGCTTACTTGAGCATGTTGCAAACCTTGCTCTTTTTGTGCTACAACAGAGATGCTTGGAATATGTTCAAGGGGTCTGCATTCTGTTTTATTATTTACATTAATCCCATCACAATCGTATCGTTTTGCTTTATTTTCTCCAAGCTCATGCTTTACCTTACTTACATCATCAACTACTTCTACTTGTCCTTTACCATCAAAATAAATAGGCAATTTGCCTTTAGCCCCTAATTGTATCCACGCATCAATAGTTAGAGCCGGAAAACCATCGCTTAAAGAGCTTGTCATATTGCCCGTATGAGAGCCACCATTTCCAAGTGCATATCCTTTAGTGTGTGCAAATTCATGTAAGACAACATGAGCGTTACCATATTTTTGCATACAATTTCCAACAGCAAGTTCATTAGGTGCGTCGCAATATTTATTATCTTTTAGTAAATCTAGCTTGCCAAGATTTAGAAATTCAGATTTTACAGCAAAATAACTACCTCCTGCTTTCGCCTGTCCTCGCACATTGCTTGTATTGGCAAGCACTCTTAAGCTTAGGTTTGGGGCATCAGTTCTAAACTTATCAATAACCGTTTGTGGCTCAATGATACCCCCTTTCCAACCATTCCAAAACTTAAAGGGTGCATTTCTTACCATATCTTCCCATTCTTTTGAGTCTATTACATACGCTATGCTTAAGAAAGTATTAAAATAATTTTTAGCATCTTCTGTTGTCATTTCCACTACACATGGATAAAGATTATTGGGTTTAGTAGAAACCCCTCCATTCTTACAATAACTCCAATGTTGTTCATTGCTAAAATGCCCACTAATATTAGTTGTAATAGTATTAATGGCTTCTAAAACCCTTTCAGTATTGCCATCAGCTCCACTACCTGCCTTTATTATAAAATCTTGAGGGTCAATAGAACCCTCAAAATATTCTTTTAAATTAGGAAATTGACTAGGGTCTAGCAATACTTCTTTATCCGCACCTAGTTTGGCAATCGTAGCGATTTTAATCTCTTTTGCTTGGGAATTATCTGTAGCTCCATTTTCCAAATACTTGACTACCACATTAACATTTTCTAAATCATAAGGCAAGAAGTTTTGAATGCTGACTTTACCTTCTTTATTTTCAAGCGTGATTTTAATGGGTGCAGTAGTGCTAAAAGCACGAGAAGGGTCTGTGATATTGTCTTTCGTAAAAAGTTCTTGGCTATTAGAAGTATCAATCGCTTTTATATCTTTCTCTAGTTGCTTAATATCAGCTCCATTTTTTAAAGTAGGGTATTTTAAAACAACTTGTTCAGGCTCATCTATTTGAGGTTCATCTGCTTGGGGTTCATCTATTTGAGGGGAAGAGCTTATTTGGTCTTTATTTATGCTTGCTTGGGGTTTATTTATTTGAGAGTTATTGCTATTGCTTTGGTTATTAGGAAATGCTAATGAGGGAGGGTTACTAATTGGGGTCAATCTTTTTGCTCTTTCTCTTTGCCTAGCTTGTAATTCGCCGGTTTCAAACCCACCCTCTACAAAAAAGCCGTCTTTTGGGTGGGCCTCTAAGTTACTCAATAACCCTACAAATACTAAAGCCACGCTTTTATTTAGCTGTTTTAAATTCATTATAAGATTTTTATTATTTTTCAAAATATTTTGCCTTTTACTCTCTCTTTTTCTCTCTCGTTTAATCATGGTTTATCCTTATAGTTTATCAGTGCTATTATTGTCTTAATTTTCTTTATTTTTGATTAAATTAATTAAAAGCTATTAAAAAATAAGAGAAATAAAAGCAAAAAGCAAAAATTAGAAAAGATTGTAAATATGAAAGAAAGGGGGGGACAAGCACCGCCCCCAAAGATAAAAAGGCTTAGTGCTGTTTGAAAGGGTTGTCTATGACTTTTTTTCTATCCACAATATAAGGGATTAATGCCATATGACGAGCTCTTTTAATCGCTACTTCCACTCTTTCTTGCCATTTTTTGCTATTACCTGTCAATCTTCTAGGCATGATTTTATAGCGCTCTGATAGCGTGTGCTTGAGCATGTCTAAGTCTTTGTAATCAATAAAATTGATTTTAGCCTCAGTGTATTTGCAGTAGCGTTTTGAATAGCGTTTTCTTTCCATAATTTTCTCCTTAAATTAACCCTTAAAAAGGGATTTCTTCTTCATCTATATTGATTTCAGGCACGCTGTTTTGGTATTTAGGTGGCTGTGCCTGAGGTTTTTCTTGTGCATAAGCGTTTTGGTAATTAGAATAGCCATTAGAGGGGCTTTGAGAAAAGTTATCATGGCTTGTATAGGCGTTATTATAAGAATTAGTCCCAAAAGAAGAGTTGTCATGATGAGCTTGCTCTTCAGTAGGTTTTTTATCCATAAATTGTAAGGTATCAGCCGTAATGGTGTGGCGTGAATTTTTCTTACCCATTTGGTCTGTCCAACTCTCCAAAGTCAAGCGTCCTTCTACAAGCACACTTGAGCCTTTGTGTAAAAATTGGTTAGCGATTTCTGCGGTGCGCCCAAACAAACGCACATCTATAAAACAAACTTCTTCGCCTTGCGTGCCATCTTGTTTTTTAAAACGCCTATTTGTTGCTAAGCCAATGGTTGCAGCTGCTGAACCACTTGGCAAATACTTTAATTCTACATTCCTAGTCAAGCGTCCTACCATAATCACTTTGTTATACATAATTAAAGTCTCTCTTTAAAGGTCTTTCCAATTTAACAACGCTTACTCGCTGTGAGCCTCTGTGCTTTCTTGCGGTTTTTCGCCATGCTCACTATGCTCATGATGATGTGTCTCATGATGATGGTGTGCATGTTCAGATTTATGGCTTTCTTTAGCATGAGTTGGCTTTTTATTAGCTTTATCCACTAAAGAATGCCATGCATCTACTTCTTTTTTGCTAGTGTATTTAACAACAATAAAGCGTAAAACATCTTCATTAATGCGATACAATCTCTCAAGCTCTAAAATCATTGACGGAGGAGCTTTAAAATAAATCACATAATAATAGCCTCTCTTATGTTTTTTGATTTCATAAGCCAAGTTACGCATACCCATATCTAAATTGGTCTCAATCGTTCCGCCATGCTTAAGAATGACTTCTTTATAGAAATCAATTTTTGCCTTGATTTCTTCTTCTACTAAAGTAGGTTTGAGGACAAACATCGTCTCATAATGCCTCATTAATTCTCCTTGTGGTTGTATAGCCCTTTTTTTACTAAAAAAGGGCAAGGTCTAAAAAACTCTGCATTTTATCGTAAATAGCCTTGAATTTTTATTAAATACAATAATCCTAGCTCTTTTTTACCTTGCATGCTTTGGATATGCCATAATTTAAAAATCTCAAAAACTTTCTTATATCCTATTTCTTTCAAGCGTAACGCTCGCTTAGTATAGCCATCTATTATAGCTTGTGGGGGGGCATAGCCAAGAACTTCTAAGGCGTTGACAGCCCCTGTTGTTTTAATATGGGCAAAAAATAAAAAAAGCTGGTAAAAATACCTTTCTACCCCCCTTAAAATATCTAAATCTTTTACCCCCTCTTTAAGCAAATATTGATAAGTTGCAAGCATTTCATTTTGATTTTTGCCAAAAAGTGTCTCAAAAAGCTTTTGCAAATCCATATCCCCCGCACAGCTAGAAAGCTCTTTAATATCTTCTATGGTAATAGGGCGTTCTAAAATGGCTAATTTTTGCAAATCGCTATGCGCAATACTCAAATCATTGTTATCAATTTCAAGCAAGGCACTTAATAAATGGGCGTTGATTTCTATTTGCAAACTTGTTGCACTCGCTTGCAAAAAACCCAAGCTTTCTGAAAGATTAGGCATAAAAAAGCGTGCGTAAGTCATTTCATCTTTTAATGAGCTTTTATGAAAAGCTTTTAATAGCGTCTCACTAAGGCGTTTGTATCTGCTTGCATCATCACTCTTAGCCCCATAAAGCCCTATAATCAATCCATTGGCACTATGACGCTCTAAGGCTTTTAAAAAAAGACTAATATATTCTTCTCTAAATTTTTTGCGTGCTTTTTGCAAAAGTGCACTTTCAAGCTCTAAAACTACCAAACTAGGCTCGCCAAACAAAGAATCTTGCTCCAATAGAGTTAAGATTTTATCTGGCTCATAATCAGTGGTGTAAATAAGATAAGTTTCTACGCTAGGGTTTTTTTGAGCGATTAAAGAGCGGATTTTTTGCGTGTAATGTTTGATAAAAAAATCAGATTCTCCATATAGCAACACTGCTTTTGGAAGCTTTGTTTTTAAGTAAGTGTCTAAATCGTTGCGATAAAGTTTGCCTAATCTTTTATTGCGATACATTCAAATCCTTTGTTTAATCTCGCCTCTAATCTCGCCTGAAACTAAATCTGCTTGAGTGATTTTTATGCACACTTTTTCTAGCGTATCAAAAAGGTGTTTGGATTTTACTAAAACTTTAGCCCCTATTAGCCTCTCTCTTAACCCTACAACAATAAATTCCTTATTTTCTAAAACCACACCCTCAAATTCTTCATTAAGATGTTCTAAAGCATAGCGAGCGAATTTGCGTTTTCTAAAATCTCTTTCAATCAAAGCCACATTTTTTTGCAACGCATTCAATTCAGCGCATAAGACTGAGACTTCTTCAAGCAAGTAAGCAAGCTTTTTATCATTTCCAAACAACAATTCTTTTAATATTCTATGCAACATTAAATCGCTATATCTTCTAATAGGCGAAGTGAAATGCGTGTAACTCTCAAATCCTAAGCCAAAATGCCCCTCATTGATAGGGCTATAGCGTGCCTCTTGCTGAGCTTTGATAATAATATGCCCTACTTCATTTTCTAACCCCCTCTCTTTGGCAAGCTCTAAAACATGGCTTAAAAAATCATGCAAAGACATCTTTTTAGAGCGTTCAAATCCATAGCTAAAAAGCTTAGCACTCAAGCGTTTTTGCTGTTCTAAAGTGGGTTTTTCATGCACACGATAAATCCCTTGCCCCCCTAAAGCCTTATCTAAAAGTCTTGCACTCGCTTGATTAGCTAATAGCATAGCCTCTTCTATAATGCTATGGGCTATCCCCTCTTTATCCAAACACAAGCTTTCTAAACGCCCCTTATTATCTAAGCAAAGCATTCTTTTATCATTGACAAAATCAAACCCTTTTTTTAAACGCTCTTTTCTTAGTTCTAACGCTAAGGGTAAAAAACTTAAAAGGCTTTTTTGAATGTTTTTAGACAAAGCACAAGTTGTAGAATGACTTAAAAAATCCTCTATTTCTTCATAGCTAGTGTTAGCCCGCACTTCAATAATAGCTTGAATGAGCTTAGCCTCTTGCAAAGCGTTAAGAGGAATTTCCCACACCATAGCAAGGCGCTTTTCTGTAGCCCTCAATGAACAAGCCCCTTGGCTAAGGCTAGGGGGCAACATAGGATAGACATGGTTAGGAAAATACACGCTAAAGCCCCTTGTTCTAGCCTCTAAGTCTAGCACTGAATGCAATGGCACATACGCGCTCACATCAGCAATCGCTACAAAAAGCGTGTTTTTTTCTTGGTCATAAAAAATCGCATCATCAAAATCTTTGGCATCTTTTGGGTCAATAGTGATAAAAGGCAAGCGCGTATAATCTTGGCGTTTTACAAAGCCTTGTGCTGGCGTTTGAGAAAAACTTTGTGCCATATTTAAGGCATCGTTAGAAAATTCTGTTTTTCTACTCAAAAGGCTTAAGGATAATTTTTCATCTATTAGAGGGTCTTCTAAAGCCCCTAAAATCTCTATAATTTTACGCTCTTTAATATCTATTTCAACCACACAATGTCTAGGCAGTTCTAATAAGGATTTTTGGCTATGCTTTAAAATAATGGGTGTTTTTAAGGGGTCTTTGAAACTTAAAGCGACTATTTTTTGGCGGACTTTAGCCAAATAGCACACCATAGAAGAATGCGTTTTGATAGAAAGAGTGGCAATATAGCGTGCTATAGGGCGTTTGCGATTAAAATGGATAGAACACAATATAATGGCATTAGGGGCAACATGCTTAGGAAGTCCTTTAATAATGGGGTCTTTAGAGTGGTTAAATCCTAGCGAGATTAAAAACGCTCGATGCTCTTTAGCGTAATCAATTCTACCAATATCAAAACCTTGTTTTAAAATAAGATGATTTTTTTTAATCTCTAAAACTTCTTTAATCGCACTATTTTCTAAAAAAGCTGAGAATTTTTTAGGAACACTTTTTACCCCATAGAATAACTGCGTCAAAAAGCGTTGCATTACAAGACACTTTGCATTATTTTAAAAGCCTCTTCATAGCTTATTGTGTGATGACTAAAATATTCAAAGCTCAAAGACGCTTGAGCTAAAAGCATGTTTGTGCCATCTTGAATTTCTATCCCCATAGAATGCGCTAAGGATAAAAAGGGCGTTAAGGTGTTATACATCAAATCATACGCTAATTGAGACTTTTTAAGAAGTGTTATTAAAGGCTCTGAGGCTAGAGGTAGTTTATTATCCAAGCTCGCTGAAGTGGTGTTGACTACCAATTCAAAAGATTTTTGAGGTAAATCTTGCCAAGTTTTGCATTCACAGCCAATTTGTTTAAAAAATTCTAATTTTTCCTTAGAGCGATTTAATACGCTCACTTCTATACCTTGTTTTAATAATTCACATGCCAAAGCCCTCGCACTCCCTCCAGCGCCTAAAATAAGAGCGTTTTTAAAAGGGTATTTTAGAGTGCGATAAAACCCAAGTGCATCCGTGTTATAGCCTATAATTTCATCATTCTCTAAAATAAGCGTATTAACAGAACCGCATTGTTTAGCAATGCCCTCCACCCTATGACAAATCTTAAAAGCCTCTTCTTTAAAAGGCAAGGTAACATTCGCTCCACAAAGTCCTAAATTCAAAAAAACTTTTTTAAGACTTTTTTCTAAAGGAAGTAGCAAGGGGTGGTAATGCCCCAAAAAACCAAGCTTATCTTTATAAGCTAAAAAACAAGCGTTATGGATTAAGGGTGATTTAGAGTGCTTGATAGGATTACCAAAAACCCCAAAAGATTTTAAAATCATCTTTTAAAGCTCTTTTTAATGCAAGGTCTCTTCATGGGTTATTTTTTTTAAAAGCTTAAAAAATACATAACCTTGCATAGAAGAAGAAAATTGGATTTTTGCCCAATCGTTTTTTATCTCTAAAACTTGCACGCTTTGGTCTTTTAAAAGCCCTCCAATAACCTTACCCCTAGTGCTAGGTAAGGCACGCACATTCACGCTTGAAGGAATAACCGCATAATCGCCTAAAATATGCATGTTTTCTTGCGGTTTTTCTAGGGCATTTTCTTTGATTTCTACTTGCGAATTTTCTATATTAGGAGTGGCATCTATAGAATGATCGCTTTCATCAACGCTTTGATTTTGAGATGGCGCAACTCCTTGAATAGGGGTTTCTTTTAAAGGTTTTTGTTCTATGCTCTTATCAATATTCAAATCACTATGTGTAGGCGTATTTTCTACAGCTGGGGTTTCAACCACTTCTAATGTCTTTGAAGTCTGCTTTGTAGCATAAACTCCTCCCATATATACCAACACATACCCCAATAAAAAAGCTATAAGCACCAATAAAGGTTGTGCATAAAGCCTAAAAAAAAAGTTCATCTTTACTACCTCAACACAACAAAATTTTGCGTATTTTTTAACTCTAAAGTCCCTATTACACACGCATGATTACCTAATGTTTCAAGCACCTCTAAAAGCGCCTCCTTGCCTACAATTAAAACCATTCCTATCCCCATATTAAACACTCTAAATGCCTCTTTCTCGCCCACTTGTTCTTTAAGAATAGCAAAAATTTCAGCAAAATTTAACGCTTGCTTATGAATAACAGCGCTTAAATGCTTAGGCAAAATGCGTGCCACATTTTCTAATAACCCCCCTCCTGTAATGTGAGCTAGGGCTTTAAGATGTTTTTTGACGCTCTCTATCTCAGCCACATAAATTCGTGTAGGCTCTAACAGCACATCTATTAAAGGCTTATCGCCCAACATAGTGTGATACTTAAAATTCAAATCCTCTAATAGAATTTTATACGCCAAAGCATAACCATTGCTATGTAACCCTGAACTTTTAAGACCCACTAAAACATCGCCCTCTTTTAATGTCTTTGGGCATTCTAAATCCTTTTCTTCACAAATTCCTACTGCAAAACCCGCTAAATCAAAGTCTTTATGCGTATAAAATCCGGGCATTTCAGCGCTCTCGCCCCCTAAAAACGCTATATTCGTCATCAAACAACCTTGCGTAATACCCCGAACAACTTCTATGGCCTCTTCCTTGATTAGTTTCGCACTAGCATAATAATCCAAAAAAAATAGAGGCTTGGCAAAATGACACAATAAGTCATTCACACACATTGCCACTAAGTCAATTCCAATCGTATTAAAACGCCTTGTTTCAATAGCTAAACGCAATTTTGTCCCCACTCCATCAGCGCATGCTAAAAGCACAGGCTCTTCATACCCCTTAGGCAATTTGAACGCCCCAGCAAAACCTCCAATACCCCCTAAAACTTGCGTATTAAAAGTGGATTGTGCCAAAGGCTTAATCCATTCTACCAAAGCATTCCCTTCATCAATATCCACACCCGCTTGCTTGTATGTCTTATAAGCCATTCTTTCCTTTCTTAACGCTTTTCAAAATCAATTCTAGGGTCAATCACAGCACAAAGCAGATCACTTGCTAAACTTGCAAGCAATCCTAAAAGCGTAAAAATATAAAGCGAGCCAAAAATAACCGGATAATCCCTACTTACAATACTTTCATACCCTAATAACCCTAGCCCATCTAAACTAAATATAATTTCAATGAGTAAACTTGAGCTAAAGAATATGCCTAAAAAAGCTTGAGGAAACCCAGATACCACTAATAAAATCGCATTACGAAATACATGCGCATAAAAAATACGCCCCATTGAACAGCCCTTAGCTTTAGCGCTCACCACATAAAGCTTTCCCATTTCATCTAAAAAAGAATTTTTAACTAAAAGCGTGAGACTTGCAAACCCACCCAAAGAAATACAAAGAACAGGCAAGGTAATATGCCACAAATAATCCTTTATCTTGCCTAGCGTGCTTAAGCTTTCAAAATTATCGCTCACTAGCCCCTTTAAAGGAAACCAATGCAAATAATTCCCCCCTGCAAAAAAGATAATCAACACTACTGCAAATAAAAACGCTGGAATAGCATTAGCAATAATAATTGCCATACTACTAAGCACATCTAAAGGTTCATTATTGTGTCTAGCCTTAAAAATCCCCAAAGGAATAGAGATCAAATAAATTAAAAGCGTGCTAAAAAGCCCTAAAGAAATAGATACAGGCAATTTTTCTTTAATCAAATCTACCACTTTAATTTGGCGATAAAAGCTCTCCCCAAAATCAAACTTCAAATAGTTTTTAAGCATTAAAAAATAACGCTCGCTAATAGACTTATCAAACCCATAGAGTTTTACCAATGAGGCGTATAGCTCAGAATCTAAGCCTTGAGCGCCTCTATAAGTGCGTTCTTTATTGGCAATACTAAGCGATTCTTTAGAAGAGGCATTATCAAGCTTTGCCATTATCTGCTCTATAGGACCTCCGGGTGCGGTTTGAATAAGAAAAAAATTAATCGTAATAATTCCAAGTAAAGTAGGCACAATAAGACACAAGCGTTTGAATATATAAGCTATCATTTTGAACTCTTTATTGTATTATCCCACCACAAATAAGGGGAGAATCCATAGCTAGGGGTGTAAGTTGGCATGCCAATTTTTTTCCAAACAGCCAAACGATAATTAGGCAAGTAAAAATGTGGCACAACATAAAACCCCCACAATAACACTCTATCTAACGCTCTAGTGGCATTAACCCGTTCATCATGGGTTTTTGCCATAATGACTTTTTCAATCAAATTATCCACAGCTTTATTAGAAATGCCCGCATAATTTCTAGAGCCTTTTTCTTTAGCACTATATGAACTAAAATAAAAGCGTTGCTCATTGCCCGGAAAAGGCGATTGCCCAATCACGCCTACAATCATATCAAAATCAAAACTTTTAAGGCGGTTCATATATTGGCTCAAATCCATGCGTTTGATTTTCATCTCAATGCCTAAAATCTTTAAATTCTTAGCATACGCTAAAGCCAATCTTTCAAATGCGGGGCTATTTAAAAGCAGAGTAAAACTAAAAGGTTTATGGGTTTTAGGGTCTATCAAACGCATGTTTTTGAAAGTGTAGCCGGCATTTTTTAAAAGCTGTTGGGCATATTTTAAATTCTCTCTTAAATTATAGTTTAAAACATCTGCACCATCAGTTCTTGGCACGACAAAAGGCTCATTAAAAACCCTTTCATCTAAGATTTTTTGATAAGGGGTCAATAGGGCTTTTTCTTCAGGGCTTGGTAAAAGAGATGACGCATAAACAGAATTGTTAAAAAAACTCGTGGTGCGTTCATATTGTGAAAAAAACAAGTTTTTATTAGCCCATTCAAAATCAAAGGCATAGAATAAAGCCTCACGCACCCTCTTATCCTTAAAAACTTCACGGCGTGTGTTAAAGAAAAACCCTTGCATGCCACTTGGCATTTTATGATGGATTAAATGCTTAATGATTTCTTTATTTTCTATTGCCTTACCGGTATAGCCTCTAGCCCAAATTTTAGCCACGCTTTCAATCCGCCAGTCATACGCTCCGCTTAAAAAGGCTTGTAAAGCAATGGTTTCATCTTTGTAATACTCAAATCTCACTTGATTGAAATTAAATTGCCCTTTTCTGCTTGGAAGATTCTTAGCCCAATAATTAAAATTACGCCTATAAACAACTCTTTTGCCAATATTAAATGAAGAAATCACATAAGGACCACTAGATACCGGAATTAACAAAGGGTTTTTATCAAAATAATCTTTTTGAAAAGCTTTTTTAAAAAAGATTTGTAGTTGCCCTAAAATCAAAGGCAACTCTTTATTTTCAGTGGTTTTAAAGATGAATTTAACACGATGTTTGTCTAAAATAACGCATTTTTCTACATCTTGGTAGTATTGCTTGTAAATAGGCGAACCAAGTTTCATAATCGTATCAAAGCTAAATTTTACATCAACAGCCAAAATGGGAGCGTTATTGCTAAATCTTGCTCTTTTATCTAGGGTAAAAATCACATAACTATTATCCTTAGCCACTTCTGCATCTTTAGCAATCAAAGGATATTCTGCATAAGGCTCATCTAAACTTTGTGCCATTAAAGTATCATAAATTAAATCCAAGCCTTCTACTTTAGTGCCTTTAATAATAAAAGGATTTAAACTATCAAAAGTCCCTATTGCATCATTTCTTAAGACCCCACCTTTTGGGGCGTTAGGATTAACATACTCAAAATGCGTGAATTTATCCTTGTATTTAGGTTCTTCGCCCAAATACAAATAGGGCGTTGCTTTTAAAGTATAAAATACCCCTAAAAATAAGCCCAAAATTTTAAAAAACACTTAAATTAGCCCCATTAAATCTTTAGCTTTTTGATAAGTCTCTTTAGCTAAGGGTCTAGCTTTTTCTATACCTTGATTTAACACCATTCTCACTTCATCATCACTAATTTCTTTATATTTTTCTTGTATGGGTTTTAAGGCTTGGATAATCACTTCAGCTAATTCTTTTTTAAAATCCCCATAGCCCTTATTTCTAAAACGCTCTTCTATATTTTCTTTGCTTTCATGACTTAAAAGCATATAAATGTTTAAGAGATTAAAAATACCTTCTCTATTTTCATCAAATACAATTGTGCCAATAGAATCCGTAGTGGCTTTTTTGATTTTTCTAAGAATCACATCAGGTTCATCTAAAAGAAAAATCGCATGATTTATTCCCTTATGCGATTTACTCATCTTAATACTTGGTTCATCTAGTCCCATAACTCTTGCCCCTACTTTTGCAATCAAAGGTTCAGGCACTTTAAAGCATTCTCCAAAATCCCTATTAAACTTCTCTGCTACATTTCGTGTGAGCTCTAAATGCTGTTTTTGGTCTTCTCCCACCGGCACCAAATCCGTTTGATACAATAAAATATCTGATGCCATTAAAACAGGGTAATTAAAAAGCCCCACATTCACACTTTTTGGGTTTTTTAAAGACTTGTCTTTAAATTGCGTCATGCGTTGCATTTCCCCCATAGACACTTGACAATCTAATAGCCACGCTAATGCTGGGTGTTCATCAATTTCACTTTGAATAAATAACCCTGATTTGCTAGAATTAATCCCACAAGCTAAAAGTAATTTGACTAATTCATAGCTTTGAAATTTTAAAAACTTAGGCTCTATGGGTAGAGTAATGGCATGCGAATTGACCACACAAAAAAGGTTTTCATATTCATCTTGCATCCTAACCCAGTGTTTAATCGCTCCTAGATAATTACCCAAATGGATTTGTCCTGTAGGCTGAATGCCTGAAAAGACTCGTTTTTTTTGCATGCGTTAATTATCCTTTTTTAAATTAATTTGACCAAGATATTTTAAATTCAAATATTGTAGCAACCTAATTCTAATATTTCAATGAAACCTTTTAAGAACGCCTATTACCCCAAAAGAGTAGCGCCTCATAGCTTAATCTCTCAAAAGGCATGCGTTTAAAAAGGCACTTTTTTTGCGCGAAAGTCAGCATTGAGCCTCCTAAAAGTCCGGATTTTTTAAGATGATTAAAAAAATCTTGCTGACTCTTAAATTCTAAAACCATGCGTTTTATCTCTATATCAATATCAAAACCTAAAAAAGCGTTTTGAAGTAGGGTTTTAAGTGTATTAAGATTTCTCAAAGGCGAAGTCGTGCCTAAAAACTCATGCACTTCATGCAAACTAAAATCCGTATGAATGACTAACGCCACTTCCTTGCTAGAAAAAGCAATTTTTTCTAAAACATCTTTTAAATCCTTTGCCCATTGCAACGATGAAGAAGAAACAATTAAATCATAAGTTTTAAAAGCATATTTTTCAAAATCCGCATGCTCTAAAAAAACTTTTTGAATATTTTTAGAATGCGTGGGGTGTAGTTCAAGCATGTTTATAGAATTATCTAGGGCGATAAAATCCTTAATGCTAATAGAATATCGCTCTAAAATTTGAGCCACCGTACCACTGCCTGCGCCCAAATCTAAAACTTTTACATAAGATTTTTGATTTAAGCGTTCAAGCAATAATAAAGCAAAGTTTTGTTGCACAATAGAATTAGTGCCATAGGTTTTAGCATGCTTATTAAAAGAGTGAAGAAAACTTGGCATTGCCCCTAATACTACCTTAATGGTTATAGTTAGATGAAATTTTAGTGTATTCTTAGCAAATTTTAGATAAGATTATAGGTAATTTTTGCTAAATTTTAGGGATATTAAGGAATTAGTGTTTATGACAAGCGTGCTGTTTTGGTTGCAAATTGTTTTAGCTGTATTGATTGTAATTGTGGTCTTGTTGCAAAAAAGCTCTAGTATTGGACTTGGGGCTTATAGTGGGAGCAATGATTCTTTATTTGGTGCAAAAGGACCAGCAAGCTTTATGGCAAAACTAACCATGTTTTTAGGCTTGTTATTTGTGATTAATACTATTACACTTGGCTATAGCTACAATAAGGAATACAATAAAAGTATTTTAGATGATACCAAGACAAAAAAAGAGCTTTCACCTTTAGTCCCATCATCTGGTTCTCTAAAGCCCTTAGAGACGCCAACTAATTCTTCTCTAAACCCTCTTGCTCCAAAAACAGAACTAGCCCCCTCTTTAGAGCCAACGCAAGCCCCAAAACAAAATCCAATAGAAACGCCAAAGCCCCAAAAACAAGAAGATTTACAAAAAGAAACTACGCCTAGTAAAACTAAGTCTCAAAACAGCGCTCCAAAAAAGCAAGAAACTAAAAACAATAAACCCACTCCAACCAAAACTACCGATAAAAGCACTCCAAAACCTACCACGCCCAACACCAAAGTAAAAAAGGAAGACAAATAATGCTACAAGCTATTTATAACGAAACCAAAGATTTGATGCAAAAAAGCGTTCAAGCACTAAGTAGGGAATTTTCTACTCTAAGAAGTGCAAAAGTTTCAGTGAATATTTTAGACCATATTAAAGTGGATTACTACGGTACACCTACAGCCTTAAACCAAGTAGGCTCAGTGATGAGTTTGGATGCAACCACCCTTCAGATTAATCCTTGGGAAAAAAACCTACTCAAAGAAATTGAAAGAGCCATTCAAGAAGCCAACATTGGCGTAAATCCTAATAATGATGGCGAAACAATTAAACTCTTTTTTCCGCCCATGACAACAGAACAAAGAAAACTCATCGCAAAAGATGCCAAAGCCATGGGCGAAAAAGCTAAAGTAGCTGTGCGAAATATCCGCCAAGACGCTAACAATAAAGTGAAAAAACTAGAAAAAGATAAAGAAATCAGCGAAGATGAAAGCAAGAAAGCCCAAGAACAAATCCAAAAAATGACTGATGAGGCCATTAAAAAAATTGATGAAAGCGTGAAAAACAAAGAAGATGATATTTTAAAGGTTTAAAAAGAATGGATATTAAAGAATGCTATAAAAACGCTGGGGCATTGCTAGAAGGGCATTTTTTACTTAGTAGTGGGTTTCATTCTAATCACTATTTACAATCTGCTAAGGTATTAGAAAATCCTAAACTAGCCGAACAATTTGCCCTAGAATTAGCCAAACAAATTAAAGAGGCTCAAATAGATATTGAATGCGTATGCTCACCTGCCATTGGGGGCATACTTGCTGGATATGAACTCGCAAGAGCTTTAGGCGTGCGTTTTATCTTTACCGAAAGAGCCAATAACATAATGACTTTAAGGCGTGGCTTTGAAGTCAAAAAAAATGAAAAAATCTTAGTGTGTGAAGATATTATCACTACTGGAAAATCTGCAATGGAGTGTGCGAAAGTCTTAGAAGAAAAGGGAGCTAAAATTGTAGCTTTTGGAGCTTTAGCTAATAGAGGAATTTGCAAACGCACCCATTCTCATTTAGAGGCACAAAAGGGTGCATGCTTGCCTAGCAATTTACCTTTTTTTGCGTTAGAAGACTTTGTTTTTGAAATGCATGAACCTAGTGCTTGTCCTTTGTGTGCTACAAGCACTGCTATAAAGCCCGGAAGTCGTGGCAACTAAAAAAAATCGTGCTAAAACTCTTTTAAAACCCTCGCCCATTAAAAACACCACAAAAAATACCTACCAACCCCACCTTTCAAAAGAACTTGGGGTTACTCTACGCTTAAAAGCTTTTATAACCGACATTTTTATGATTTATACCCCCATGCTTTATTTTATGACTTATATTGTCTTGGGGAGTGCAGAGAATTTTAGAGAAAATCAAGGAGCGATTTTTTTATGTCTGTGTTGGTATGCCATTGTGCATAGCTTATTTATCGCTTTTAAAACTCAAAGCCCCGGAATGCGTTATGCGAATTTTAGATTAATCAAAAATAATAGCGAAAAAGTGGGCTTTTTCTTGGCTCTATGGCGTTTTGTTATATGGATATTTAGCATGGGATTACTGATAGGATTTATTGCACCTTTTATTTTTAAGTTTTTCTTGCATGACAAACTCAGTGGCACTCACATTGAAATCATCAAGGAATAAGAATGAAAAACTTAGTTGTCTTAAGCGGAGCAGGGATTTCTGCAGAAAGTGGGATTAAGACCTTTAGAGATTCTAATGGCTTATGGGAAGATCATGATATTATGGAAGTTGCCTCGCCACAGGGTTGGGAAAAGAACCCACAAAAAGTGCTAGATTTTTATAACGCTAGACGCAGACAACTTTTTGAAGTTAGCCCTAATGACGCTCATAAAGCTTTAGCTGAATTAGAAAAATATTATCAAGTTAATATCATCACTCAAAATGTAGACGATTTGCATGAAAGAGCGGGTTCTTCTAAGGTGTTGCACTTGCATGGGGAATTATTGAGTGTGCGCAGTGTTAAAAATCCTAATTTAGTCTATAAATGGGAAAAGGATTTACAAATAGGCGATTTAGCTGAAGATAAATCGCAACTACGCCCTGATATTGTATGGTTTGGCGAAGAGGTGCCATTCTTAAAAGAGGCTATCTATTTAATTAAAAGAACTCATGTTTTAATCATTATTGGCACTTCATTACAAGTCTATCCAGCAGCTAGTCTTTTTACTTATGCTCCTAAAGATACCCTTATTTACTACATTGACCCTATGGCTAAAAATGCTCGTATGCCTAAAAATATTCAATGTATTAATGATAGTGCAGTGAATGCTATGCAAAACTTAATGCCTAGACTCATTGAAATAGCATAGCTACTTTAGAGTAATAAGCATAATTTTTGCATTTTTCAGCTAAGGGTTAACAAAAATATGGTTTAATCTATTTCATCTTTTGCTAAAAATAATAAAAAGGAGTTTGAGAGCCTAATGCAACAAGCCACAGAAGCATTGAATCACCCCTATTTTGGCGTTTTTGTTTTGTTGGTATTCACTTTTTGGGTGTTTAACTTAACCTTAAGAATCCAACGCTTTTTAAGCCGTAAAATGGCTCAAAAAAAAGGCGAAAAGCTTAAACTTGCTCCGTATGAGTGCGGACCTGTGGCTCTCAAACAGCCTAATAGAGTTTCTCATCATTTCTATATTATGGCCATGCTTTTTATTTTATTTGATGTAGAAATCGTTTTTATGTTTCCTTGGGCGATTGATTTTAAAAAGTTAGGCTTGTTTGGGCTAATTGAAATGCTAGGCTTTGTCTTCTTTTTAACTATCGGTTTTATTTATGCTCTCAAGCGAAACGCTTTGAGTTGGCAAAATTTAGAGGTGAAATAATGCAACAAGCACCAATTGTTCTAAGCACTTTGGATAAATTATTGAATTGGGGGCGTTCTAATTCGCTTTGGCCTTTGACCTATGGCTTGGCGTGTTGTGCGATTGAGATGATGGCAACAGGGGGTTCAAGGTTTGATTTTGATAGATTTGGCACGATTTTTAGAGCCAGTCCTAGACAATCTGATGTGATGATAATTGCTGGCACACTCACTAAAAAACATGCCGAGTTTATGCGTAGACTCTATGACCAAATGCCTGAACCTAAATGGGTGATTTCTATGGGAAGTTGTGCAAATACCGGCGGAATGTTTAACACTTATGCGACCGTTCAAGGGGCTGATAGAATCATTCCAGTGGATATTTATTTGCCCGGTTGTGCACCACGCCCAGAGACTTTACAATACGCTCTTATGGTTTTACAAGATAAAATCAGACGCTCTAAAGCGATTAAACAAGATGCCCCTAAAAGGTTAGTGTAATGATAAGAAAACAATCTCCCTATGAAGATGTGCAAAGAAAATCACGCCAACATGACCGCTATAAAATCATAGAGCCTACCCCTAAAAAATATTTAGAAGGCAGTGCTTATGAAGTCATCTATAACCATCTCTCTTACAAGCATGAAATTTTAGACAAATACATAGAGACTAATACGGCTGTATTTTGGATTAAAAAAGAGGATATTTTTTCTATCGCTACGATTTTAAGGCATTTGGGTTATGAGGCTTTGAGTGAAATGAGTGCGATAGATTTGTGTGCTAAAAAAGGGCATTTTGAATTGTTTTATCAATTTGTAGGTTTTGGCGATAATTGTAAGAATCGCCGTAGGGTGCGCATAAAATGTATTTTAAAGCCTAATGAGAGCGTGGATTCCTTAAGTTTTTTATACCGCTCAGCGAATTGGAGTGAAAGAGAAGCTTATGATATGCTTGGCATTGTGTTTGATAAGCACCCCTATTTAAAACGCATTATCATGCCTAATGATTGGGTAGGACATCCTTTGTTACGCTCTTATCCACTTAAGGGTGATGAGTTCGCTCAATGGTATGAAGTGGATAAAATCTTTGGCAAAGAATACAGAGAAGTCATTGGCAAAGAGCAACGAGATAGTGCTAGGGTAGATGAAAAAGATACTTTCAATTTTGCAAAAGTTGGCTATGAGCAAGGCAAGGGCGAAGCATTAAAAGAAACAGAAGAAAAACATGCGTTTAAGAAAATTCCTTTTGTTAAGGATTTGCACAAACTCGCTCCCACTATTTTAAAGAAGAGGCTATAAAATGGCTCAAAATTTTACTAAACTCAACCCCCAGTTTGAAAACATCATTTTTGAACATGATGACAATCAAATGGTGCTAAACTTTGGACCCCAACACCCTTCTAGTCATGGACAATTACGCTTGATTTTAGAACTAGAAGGTGAAAGGATTATTAAGGCTACCCCTGAAATTGGCTACTTGCATAGGGGCTGTGAGAAGTTAGGCGAAAACATGACTTATAATGAATACATGCCTACCACAGACAGGTTAGACTATACTTCTTCTACAAGCAATAATTACGCTTATGCTCATGCCGTAGAGACCTTGCTAGATTTAGAAATCCCACGCCGAGCCCAAGTGATTCGCACGATTTTATTAGAATTAAACCGCATGATTTCACACATCTTTTTTATCAGTGTGCATGCCTTAGATGTAGGGGCGATGAGCGTGTTTTTATATGCGTTTAAGACAAGAGAGTATGGGCTAGATTTGATGGAGGATTATTGCGGAGCAAGATTAACGCATAATGCCATAAGAATCGGAGGTGTACCTTTAGATTTGCCTCCTAATTGGCTAGAAGGCTTAAAAAAATTCTTAGGCGAAATGAGAGAGTGTAAAAAACTCATTCAAGGTTTATTAGATAATAACCGTATTTGGCGTATGCGTTTGGAAAATGTGGGCGTTGTAACGCAAAAAATGGCGCAAAGCTGGGGTATGAGCGGCATTATGCTAAGAGGGACTGGCATTGCCTATGATATTAGAAAAGAAGAACCTTATGAGCTTTATAAAGAGCTTGATTTTGATATACCGGTGGGTAATTATGGCGATAGCTATGATAGGTATTGCTTGTATATGCTAGAAATTGATGAAAGCATTCGCATTATTGAGCAACTCATTCCTATGTATGCTAAGACTGATACACCCATTATGGCTCAAAATCCGCATTATATTTCTATGCCTAAAGAAGATATAATGACTCAAAACTACGCCTTAATGCAACATTTTGTCTTAGTAACTCAAGGTATGCGTCCACCGGTTGGAGAGGTGTATGCCCCTACAGAAAGTCCTAAGGGTGAATTAGGGTTTTTTATCCATTCAGAAGGTGAACCCTACCCTCATAGGTTAAAGATTAGAGCCCCAAGCTTTTATCACATCGGAGCTTTGGGCGATATTTTAGTAGGGCAATATCTAGCTGATGCAGTAACCATTATTGGCTCAACCAATGCGGTATTTGGCGAGGTGGATAGATGAAACGCTTTGATTTACGCCCCTTAAAAGCGGATATTTTTGAACGCTTAATAGAATTGATTGACAAAGAAATGCAAGTTAATGAAGTGGCGATTTTTATGTTTGAAGTGGGAGATTTTTCTAATATTCCTAAGAGTGCTGAATTAATTCAAGAAAAAGGGCATGAATTACTCAATTCTTTGCGTTTTAATCAAGCCGATTGGACGATTGTTGTGAAAAAGAAGGCTTAATTTTGAGTGCTTTTAACCCCCATTCTCTTTTAGAAGTAAGCTCATCTCTTAGCTTAGAAGAAGCCTATTATTTGGAGCAATTATCTCTCAAAAAAGGGTTTCAGATAAACTATAAGATGACTAAAGATGACCTAAAGCTTTTAGAAAAAAGCGATTTATGTATTCTATTTGGGGGATTTTCAAACGCTTGTTTGAATGCTAATGAGCGTTTGTTATTAGAACATATCCATCAATCAAAACTTAATTACGCCTTATTAAGACCCTTACAAGACACTAGAGATTTAGAAGAAACTTGTTTTTTTATGTCTTATGAGATTAACACTGAAGTGGCAATTTTAACCCTAATTTTAAGGGGCATTCTAGAAAAAAAATCACAATTAAAAGGGCATGTTTTAGAAAATATAGATGTGGGGTATCTAAGCTCTGAAGCTAATATGAGTGAAGAAGAACTACAAGAGCTTATTATGCTCATTTTTAAAGCTCAAAAGGTGGTGCTTGTGTTAAATAGAGAAATCACAAAGCATGCTAATGGCGTATTTTTATACACTCTTTTGAGTGAGTTACAAAATTACCTAGAAATTTTGCATATTCCTTGCAATGATTTAGATGCAACGCCTACTTTTTATCATTCAAAAGACAAAGAGCTATTATTAACAACAGCCCTAAAAGAACAGATTCTACCTTTTGAACCACAACTCAAATCAAAAGATTTAGAACCTTTAGAACAAATCCATGAGGCTAATGGCTCATTTGTCTATCTTGCTTATAGCAGTGCTAAAAACCCAAAACTATATTTTTCTAAACAATTTAAAATGGCAAATAAAATCAATTACTCTAAAGCACAACTTCAAATCTTAAATAAAACGATAGAATGCGAATTAAAAGAAAGCCCTTACTTGAAAGGCTTAGTTGCGATTTTAGAAGGGGCTTTTTTTGAAACTTATCCCTACGCCCCCATTACTAACTTATCCCACTCTCAAGGAAATTTATGATTAAAGTAACCATCAATGGTAAAACAATTGAATGTGAAGAGGGACAAAGCGTTTTAGAAATTGCTAGAAGTGCTGGCATCTACATTCCAGCCATTTGTTATCTAAGCGGTTGTTCGCCCACTGTTGCTTGTAAAATGTGTATGGCTGAAATGGATGGCAAACGCATTTATAGTTGCAACACTAAAGCCAAAAATAATGCTGTGATTCTCACTAATACCCCTACCTTAATGGCTGAAAGAAAAAGCATTATGCAAACCTATGATGTAAACCACCCCCTAGAGTGTGGCGTGTGCGATAAGAGTGGGGAGTGTGAATTACAAGATATGACGCATTTAACGGGCGTAGAACACCAGCCCTATGCGGTTGCTGATGATATGAAAGAATTAGATACATGGGCAAAAGCCTTGTATGACCCTAATTTGTGTATCATGTGTGAGAGATGTGTAACCACTTGTAAGGACAATGTGGGCGAAAACAATCTCAAAGCCACTAAAGCCAACTTACACGCCCCGGATAAATTTAAAGACAGCATGCCAAAAGACCCTTTTAGTGTGTGGAGTCGTAAGCAAAAGGGTATTATTTCTTTTGTGGGTAGTGTGCCTTGCTATGATTGTGGGGAATGTATTGCGGTATGCCCTGTGGGTGCTTTGAGTTATAAAGATTTCGCTTACACAGCTAATGCATGGGAATTGAAAAAAATTCATTCTACTTGCACGCATTGTTCAGCGGGGTGTTTAGTCCAATATGATGTGCGTCATTTTGATACTCTAGGTGAAGAATCTAAGATTTTTAGAGTGTTGAATGATTTTTATCATAACCCTATTTGTGGGGCGGGGCGTTTTGCCTTTGATGTGAGCTCTAGCTCTGAAGGTAGCATCAATCTTAAAGAAGCTCAAAACGCTCTAAAAGAATGTAATGCGGTGCGAATAGGCGGAGATATTACGAATGAAGAAGCGTTTTTAATAGAGCGTTTGAGAAAGCAACTAGGTTTCAAAATCTATAATGAAGATTTATATCATTTCCAACAATTTTTGAAAGTATTAGGCGAAATAAAATATCCTAGTATCGAAGAAATCAAAGCTTCTAATCTAGTCATTACGCTTGGGTCTTCTATCAAAACAGAAAACCCGCTTGTGCGTTATGCTATCAATAACGCTCTCAAACTCAATAAAGCAACTTTAGTGGTTCTGCACCCTATCAAGGATAATGCGTTAGCGAATTTAAGCCGAAGTGTTCTAAATATCACACACAAAGTGGGGGCTGAAGAAATTCTTTTAGGCATGCTTTTAAAAATGCTTAATATTGAAAGCGTGTGTTTAAAAAGCCTAGAAGATTCCAAACAAAGCGTTGTAGATGAAGTAGCTCTAAAAAAATTAGAAGAAGAGCGTCAAAAAGCCCTAGAAGAAAAGAAAAATAAACAAGAAGAAAATAAAGAAAAAAACGAACTCCCAAACAACGAAGAAGTAGCTACACAAGAGCAAGAACAAAAGCAAGAAGAGCCAGAAAAAGAAATTGAAGTGCCTACAAAAACCACTTATTCTATGCTTGAAGAAATAGGCATAAACCTAGAGACTTATGAAAAAATTCTCGCACTCTTGCAAAAATCAAGCAACACCTTGCTTGTCATAGGCGAAGAGATTTATAGCCATAAACAAGCTTTAAATATCGCTAAAATGTTGCGTTTATTAGCTCAAAAGAGTGCTATTAATCTCACTCTTATCCCACCTAGTGCGAACGCTTTAGGTATCGTTTCACTTTGTGAGTTAAGCGTGCAAGATTTTGAAGATGAAAAAATTGTAGGCATTCGCTCTCAAGGGGATTTTACAATCAATAGCGATGACAAGGTCTTTGAAAAAGGTGCAACTAACGAAGTCAATTTCATTTTACCTAGTTTAAACCAGCTAGAAGGCACTATAACCAATATTGAAGGGCGTGTTTTACCTTTAAAACCGGCTTTAAATTTTGAAGGCTATGACTTGAGCGATATTATGCAAGGCTTTGGCTTTATTGAAGAAAATTTAATAGAATGCACTAAGCAACTTCCTACAGAAGCTGGTTTTAAAGCCATAGATTTTGATGGCTTGACTAATTATTTTACTAATGATAGAGCTAATCATAGGGGCTACAAACTAGAATCAAGTCATTTTGAAAACAGCGCTAAAGAATATGAGAAGACAGAATGCGAACCTATCAAACCCCTAAAAGAGAAAATCACATTCAATGCGTATTTGAAATACCCAGAAACGCAATTCAACCACGCTACTAATAAAAGTGAGAACTTGCAATTAAAAGCCGGCATTTATGTTTCTAAAGCTTTCTTAGAAAAATTGAATAAGGAAGTGGGACAAAGCATTACTTTAATTAAAGAGCAAGATGAAGTTACAGGCATTTTGTATTTAGATGAGAGTTTAGAGCAAGATGTGTTTGTTATTTCACCCTGTCTTTTAGATAGTGTTTCAAACCTTTTCAAAGAGAGCGTATTTGATAGCGTGAGCTTAAAGGAGCAAGCATGAGTGCTTACATCATTGAAACTTTGATTAAAATCTTAGTCTTAGTAGCTGTTTTTTCAGCCCTAGGGGGCTTTGCCACTTATATTGAGCGAAAAGTGTTAGCCTATTTTCAACGCCGTTTAGGGCCTTGTTATGTAGGGCCTTTTGGGCTTTTGCAAGTCGCTGCTGATGGTATTAAACTTTTTACCAAAGAAGACATTATTCCCCAAGGGGCAAATAAATTCATTTTCACCCTAGCCCCCATTATTGCTATGGTGAGTGCGTTTGTGTCTATGGCGCCCATTCCTTTTTTCCCTAATTTCACTTTGTTTGGGTATGAAATCAAGCCTATTATTTCTGATATCAACATTGGCTTTTTATTTTTCTTAGCGGTAGGTTCAGCAGGTATTTATGCACCTATTTTAGCTGGACTTGCTTCTAATAATAAATACTCTTTGATAGGTTCAGCAAGAGCTACCATCCAGCTACTTAGTTTTGAAGTGGTAAGCACCTTAACCATTTTGGCTCCCTTGATGGTAGTAGGCTCGCTCTCTTTAGTAGAGATTAACAACTATCAAAGCGGTGGTTTTTTAGATTGGCTCGTATTCAAACAGCCTTTGGCTTTTATTTTGTTTTTAATCGCAAGTTATGCTGAGCTTAATAGGACTCCTTTTGACTTACTAGAGCATGAAGCAGAGATTGTAGCAGGCTATTGCACCGAATATAGTGGCTTGAAATGGGGCATGTTTTTCTTAGCAGAATATGCGCATTTATTCGCCTTTTCTTTTGTGATTTCTATTGTATTTTTTGGCGGATTTAACGCATGGGGCTTTATTCCGGGTGGCATAGCCATTTTAATTAAAGTGTGCTTCTTTGTCTTTTTATCCATGTGGGTTAGAGCGACTTTTCCGCATGTTAGACCTGACCAGTTAATGGGCATGTGCTGGAAAATTATGTTGCCTTTAGCGTTATTAAACATTGTGCTAACAGGCATTATCATTTTGATTTAAGGAAGATTTTATGGCAAAACAAGAATACAAGCAACTTCCTAAACGAGCCGAAATTCAAAGTGCTACAGAGCATTTTAAAGATACTATAAAAACAAGTCTGGGTTTGGATTTGTTTAAGGGCTTAGGGCTTACGATTAAAGAATTTTTTAGCCCTAATGTAACCATTCATTATCCTATGGAACAACTTCCTTTAAGCCCACGCTATCGTGCGGTGCATAATTTGCAACGCCTTTTAGACTCAGGCTCTGAAAGGTGTATTGGCTGTGGGCTGTGCGAAAAGATTTGCACGAGCAATTGCATAAGAATTATCACGCACAAAGGCGAAGATAACCGCAAAAAGATTGATTCTTATACAATTAATTTAGGGCGTTGTATTTATTGTGGGTTATGTGCGGAAGTCTGCCCTGAGTTAGCGATTGTTATGGGTAATAGGTTTGAAAATGCCAGCACCCAACGCTCTCAATATGGCTCTAAAAGTGAATTTTTAACTAGCGAAGAAGACGCTAAAAATGGCTCGCATAAAGAGTTTTTAGGTTTTGGTTCAGTAAGCCCTAATTACAATGAGCGCATAAAGGCTACTCCTTTAGATTATATAGAAGAGCCTAAAGAAGAAGTAAGCACAGAAAACAGCACACAAGAAAACGCTAAAACAGAAGAACAATCTACAGAAAATACCCCACAAGCGCCAAAGACTGAAGAAAAAACTAAAGAAACCCCTATTCAAGGCACAGAAACCAACAAAGGAGATGCGTAATGTTTGAAACAATTGCCTTTTATTTCTTTGCTATCCTTACTTTAAGCATGGCATTAGTAGTCATCACTACGACTAATATTCTCTATGCCATTACCGCACTAGCTAGTAGCATGGTGTTTATCTCAGCCTTTTTCTTTTTGCTTGGGGCTGAGTTTTTAGGCGTGGTGCAAATTACGGTTTATGTAGGGGCTGTCATTGTAATGTATGCCTTTGGCATGATGTTTTTTAACTCGGCTGCTGAAGTAGTTGAGCGTAAGCAAAGCCCTAAAATCTTGTGCGTGCTTTCGTTTGGAGTAGCGCTACTGCTTACCTTAATTTTTAGTGCACCTAGCATTGGAGAAAAGCTCGCTCATCTTGGAAACGCTCAAAACGCCATTGATTCAGAAATCCCTAACATTAAAGCAATTGGTTATGCGCTCTTTACTAATTACTTGATTCCTTTTGAAACGGCGGCTTTAATGCTTTTAGTGGCTATGATTGGAGGAATCGCTACAGGGATTCAAAAAATCCATGGGAAAAATAACGCGCAATTTGTAAAGGAATCTCTATGATAGGCTTAAACCATTATTTAATTGTTTCAGGGCTACTCTTTTGCATTGGCTTGGCTGGAATGCTTAAGCGTAAAAACATTTTGTTGCTCTTTTTTTCTACAGAAATCATGCTCAATGCGATTAATATCGGCTTTGTAGCGGTTTCAAAATACAAGCAAGATTTAGACGGGCAGATGTTTGCACTCTTTATTGTTGCAATTGCTGCTAGTGAAGTAGCAGTTGGTTTGGGTTTGGTGATTTTGTGGTTCAAAAAACACAAGAGCCTAGATATTGATTCTTTAAACGCTATGAAAGGTTAAACATGCAGTATTCTTCTTTATTATCTGTCGTATTGTTTTTGCCTTTAATTGGTGCGGTTTATGCGGGGCTGTTTGGAGCTAGAACTAAAGTATTGCATGTAGGCATCTTTAATTCTTTATGCGTGCTTATTTCTTTAGTAAGTGCTGTTATTCTTTTCATTCAAGCATGGCATAATCAAAGCTATGAAAAATATTTATTTGATTGGATTAGTATTGGACATTTTAAGGTCGGCTTTTCTCTTATGCTAGATAATATCAATGCTGTGATGATTGTAGTTGTTACTTTAGTCTCTTTTTTAGTGCATGTGTATTCCATAGGTTATATGGAACACGATGAAGGGTTTAACCGCTATTTTTCTTATCTTTCTGGCTTTGTGTTTTCTATGCTTATTTTGGTTTTGAGCGATAATTTCTTAGGACTTTTCATTGGCTGGGAAGGGGTTGGATTATGCTCTTACTTACTCATTGGCTTTTGGTATCACAAGAAAAGCGCAAATAACGCTTCTATTGAAGCCTTTGTGATGAATAGAATCACAGATTTAGGCATGCTTATGGGTATTATTTTGATTTATTGGAATTTTGGCACTCTTCAATATAAGGAAGTTTTTAACGCCCTTAATAGCGTGGATTCTCAAATGCTCTTTTATATTAGCGTTCTGCTCTTTATTGGTGCTATGGGAAAAAGCGCGCAATTTCCTATGCACACATGGTTAGCAAACGCTATGGAAGGGCCTACCCCTGTATCTGCTCTCATTCATGCTGCAACTATGGTAACCGCTGGAGTGTATCTAGTCATTAGGGCTAATCCCTTGTATAGCGCTGTTTTTGAAGTGGGTTATTTTATCGCATGCTTAGGGGCGTTTGTGGCTTTCTTTGGAGCGAGCATGGCCTTAGTCAATAAGGATTTGAAACGCATTGTGGCTTATTCTACGCTTTCTCAATTGGGTTATATGTTTGTAGCGGCGGGTCTTGGAGCTTATTCTATAGCTCTCTTTCATCTATTCACGCATGCATTTTTTAAATCACTTCTTTTCTTAGGCTCAGGAAATGTTATGCATGCTATGGAAGACAATTTAGATATTACCAAAATGGGAGGGTTATACAAGCCTATGAGAGCTACAGCTATTTTTATGATTATAGGCTCAGTAGCGTTATGTGGTATTTATCCCTTTGCAGGATATTTTTCTAAGGATAAGATTTTAGAAGTGGCTTTTGGAATGCACCATCATGTTTTATGGTTTGTGCTTTTGATTGGAGCGGTTTTTACTGCCTTTTATAGTTTTAGATTGATTATGCTCGTATTTTTCGCACCCAAGCAACATGCAATCCATCACCCCCATGAGGCTAAAAATTTCATGCTTTTAAGCATGTTGCCCTTAGGAATTTTAGCTGTTATTGCTGGGTTCTTTGAAGAGCCGTTCTTCCATTTTATTGCTAAAGTTATCCCTAATGTTGAGGAATATCCAGTCCCTTTAGCTCTGTTAATTAGTATCACTACTATAGTGGTATTATTAAGCATTGCTTATGCAATTTTTAAATATAAAAATGGTATCACTTCTAAAAAAGAGGGTGGCTTTTTATACAAACTATTACTCAATCAATATTATATCCCACAGCTTTATTTAGGGATTGTAGGTATTTTTAGCACTATAGCAAAGTTTTTACACCAAGTTGTAGAATTAAAAATCATTGATACGATAGTAGATAGCATAGGCAGAAGCACTTTTGTTATAGGGCGTGCGTTTAGGGCTTGCCAAGATGGAAATTTAACTTCCATGTTACGCTTTATGGTAGTTGGGGTTTTAATCTTGTTAGTATTTGTGGCTGTTTTTGGGAGATAAGAAATGGAATATTTACATACACATCTTTTAAGTGTGGTGATTTTTTTTCCCATGCTGAGTGCTGTGTTCGCATTCTTTATGAGTGCGCAAGCTAGTAGAGCGTATGCAATTGTCATTGCTTTGATTGAATTATTGCTGGCGTTGTTACTTTGGCATGGGTTTGAAAATCAAGCCATAGGCATGCAATTTGAAGAGACTAAAGAATTGATTTATCAAATTGGCGTGAATTATCATGTGGGTATTGATGGGATTTCACTCTTTTTGTTGCTTTTAAACGCTATTGTAGTGCTATTATCTGTGATTTATGTTAAAGAGCATCGCAAAGACTTCGCCATTTGTCTTTTGCTTTTAGAGGGCATTTTAATGGGCGTGTTTTCCTCTTTAAATGTGATCTTATTCTACACTTTTTGGGAAGTCTCGCTTTTACCGGTGCTTTATCTTATTGGGCGTTTTGGCCGCAACAATAAAGTCTATTCTGGCATGAAATTTTTCCTTTATACCTTTTTAGCATCATTACTCATGCTCTTAGGCATTTTATACATTGGGTATGACTACGCACAAAATTATGGAGCATGGAGCTTTAATATTTTAGATTGGTATCAATTAAGTTTTCCTAAAGAAGTCAAAATTTGGCTCTTCTTAGCTTTCTTAGCAGGGATTGCGGTTAAAATTCCGCTCTTTCCTTTACACACATGGTTACCCTACGCTTATTCTAACGCTCCTACTTTAGGTTCTGTTATGCTCTCAGCCCTACTTTCTAAAATGGGAACTTACGCGCTATTACGCTTCTTGCTTCCGCTTTTTCCCAATCTCTCAGAGATGTATTTAACCCCTATCGCTTTTTTAGCGCTCTGTATGATTATTTATGGAGGCTTTTTAGCTTACACTCAAAAGGATTTAAAAACTCTCATCGCTTATAGCTCTTTTTCACACATGGGTGTAGTGGTGCTTGGGATTTTTTCTTTTAATATTGAGGGGATTTCTGGGGCGGTGTTTATGATGTTTGCGCATGGCATTACAGCTATGGGATTATTCATGCTCGCTGGCATTTTAGAAGAACGAACGAGCAGTTTAGAAATCGCTCGCTTTGGGGCGATTGCCAAAACGGCTCCTATTTTTGCAACCTTTTTTATGGTGGTCTTAATGGCAAATGTTGGCATGCCCTTAAGTATTGGTTTTGTAGGGGAATTTTTAAGTTTGCTAGGCTTTTTTGCAGTCCATCCAATTTTTGCCATTATTGCTGGAACGAGCATCATTTTATCAGCAATTTATATGCTTAGCTCTTATAAAAATATCTTTTTTGGAAAATTAAAAGCAGGAAGTAATCAAGTGAGCGTATTTGAAGACTTAAATGCTCGTGAAGTAGGAGTTTTAAGCGTTATTTTAGCTTTAATTTTAATCTTGGGGATTTATCCTAAATTGCTCTTAAAACCCATTGAACAAGGCTCCAATCAGCTTTTAGAGATTATGCAAATTCGTGCAACACCCCTAGTGGGTCTGTTGCAAGAGAACCCTAAAAATAAAGAGGCCACCCATGTTGTTAAATAGCATTCACATTCCATTTGATGCTTTCAAGCTCCAAAGTATTTTGCCCATGCTCGTTGTAGTGTGTGGAGGGATTTTCACGCTTTTAATCAACGCATTCACTTCAAAATTTTCACGCAATTTGAATGTGTTTTTATGCATGCTCTTTTTAGCCTTAGATTTTTTAGTTACTCTAGGTCTTGAAGAACAAGATAGTGCGTTTTTTGGGTTTTTAACTTTAGATAATATTTCGCTAGTATCACAAATTATCATCTTAACTTCAGCCTTTTTACTCATCTTCTTAGCTCTCTCTAAAGAACGCTTTAATGAATTTCAAACCGCTGAATTTTACCCCTTATACTTATTTATTGTAGCTGGTTTTCAATTTATGGTTTCAAGCGATCACTTGCTCTTAATGCTTATTGGATTAGAAACGGCATCTTTGCCTATTTGCGTTTTAATGGCATTAAGCAACAAACGCTATGGCTTAGAGGCTGGCATTAAGTATTTTACTATGGGGGCTATGGCGAGTGCGTTTTTTTCTATGGGGGCTATGGCACTTTATTTACTTAGCGGTAGCTTAAACCTTAATGATATAAGCATTCATTTTAGCACAGAGGGTATCACACACCCCATGCTTTTTGCTATAGGGGTTATCTTTCTTATTGGAGCGATTGGTTTCAAGGTCTCTTTAGTGCCTTTTCATACTTGGATGCCTGATGTGTATGAGGGCAATAACCCTATTTTTGCAAGCTATATTTCTATTGTGCCTAAAATCGCTGGTTTTGTTGTTGCTACTCGCATTTTTGGAGTGTTTATGGATACCCACATTGCTTGGGTAGAAAATGTTTTTTACGCTCTTATTCTTATTACCATTACTCTTCCAAATTTTATTGCTCTATGGCAAGAAGATGTTAAAAGAATGCTTGCTTATAGCTCTATCTCACATTCTGGTTTTGCTCTAGCTTGTGTGTTTATTCACACCCCAGAGAGTCAAAAAGCTATGTTTGTCTATTGGTTTATGTTTGCATTCACTTACATTGGCACTTTTGGTATTTTATGGCTCTTAAAGAGTAGAGAAAAAACATGGGATGAGCGCTATGACCACCCCTATTCTAAATTCAATGGTCTTATCAAAACGCACCCCTTAGTCGCTATCTTAGGCGCTATTTTCATCTTTGGTTTAGCTGGTGTGCCACCTTTTAGCGTATTTTGGGGGAAATTCTTGGTTATTGAAAGCGCGTTAGAAAACCACTATGTGCTCTTAGCACTTGTTATGCTCATCAATAGTGCAGTGGCTGCTTTTTATTACTTCCGCTGGCTAGTAGCGATGTTTTTTAACAAGCCTACGCAAACTCAAGGGCATGGCGATATTTATACCCAAAACGCCACTATGCCTATTTATGGAGTAGCAGCCTCTATGGCACTTATTTGTTTATTCTCAATTTTTATGGTGCAAGGGTTATTAGAATTTGTGGGTTAAATCATCAAGGATTTTTTATTGCTTAATCCTTGCAATTTTAAATGCTTATTCTCTCCAAGCCTTAAGTTTCACTCTCACTCAAGGCAAGGAAGAGGAACAAAGTTTTTCTGTTCTAACCTTACGCCATAGCGACGCCTTTTCTTGTGCGTATAGCGATGAAAAACCCCATAGTGGAATAACTGCCCCCCTTAAAGTGAAACGCCCTATAACTTGCATGATAGATTCTGTTCCTAAAGAGGGTTTTACTCCTGTAGAAAACGCTTTTTTTAAAATCACTTCTTCTGTCTCTAAAGGGCATTTCTATTTGTATATCAAGCCAAAACCTTTACGCCGACAAGCGCTTTTTTCTTTTGCTAGAGATTATAAAAATGCAGTGCCACTTTTTCAAGAAAACGACTCCAAGGCTAAAATGTGGCAAATCATAGGCTATAACCAAACCTTGCCTTTTTTAAGCGAAAAAAGCACCACTCAAAAGGGGTTGAATTTTCCTATCGTCATTGAAGATGTGCAAACCCCTATCATTCAAGAATTAGACATTGATAGCAAGCCCCTAGTAACTACCAAAGGCTATGATTTAGACGCCTATTTAGAGGCAAAAAATCAAGTGGAGGCACAAGCGTATTTTGATGCCTTGCGCACCATTAGTCGTATTTTTAAAAATTACCCCCAAACCATTTTTAAAAAGGATTTGTATCAATTAGAAATCATTGCCTTAAGCAAACTAGGCATTAAAAAAACCTTGTTAATAGATATTGGCACTAAATGGGTTAAAAACTATCCTACCGACCCCAATATCCCTGAAGTGCTATACTATGTAGCAAAAGCTTTAGATGAAAACAACAATTATAAGCAAGCTATCCGCCATTACAAACGCATTCTTTTAGAATACAAACACTCTCGCTACGCTCCTTTAGCTCAAATGCGTTTAGCCATTGAGGCAGCTAATGCTACGGACTTAAGCGGGGCAACCTCTATGTTTAAACAAGCGCTCTCTAGCGCTAAAGACAAAGAGAGTGCAAGCGAAATTGCTCTGAGCTGGGCTGAAATAGAAATTATGTATCAAAATTTCAATAACGCCAATCTTCTCATTCATAAAGTCATTCAAGCTAACCCTTCTTACATCTCTAAACATGCTCAATTAGGTTTAGAACTGCTTGCTATGCTTAAAAAAAATCAAATGAATGAAAGCGCTATTGAAGTAGCCAAGCTACTTATCCAACAAGATGATAGCTTAAAGATTAAAGAACAAGCGCTCTATGATTTAGGGGCGTTGTATGCAAGGATTAAGGATTTTAAGAACGCTCATCTTTATAATCTAAAGTATTTAGAAACCTATGGAGACTTAGCGCATGCACCTATTGTAAGGACTAGAGATGAAAATGTGCTTTTTTCTATGAGTGGGAACACGCAAGAAAAAATCGCTCACTACGATAAAATCATTCAAAATTTTCCTAACTCTAATGACGCCCTAAAAGCTACTGAATTAAAAGCCCAATTACTCTTTGATGAAAAACGCTACACCGAAGTTTTAAACATGCGCCAAGCTCTACCTAAAGATTTTCCTCTCATTCAAAAAACTCTCAACACCCTTTCTAAAGAAATGTTAAGTAAAAACAACTGCAAACAAGCCTTAAAATACCTAGCTCAAATCAAAGAGTTTTCTTTAGAAAAAAATCAGCAAGCCGATGCATTTGATTGCTTGTATTTTGCTTCACTTAATCAAAAAGCACAAACCATTGCCTTAAACGCTTTAAAAATAGCTAAAACCCCTAGTGAGAAATTGCCATGGCTTTATCGTTTAGGGCGTAATTATTACCGCTTAGGGGATTTTAAAAATTCCACTCTTTCTTCTAAAGACGCTTTAACACTCGCTCAAAGTTTGGATAAAAAAGAGTTCTATAATATCGCTTTTATTTTATTTGCAGACTATATACAAAATAATGAAAAAAATTTAGCTTTAGAGATTTATGCGTTTTTAGAAAAGCATTTCAAAGACGATAAGCGTATGACATTAGTCTATTTTAAACTATTAGAGAATGAAAAAGACCCCAAAAGTATCAAAATCTATGCCACAAATCTTTTAAAACTACAAGATGCCTACAAGGACTATTCTTACACACCTTTTAGTGAATTTGCTCTTATTGATGCTTATAGAATGACCAAAGACTATCTCAAAGCCTTAGAAGTGCTAGAAAAACTTTTAACCCACAAACTTTCTGTAGAAAATCATCAAAAAGCCTTGTATTTACAATCTAGTTTATTAGATTTAAGCAACCAAAAAGCAAAGTCTAAAGAGAGCTTAGAAAAATGTGTCAAATTAAAACAAAAAGATAAAACAAACCCATGGCAAAGCTTGTGCGAGCAAGGTTTAGATTTACTTAAAAATAAGGAACAATAATGGATACAAGTATTTTTAGAGAATATGACATTAGGGGCATTTATCCCAAAACTTTAGATGAAAATATCGCTTTTAGTATCGGCATAGAGCTAGGAAAAATCATGCAACAATATAGCAAGGGTGTGTTTGTGGGCTATGATGCAAGGGTGCATGGAAAAAAACTTTTTGAAGCTTTGAGTGCAGGATTACAACAAGTGGGTTTAAAAGTGTATGATTTAGGGCTTATTCCTACGCCGGTGGCGTATTTTGCGACCTTTAATGAGATAGATAGCATTCAATGCCCTAACTCCATTATGATAACTGGCTCTCATAATCCAAAGGAGTATAACGGCTTTAAAATCACACTCAATAACAACCCTTTTTATGGCAAGGATATTCAAGCTTTAAAAGACACGCTTTTAAACACCACGCAAAACGCCACATATGAAGTTAAACCCCTAAAAGAAATGCCTTTAAAAGTCAATGCCCTAGAAGCTTATCATAACTATTTAATCAACGATTTTAAGCATTTAAAAGATTTCAAACACAAAATTGCCCTAGATTTTGGTAATGGTGTGGGAGCGTTAGCCTTAGTGCCTATTTTAAAAGCACTAAATATTGATTTTAGCAGTCTTTATAGTGAACCTGATGGCAATTTTCCTAACCACCACCCAGACCCAAGTGAATCTAAAAATTTACAAGACTTACAAGCACATATGCAAGAAAATGCTATTTCTATAGGTTTTGCTTTTGATGGCGATGCAGATAGGATTGCCATGCTAGGGGCTAATCATATTTATGCAGGCGATGAATTAGCCATATTATTTGCTAAGCACCTATACAATCAAGGCATTACCCCTTTTGTGATAGGTGAAGTCAAATGCTCTCAAGTGATGTATAACACTATCAATAGTTTTGGTAAGACGCTGATGTATAAAACCGGGCATAGCAATTTAAAAGTCAAGCTTAAAGAAACTAACGCACATTTTGCAGCCGAGATGAGTGGGCATATCTTTTTTAAAGAGCGTTATTTTGGCTATGATGATGCCCTTTATGCAGCTTTGAGAGCTTTAGAATTAATGCTTAAGCAAACCCCAAATGATTTAGAAAATACTATTAAAAATCTCCCCTATTCCTACACCACGCCTGAAGAAAAAATCTTTGTGAGCGAAGAAGAAAAATTTGAAGTCATTCAAAATTTACAAAATAAACTTCAAAATGTGCCAGAAAACTTCCCTAAAATCAAAGAAATTATCAGTATTGATGGTGTGAGAGTGGTTTTTGAACATGGTTTTGGACTCATTCGTGCGAGCAACACCACCCCATGTTTAGTCACTCGCTTTGAAGGTAAAGATGAAAAAACGGCGTTAGAATATAAAAGGGCGTTGTTGGGGCTACTTCACACCTCTTCTATAAAATAATCTTTATCTACATTAGGCGGGATATTATCTCTTAGCAAGTGGGGAGCGTGCTTTTTAATGCATTCTATAATGGCATTAGGATTAACTAGGTTCACATCTAAAGGACAATCTAAAAAAGAGGCAATAGCTAGATCCATACCATTTTCTCTGTCTAGAAGGTCTTGAAATTCTTTAGGATAGATGGTATGATGACTACCATGAAACTCTTTGGGATACGGGTGAGCAAAAGAATAAGCAAGTCCGCTACTCACAATAAAGACATGAGGCACATTTAGCACACAAGCGAAATGTGCAATACTTGAATCATTACCTATTGCAAAACTAGCATCTTGAATAATATAGGCAAACTCTAATAAACTGGTCTGATTGACCAAAGAAATACAGTTAGAATGATGCCTTTGAATCTCTCTTGCTAATTTCTCATCCTCTGCACCCATTCCGCAAATAACTAGCTGAAACTCCAAGTTTAAATATCTAGCAAGAATGTGAAAACGCATAAAACATTTGGACGAAACGCTTGAACCTAGCGCCAACACACCGTAAGGGTATTTTAAAGAGCACTTGACACTCTCAAACTGCGGAGTTACCAAAGGAGGATTGGGCAGTTTTAGTGAGAACTTAACCGGATCTAAATTAATATTTTTAAAAGTCCTTAAAAAGCTTTGAAAAAAATCATTGTTACGATTAAACATAAATGTTGGAGTTTTTGCTGGGTAAAACATATGTGTGTAAAAAGCACTTCTTGTTCTATTAGTGTTTCTTACAGAAATATTTAGGGAATGGTTTATGGGGATTTCAAAAAAAGCACCAACTTTGATAGGAGCATTTAAATGCTTAACTACAACATCCTCCTTGATGGGGTCATTAAAATACATGACATTAGAAATAATAATTTCATAGTCTTGCTTTCTTAGCCTCAGAAGGTCACTATAGCGTGTTAAAATAAATTGAGGTAGGTAGAAAAGTAAATCTTTTAATCTGCAAGAAGAATTCATAATAAGTAAATATTTTTCCCAATATTTATCTTCTAAAAAAATAAATTCATCTACTATTTGACCATCACAGGCTGTAGCAAGAGTCTTATTTGTAGAATTAAGAATAAGTGTAATCTTATAATCACTATAATGTGCCCTTAATGGCACTAAGAAATTACGCCACAATAGATAGTCTCCAATTAAATCTAACCGTACAATGCACAACGATTTTTTGCAATTTTTTGGAGTTTTAGATGAGGTCATGGAAAGCATTTTATCCACAAGTTTTTGAGAATAAACAAAGGTTTTTGAAGTCATAGATTGTAAAACCCTATTAGATAAATTCCTAAGCACCCATAAAAAAGGAAAAAAAATTATCCCAAATAGAACTAATATTCCATAAAAAACATAAAAAAGAGAAGAATTGATAAGTTTTTCAATCATGCAATTAAATCTCACTCCATCTGCATTGTCCTACTCGAATTATATCTAATAATTAAGATAACTCATAAAATAAAAGATGTATTGATAATATTATATAAAATAGTTCTAAAATTTAAATAATATATTAATATTATAATAATATTTATTTCCTAAAAATAACAGATTAAATCAGAAAATATCATTAGTGGTTTTTGAACATGGTTTTGGACTCATTAGAGCAAGCAACACCACCCCATGTTTAGTTACTCGCTTTGAGGGTAAAGATGAAAAAACGGCATTAATTTATAAAAAAGCGTTGTTAGGACTATTAGAAAAATGATTTTGAAATAGTAAGCTTGGGATAATCTCATTTTATATCCCTTGCTCTTAAAATATTAACCCAATCAAACAAATGGTTTTAAAGCCACACAAACTATAAGACCCCAAAATTTTTACACTATTTAAGCAAAGGCAACTATAATGAATAATGACTGAAAAGTCAAATTTGAATTAGGAGCTTTAAATGCCTAAGATTAAAAAATACTATAAGAGAGGCGATGATTTTCATAGCACAACAACCCATAGAAAATTAACAGGTGGTGCTAGAAATAATTGCGAGTTTAGTGAAATGGGAGGTCAAGAAGCCGTGATGAAATGTGCCAAAGCTGCTCCCATGCTCATTGAGCTTGTAGTCGAGCAAGATAAACAAATTTCTTCTCTCAAACAAGCAATAGTGGCAATGAGTCCAACAATATATGAAAAAATGCAAAGGAATTTTAAATGACACAAGAAAATTTTAAACAAGCAATCGAAAACATTGAAAGTAAATATCAAGCGAAATTGATTTTTGAAGCAAGTGGTTGCAAAAGCTTTTATCCAACAGATGATGATGACTGCAAAATAGATGGACCAGAATGCGAAAGAGGTTAAAATTTGCCAACCATAACCAATGAATTTCTTGGTTTTTTAAAGAATTTAAACTACCAAGTCCATAACCATAAAACTTCTAGTCCTTTTAGGCTAGAAGAAGTTGTTAAAGACCCAACAATGCTAGAAAACCATGTTGGCGAGATAGAAAATTTGGCTAATTCTTCACAATTTTTCTTAAAGAAAGTGGGCGATAAATGGGAAAAAACTTATAGAATTGAAGAAATAGCCCAAAGAACCTTAAAAGAATTGCAAAAAGATAATTTGCATAAGCAAGTTATAGAAATGCTAGAAGATAACCCACTAATTCTACACCAAGAGTTTGAGCGTTGGTTAAATACCAAACATCAAGGAATGCTTTCTACAATCATAGATAAATATTGGCATAACTTTATTATCTATACTTACGAATATCAATCTTGGTGCTTAGACAAATACAATCGCTTTATTCATCATCTCCCCACTCCAAGTTATGAGAAAGAAAGCTCTGACAACCTTGAAAATTTAAAGGGCATTGCATGTTATTTTAAATCCTACCAACAACAATACCCCCTAGATGAAAGTATCTTACTCTATAACTTTCCATACAGATTGCTCTATCAAGAAAAATCTTTTGAAACAATACGAGCGATTATTATAGAATTTAGCGAGCTTGTATAAGCTTGCTAGTATTTTTGATACACAAGCACAACGCTTTTAGGCATAGAATATAAGCTAAAAAAATCATGCGTAGCTTCATTGAGCGTTCCACAAAATAGCGTGTTTAAACGCAAATCTTTTAAAGGGTATTTGAGATTTTTGGAAGTGAATTTAGTCTCAAAATCCAAGCTAAAAAGTGAAATTTGCCCCCCTTTAAAACTAGGCAGAGTAAAAGGGGTTTCTAGCACCCTAAAAATACCATAATCGCTAATCGCTTGGAGTTTCTTGCAAAATTTAAAATACTCAAACAATAAAAAAATATTCGCTAGGGCGTGGTCTTCTCGCTTACCATTCAATCCTAAGAAAATAAAATCATTATAGCCCTTATTTAAGGCATAAAAAAAGGCTTTGGATAAATCGTTGCTATTTTGTTCGCTTATACATATGGGGTTATACAAGGCTTTTAAGTTTGAGTCAATGCTATCCAAATCGCCTATCACTACACTTGGTTTAATTTTTAGCTTATGCAAGGGTAAAATAGCCCCATCGCATGCGATTAAAAAAGGGGCGTTTTTTAAAATTTCTAAGCATTTTTTTGACTTAGGAAACTCCCCATTAGCTAAAATCACTGCTTGCATGACCCGTTCCAGCGCTTAAAATAATACATGCCAATAAAAAGAAATAAAATCGTTGTGAGAAGTTGTGTTAAGCTCTTTGTAGAGATTTGAAAGATACAAAACCACACGATAATAGAGGCTACATTACCCAAAGTTACCAAAAAATAGCTCTCTACAAAACGCAACACCTGCAAAATAAAGGCTACAATAAACGCCACAAAAATAAAACTCTCTAACAAAATATAATTAGATTGTATCCAGTCAAAAAAGAATACGCCCAAATAGGTTAGAACCCCTATACTAAGTGCTAATACAACACGCATTTTTAAGTCTAAGGCTCTAATTTTTACTTCCCCTAAATTCTCTAATTTTTTCCATGAGATTAATCCATAAATTCCCATAGGCATATATAAAAACAGATTTAAAATCACTTCCGCTTTCAACCCCCATAAATAGGCTAAAATAGCATAGGAAATATTATAAACAAACCCAAAGAAAAAACAAACAACCTTTTTCTCTCCAGCAAAAAATGCGTATAACACCCCGCTTAATGAAGCTATAAGATTAAGGCTTGAACCTTTAACCAAAAAATTTGCGGCCATTAAAAAAGCGCAAGCTAAAAAAAGTGTAAAATAAAATGTCTTGGATAAATTCATTTTTAAAAAAAACAATGCCTTTTGGTTTGAAAAAGTATGCTTTGTAAAAACACTTAATATAACATAAAGAGCTAAAAATTAAAAAACGATTTTTTTACTATTCCCCCCCACTCAAATCCCTTGCTAGTCCTATAATTTCTAACACCCCTAAATTTTTCACGCTATTTAAGCTAAGTCTAAGTCTACTATAATGAAAAGTTTTTAAATTAAGTAAAAGGATTTTTTATGGATAAGAAAAAGAACGCATCTGAACTCACTCATAATATGAAAAACGAGCATGGCAGTCTTGCAAAAGCATGTGAAAGAGCAGATATGCAACAAGTTTTTAAAGAATTATACAATATAGCCAAAGAAGAATCTGAGGGATACAGAATGGCTGCCGAAGGATATAGAAAAGCACTTGATGCAGAGAAAAAGGCAGATGAACTCGCAAATACTTTGAGAACAATCAGCCATAACAATAACATAATAGATGTAGAGATTGAAGATTAAAGCCAAGCATAGCAAGTAAATTTTAATCACAAAAGGAATAAACATGAAATTTTTAGGTAAATGGTATTTATTGTTTTTTATCGGTTTTAGTAGCTTGGTATTTGTAGGTTGTGAACAAGAATCATATAAACATAGGCACTCACACGATAGTCAAGGTAATAGAGGGGAAAAGTTAGTTAGAGGCCTTGAAGATAAAGGATTTTCACATGGCTCTGCTATGTTCATTGCTTTTGTTTTATTAGTTGGAATTGGATATATAGTTTCTAAAGATAAATAAAAAATAGGTTCTGTTAAAACAAAGTGTTGATGATTAAAAAATCATGGCTCTATTTTTAATTTTGTATTGATAACTAAAAAAATGCGTAAGCATTTTTTTAAAACAATAATAAAAAGAACTTGCGAAACGAAGTGGAGCAAGTGATAACCTTTAAAAGTGCTATTAGGGGGTTTCTTTGAGTTTTAAAAAGACTAAATGTCTTTTAAATAAGGGGGATAAGGGGGGTATTATTTCTAAAATTCTCCCCCTCATCCCCCTTAAGAAATGTTTGTTTGTTAATAAGTAAAGTTTAAAAGAGATAAGCACAAGTTAGCACCTACAACCTAAAAAATAAAAGAAACACTAAAAAATAAAAGGTTTTTAGTTATTTATATTTGTTTTAAAATAGTGTCTATCAATATTTAATTAGAACAAAGTCTATTTTTTATATCATATTAATGATATTATTTATTATAAAATAAACTATCAATACAATGTTTTAACAGAGCCAAAAAAATAAATCATTCAATAAAATATGTATTCATTTTATTATATGGAATAATTAGTGGCTGTGTCTCACTTTATTTAGTTTTTAATGGCGTTGTCGGTATCATTAACGGCGTAAGGTGGAGTAGTATTGACTTTATAATAAGTGGAGCTAGACTAGCTCTCCTTTTCTCTGCAGTGTATCTAGCAGAACATTTTAAACTTGGAGAATGGTTTGATGAATGGCATAATGACAAAATTTGGTAAAAAATAATCTTTTAAAATTATTTTTACCTATTTTTAAGCAATCATTTCTTAGGCTATAATACCAAAAAACTTAATTAGGTGTTGTAATGATAAGAAATCAAATGATATTAGGCTTAGTGGCATTATCTTTAGCAAGCGTTTTAAATGCTAAAGAATGCGTTTCGCCTATCACAAGGAGCGCTAAGTATCATCAACAAAGCGCTGAAATAAAAGCCTTGCAACTACAGACTTACAAAATGGCAAAAATAGCCTTAGACAATAATCTTAAGCTTATCAAAGATAGAAAGCCCGCTATCATCTTAGATTTAGACGAAACGGTTCTAGACACTTCGGATTATGCGAGCTATTTAATTAAAAATTGTATTAAATACACTAAAGAAACTTGGGATAATTATGAAAAACAAGGGACTTCTAAGCTAATTGCCGGAGCGTTAGACTTTTTAGAATACGCTCATTCTAAGGGAGTAATGATTTTTTATGTTTCTAATCGCACCCATAAAAACAAAGCCTTAGTATTAAAAATGCTTAAAAATTTAAAACTCCCCCAAGTGAGTGGAGTATCTGTGCTATTAGAAGAAAAAGACAAGCCTAAAGAGATAAGGCGTAAATTAGTTGCTAAAGATTATACGATAATTTTGCAAATTGGCGATACCTTGCATGATTTTGATGCTATTTTTGCTAAAGACGCCAAGAACAGCCAAGAACAACAAAAAAAGGTGCTACAAAACGCTCAAAAATTCGGCACAGAGTGGATTATTTTACCTAACTCTTTGTATGGCACATGGGATAATGAGCCTTTAAACGCATGGCAAAATGAAAAATAATCTTTATAAAATAGCTAAGAACGATTGATTTTTCCACAAATTCCAATCGTTTTTGAGCCTATCTCAACCTCTACTTTTTAAAATCTCCAAAATCCCTTGAAACCCTAATTTTCACGCTATTTAAGCTAAGTCTAAGTCTAAGTCTAAGTCTACTATAATCAAAAGATTTTAAAGAAAACTTAAAATAAAAAGTATTTGTAAAAATTTGATAATGAGTAAAAAATAAAAGGAATTATATGAAAAAAGCCTATATAATTGATTTAGAAGATAAAGAAAATCGCAACACACTAACTAAATACCATGTTGAAAAAATTTTAAAAGAAAATAAAAAACTTAAATCCCTCTATAACGATAATCAAGCGATTTCAAATATACCCATAGTAGCTGATAAGATTAGAAACCTAATTCAAAAGAGCTTAAAAAATAATGAAGACATTTTACTAAAACGCAACGAGATTAAAGAAGCCTTTTTCAACCCCTTACAAGAGCGATTAAGTAAAACTAAGGTTTTTCTTTCTCATTCACATATTGATATGAAAAACGATAGTTATTTAGGCGTTAAAACTATCAAGTCCTATTTGGAATCAACCAATTATCCTAACTCGGTATTTATAGACTCACTCTTTTGGGATTATAAAGATGATATCTTAAAAGAAATGGAAAAATATAGTGATGTGAGCGGGATTAAAGATGCTTTCACGCTCATTCTTAGAGAATCTTTACAAGATATGATTGCAAAATGCCCTTATTTTGTGTTTGTAAAAAGTTCCAATAGCATCTCTCATCAAGGAAACTCACGCATTACTTATTCAGCATGGATTTATGAAGAATTACAAATCGCTCATTCTCTTAGCAATGGCAACTTAACATTTTCAATGGAAAATTTCAAAATAGGGCATGATGCATCTCTATTTTTAGAAAGTTTTACTCACACTACTCTTGATAAACTATCTAACCAAATCAACTTGCAAGGACAAATATGAAAACAAACTTATTAAAAGGATTAGGAGCATTAAGCTTAGCATTGGCAATGCCTTTATTTGGGGGTGCACCTATTGAAGTGTCTAAACAAGTAGAACCAAAGTTTAATAACTTTACTTATGAGCCCTATGAGGAAATTTATCTTAAAATATCATCTAATGCAGATAATGTTATCATTCAAAATATTGAGCTTAATAGGGGGAATTGCAAAAGCAAAATAAATAGCAACACTAGCTTAAAAAGCTATGAAAGAAAAAGAAACAAAATTATGCAACAAATTAAAGAACTAGCAATAAACACGGAATATAATAGCGAATCTTCCGCACTATTAGATCAGATACGAGAATACAAACAGCAGATTGAAGGAATAAAGGCATTTCAAAAGGAAGTCCAAAAGGAGCTTGATTCCATAAACACTTACGATGAATTGTGGTATAAAAATATTAATGATCTTATTTTTAATGATCTAGACAATGAAGGCTTTAGGAATATATTTAACTCTATTGTCCCAAGTTTTCCCTATAAGTGCGACGATAGGGATTGCAGTGATAAAGCACCAGAAGATAAAGAACTCTATTCTATAAAATTTTTTGGAAACAGTCTTGATGATCTCTCTCGTTTTGTTCTTAGATTTAGCTATGCTTACGATGATGCACGCGCTGGATGGATAGAAGATATGGATAAGAAAGATTATAAAAAATTTTGTTATGGAATCGATAATTATCTTGTTCTAAAAGGTTGTGATAAGTCTGGACTTCAAAGATACAAATACTATCTTGACGATTACATTAAAAATATTATAGGAGAGAAAGACTACAACCAGCTTACCGATGTAAAATATTTGCTAAATATTATACGAGAGGATTATGTATTGCAAAAAAAATACCGAGTTCTTGAACAAAATCATTTCTTAACATGGCAAGATGAATATTTTCAGTTAAAAGAAGCTCAAAAAAAATACTATGATTTAGCAAAAGAACAGAACGATAAAACCGATCAATACTTAGAGAATATACGCCAAAAACTAGGCAAAGCCTATCTTCAAAGATATAAACAATACGCTCTAAATCTAGTGAATCTAGAGGTTAAAAAGGAGTTAAGCGAACTCTCTGAGTCTATCAAAAAACAACAACAAGCATACCCACAGATACAACAACAAGAACAAAAGCAAAACCAACAAAGACGACAAAAAGAAAGAAAACGGCTCACTCAAAAACTCGCTCAATTGAATCAAAAAATCAAAAACATGAAAGAGCAAGGTAATACGATAGAAATTCCCTTAAAATTTGGCGAAGCTTTTAGCATACCCGTTTGTGATAATCTTAAAGAGGCTAAGATTAAAACCGATAAAGGCACTTGGACTTATACTTTCAGATTTTAGCAATAAGCATGGATAATAAAACCCCCACAGACAGACAAACAATCCTTGTAGAAGAGCTAAAGATTTTGCAAGGTATTATCAATAGAATGTCCCAGCATTCTTTAGAATGTAAAAAATGGACTCTTGCTCTAGCAACTGGGGTTTTATCTCTTAATTCTATCAGCTCTTCATCTTTTGCAATAGAAAGCATTTCTTATGGGTATTTATGTGTTTTAGGGGTGTTATTAACATGCTTTTGGTTTTTAGATGCGTATTATCTTAGATTTGGAAGAATGTTTAGAGAGCAACATAAATGGCTTATAGAAAATAGACCCACAACTGCCAAAAGAATGTTTGAAGTTCTTCCAAGAGATGATTTGTTAGAAAAAGACCCTTGTAGGTTTAATTATTTATCTATCATGTTTTCTGTAAAAGGCATGGCAATTTATTGGATATTGTTCTTATCTTTAGTGGGCTTGATTTTTTATAAAATGGGTGTTATAGGTTATTTACTGCCTTTATTATTGATGTGCTATCTTTTATGTATAACCTTTCATTCACTTTGTTCTAAACTATAGCTTTAAACAAAACCCTATACGCCCCATTATTATTTCTACTTTTTAAAAATAAAATTCCAAAAATACACCTTAAACTTTCTACTATTAAGATTAAAGCCTATACAAACCTACTTAATAAGGATATGCAAATATTCTTTGGTGTGTGTGGCTTTTTGTGCGCGTTTGTTATCAGCTTTAAAGCGTGTATAAGTTTTTGTGGCTAATGAGTAAGTGCCATACTTCTCTAAGATATTTCTAATCTCTGTTTCACTCATAAGCCCTTCGTTGTTATAGCTTAAAAAAATGTATTTAAATCGTGCTTTTTTTATCAAATTTTCAAAAGCGTTTAGGATTTTAGCACGAGAACAAAAAGATGATTTTTGATAGTTAGGCAAGCCAGTTTTTCCTCTTGGAATGAAAGGCTTGTAAGTGGCAATCGTGTTTAATAAATGGTAATTCGCTCCGTATTGTCTCGCATTATAAGGGGGGTCTAAATACAAAATATCCCCTGAAATTTTTTCAATCAAATCATTAGAATCTTGCTGATACACTTCGTTTAAATTTTTACTCAAATCAAAATGAGCGCTTTCTAATATCAGTTCTTTTGATGCGCTTCTTTTGAGTTGCTTTAAAAAAGCTCCATAAACCGAAGCGGTGTTAGCCACCTTGTCCGCACTCTCTAATAATGAAGCGAGCAAAAAGTAATAGGTGTTGCTATCAATACTTTGAGAAAGTTTGAGTTCTTCAATTTTTAAACGCATCGCATCAATTTTTTGAGCGTTTATTTCGCTAAAATACTGCCTTTTGCTCCCCCCTAAAGAATAATGCGAATAGATAAATCCTTTTTTTAAAGTAACGCTATTAAGCATGTTAATAAGCTCTTCTTTCTTAGGAATTTCTTTAGTGTTATAAATATAATTTTGATTCAATACAAAGCTATAATACTCCAAATCATTAGAAATCACCTTTTTAACATCTAGTTTAAACGCACGACCCACAATGCCTGTGCCAGCGAATAAATCACAAAAAATAGCGTTAGAGAGGTTGTTACCCACAACAGCGTGAATATTTTCTTTGATAAAAGCAATGAGCTTGTATTTAGAGCCGATGTAGTTCATATATTTTTATCCTTGTTGCAAAATTCTCTGTATTTAATGGGGTCATATTGATAGCAACCTTCACAACCTAACTTCTTCAGTATATTTTTCATTACCCTTATAAAAAGCAACAACAATTCCCGGAATTTGTGTTGCACTCCATCTAATACCACTCTCTTTACATTTTTTACAAATTTGGCGTTTTTTGTCATTACAAGCCTTACATAAAGCTTAGAAGTCGTCGAGAGTCTGTGTAGCTAAATTAGAAACTCTTGGATTATCTTTACGACCATCTTTATGGTCTATCTCTATTTTAGTGTTTTTAAAGTTACCATACACACCACACATGGCACAACATTGTTGTTTATAATAATCTTTAATGTCTTGGCGGATATTTTGATTAAAAATGAGTTTAGTATTGTAACCATTCAAGCGTATTCTATCAATAGAATTTCCTAAAGTTTGAGTTTTATCAAATTCCAAACTAAATTCTTTAGCTAAAGACGAGTTGGCTCTACACCAACTACCACCATTACCTAGTTGTAACTCTTGATATTTCTCTACAAATTCTGCAACGCTCACCCAACGGCTTACTCCATTTTCATTAGGTCTAGCAAGCTCTAAAAATAACTCTTTTTTACTTTTAGTCATTTTAAAACCTATTTTTTATAAAAATTTGAAGTTTTGTAATTTTAAAAAATAATGAAATTTTGCAACCAAAACTCATAAAGAGCTTTGGTTAATTGCAAATGAAAGCTTATACAAATTCAATTGTAGCGAGCGTAGAAGCATCCCCTCTTCTAAAAGTGGTGCGTTGGATTCTTGTATAACCACCATTTCTTTGTGCGTATTTAGGTGCGATTTCAGTTACAAGCTTGTGAGTAGCTTCTTTATTTTGCAAATAGGCAAAAACATGGCGGTGTGCATTAAAATCGCCTACACGAGCTACTGTTGTAAGCTTCTCAATGTAACTACGCAATTCTTTTGCCTTGTAAATTCCTGTTTCAATTTTATTATGTTCAATCAAAGCAATTGCTAAATTCTTTAACAATGCCTTTCTGTGCGAGCTTGTTCTACCAAGCTTGCGGTATCCGTGTCTATGTCTCATCAGTCGTTGCCTCCCTTATCTTCTAATTTTTCTAATCTTTTCTTTAAGTTTTCTTTCTGCTCAGAGCTTAATTCTGTGCCTACTGGATAACCTAAATCACTAAGCTTTTCTGCGATTTCATCATAAGACTTCTTGCCCATGTTTTTCACACCCTTAAGCTCCTCTTCACTCATTAAAACGAGTTCGCCTATATATTTAATGCCAATTTTATCCAAGCAGTTAAAGCATCTCGCACTCAAATTCATGGTTTCAATCTTAGCACTCAAATCTTTAGAGTCATCTTTTTGAGAGTAGTCGCTTGAATGCTCCGCATTTGCAATAGGTGTTTCGCCAAAAACTCCTAGTTGTTTACTCATAACTCTCACTGCAGATAAAAACGCATCATAGGGGTCAACTTGTCCATCAGTCTCAATATTAAAAATAATTCTCTCATAGTTAGGGTCTCCCTCAACTAAAACATTTTCAATATCATAAACCACATTTTTTATTGGCGTAAAAGAACAATCCAAAGGCATATATCCCTCAGGCATCAATTCTCTTACATTTTCGCTTGGGACATACCCCATACCCTTGTAAATAATGAGCGAAAAATTTAGTTGTGCATCTTCATTGATTGTCGCTAAAGGCATTTCAGGATTTACAATCTCTATATGCTCAGATGCCAAATCCTTAGCCTTAAGTTCTCTAGGTCCTTTGAAAGAATAATCCACCACGACCGATTGATTTTCAGAGGAAGTGCCTTGCTCTGCCAATTCCTTAGCTATAAAACGAATGTTTTTTAAATTCATTATAAAAAGCGAAACATCTTCAGTTACTCCTCTCAAAGAATCAAATTCATGATGCACGCCATCAATCTTTAATCCTACAGGAGCATACCCTACAGAACTTAAAAGCAACAATCTTCTAATGGGGTGGGCAAGCGTAACGGCATAACCAAACTCAAACGGAGCTAGAGAAATTTTGATATGATTACCTTCTTTCTCTAGCACCTTGATTTCTGAAGGAATCAAGGGCGCTGTTTTGATAAATTTCATGCTCTTACCCCTTACTTAGAATACAATTCTACGATTAATCTCTCTTCAATGGGAACAACCACTTCTTCCCTTTCAGGGTAGCGAGTAAAGATACCGTATTTTTTGTCTTTTTCCACATCAATCCATGGCACGATGCCTGTTTGAGCGGTTAAATCCATAGCACGCACTACTTGAGGGTTATTTTTAGTTTTTTCTATAATCTCAACCTTTTGCCCTGAACGCACAAAGTAAGATGGAATATCCAAACGCTTACCATCTACAAGCACATGCCCATGTGTTACCAACTGCCTAGCAGAACTTCTAGTAGTAGCAAATCCCATGCGATAGACTACATTATCCAATCTTCTCTCAATCAAACGAATGAGATTTTCACCCGTATTGCCATCTAAACGATTTGCCTCTACAAAGATACTTCTAAATTGTTTTTCAGAAATCCCATACATCATCTTAGCTTTTTGCTTTTCTCTTAACTGCAAACCATATTCAGAGATTTTGGCTCGTCTTTGTCCATGTTGACCCGGTCCATAGGCTCTCTTATCTAAAGCACTTTTTCCACTCAATCTTCTCTCGCCTTTTAAAGCCAGAGAAACCCCAAAACGCCTTTCTAATTTTTCTACTGCACCTCTATATCTTGCCATAAAATCTCCTTACACTCTTCTTCTTTTAGGTGGTCTGCAACCATTATGAGGAAGAGGGGTAATATCTTTTATCCAAAGCACCTTAATACCCTCAGTCGCACCCACGCTCTTAATGGCGGTTTCACGCCCGCTACCCGGACCTTGAACCTTAATGCCCACTTCTTTAACGCCATGCTCTTTAGCTTTGCTTAAAGCACTTTCTACAGCTTGTTGAGCCGCATAAGGAGTAGATTTTTTAGAACCCTTAAAGCCTAGACCACCTGCAGTGCTCCAGCAAATCACATTACCCATTTCATCAGTTATAGTGATATTTGTGTTATTAAAGGTTGCTGAAATATAAACAACCCCTCTAGCGATATTCTTTTTGACGACTTTCTTTTTAGTCGCTACATTTCTTTTAGCCATAAAACCATAATCTCCTTAATTTTTCCTACTTGCTACCAACGGTTTTTTTCTTACCCTTACGAGTTCTAGCGTTATTTTTTGTGGTTTGACCCCTTACAGGAAGACCCTTACGATGTCTAATGCCACGATAACTTCCTAAGTCCATTAAAGATTTTATATCCATTTGAACTTTCTTACGCAAATCACCCTCTACTAGATAGCTTTGTTGGATTTTTTTGGCAATGCTAGACACTTCATCTTCGCTCAATTCATGCACACGCTTATCAAAAGAAACGCCTACTGCCTCTAAAATCTCTCTTGAGCTTTTGAGACCAATCCCATAAATATAAGTAAGCGCATACTCAACTCTCTTTTTCTTTGGTAAATCTACACCAGAAATCCTTGCCATGCTTTATCCTTGTCTTTGTTTGTGTTTAGGGGTAGCACAGATAACTCTGATAACGCCCCTTCTCTTAATAATTTTGCACTTATCGCACATCTTCTTTACTGATGGCCTGACTTTCATAATTTCGCTCCTTTGATATTAGGCACTACTAAAAACTTTTATAATATCATGTTTTCGTTAAAATAACTCTTAAGGCACTATTTATACCTAAAAGTTATCCGACCTTTGTCTAAACTATAGGGCGTAAGCTCTAGCTTGACCCTATCACCTAAAGAAATCCTAATGTAGTGCATGCGCATCTTTCCAGAAATCCTGCACAGCACTACATGTTTGTTGTCTAACTCTACTTTGAAAGTAGCATTAGGCAACGCCTCAATCACTTTTCCATCAACTTCTATAACATCATCTCTTGCCATTAATGCTCCGTAAGAATCACTGCTTTATTGTCAATAATTGCGATAGTATGCTCATGGTGGCTTGTATTAAGCCCATCCACTGAAACCACGCTCCACTTGTCCTCTAGTATTTTAGGCTCACCCTGTTTTTGACATACCATAGGCTCTAAGCAAAATACCATGCCTTCTTTGATTTTAGGCCCACTATTTGGCTTCACACCCTTTTCTAGGTAATTAGGAATTTCAGGTTCTTCATGGGGTTTTCTACCAATGCCATGTCCACAAAACCCTTTCAAAGGCACAAAACCCCTTCCTACAATAGCACCCTCTAAAATTTGACTCAACTCTTTAAAATGCATGCCCACTTCAATCAAACTAATGGCATGCATTAAGGTATCCTTAGAGCAAGCGAGCAATTTCTCATCTTGTGAGCTTATCGCACCTACAGGAAGCGTAACAGCCGCATCGCCATAATAGCCATCAATCTCCACCCCCAAATCCAAGCCTATAATATCGCCCTCTTGTAAAACATAATTAGTAGGAATACCATGAATTACAATTGTATTCAGCGACATGCATACAGAATTAGGAAATCCATATAACCCCTTAAAAGCAGGTCTAGCCCCAAAAGATTTGATGAAATCTTCAGCCATTTTATCCAACTCTAAAAGTGAAACACCGGGTTTTACTTCTTGTTCCAAAAAAGCTAAGGTTTTAGCGGTGAGTTCTCCGGCCTTTCTCAGAGCTTTGATTTCTTTGGGGCTTTTAATAGAAATTGCCATTAAAAGCCTACCGCACTCAGAGTCTTATACTTGCTCATATAAACCTGTGCTTCAATTTTCTTCATGGTATCAATGGCGACTTGAACCACAATCAACACTGCAGTGCCTCCAAAATAAAAGGGCACACCCATAGCCTTCACTAAAATCCAAGGCACAGTAGAGATTAATGCCAAATACAATGAGCCCCATAAAGTGAGCTTACTTGCTACAGAATTTAAAAAAGATGAAGTTCCCTCTCCGGGTCTAAGTCCCGGAATATACCCACCATTACGCCTTAAATTGTCCGCAATGTCCTTAGAATTAAACACAATAGAAGAGTAAAAATAAGCAAAGAATATAATGAGTAAGAACATTAAAATATTATACGCATACCCTTGCGGACTTAAAAAATCCGCAATAGCTTGCAAGGTTTTATTGCTTGTGGCTTGCTGCAAAATAGTGGAAGGAAATACGAGCAACGCTGAAGCAAAAATCGGTGGAATCACTCCGCTTAAATTTAGCTTAATAGGAATGTAATTCATAATGCGCTTATTTTGGTTTTGCATAACCACTTTGCGTGCGTAAGAAATGGGAATCCTTCGCTCCGCTAATTCTACATAGATAATAACAAAAATTGTTGCCAAAACAATCAATACAATACCAATCAGCATTAAGATATTGATAACGCCGGTATTGACAAGATTGAATGTGCCTGAAATTGCCGAAGGAATCCCTGAAACAATCCCCGCAAAAATAATGAGACTAATCCCATTACCCACGCCTCGTTGTGTGATTTGCTCCCCTATCCACATAAGCAACATCGTTCCTGTAAGCATAGAAAACGCTGAAACCACTATAAAGACTTGCATATCAATCATAATAGCCCCATTCGCTCCACCGCTAATGCTTCTTAAGCCAACTGAAACACTCACTGCTTGTATTAAAGTGATTAAAATGGTTAGATAGCGAACAATTTGCATGTATTTTTGCATGCCATCTCGCTCTTTCTTCATTTTAGCTAAGTTAGGAAAAGTGGCACTCAAAAGTTCCATAATAATGGAAGAAGTGATGTAAGGCATAATACCCAAAGAAATAATACTCAAGCGAGAAACCGCATTACCGCTAAACATATTAAACAGCCCCAAGGCATTATTTGAATTGCTATCAAAAAAGGCCTTAATCGCTGCTAAATCTACGCCGGGAATGGGAATATAAGCTAATACTCTGTAGAGAAATAAAAAACCTAAAGTGATGAGTATCTTACTAGCAATGGCTTTATTCATAATCTTACTTATCCTTATTCCTCTAATTTCAAATTAAGCTGGTAAGGCCAAAGCATTACTTCTGCCCGCTTGTTGTAATTCTCTCATCTTTGATTTTAGAAGCCAATGTTTTTGCATCTTTACCAATCAATTTCACGCCTTCAATATAAAGGGGAAAATGATGCACCTCACGCAAGCTTGAAAAAGTAATTTCTTCTAAGCTCTTAATAACTTCACATTTTTCTATATTGATAGAATAAATATGAGAATCTTTAGTCCTAAAGCCTACTTTAGGAAGACGGCGTTGCAAAGGTTGTTGACCGCCCTCAAAGCCTCTTTTGGCTTTATAGCCGGTTCTTGCTGTTTGACCTTTACCACCTCTTGTAGCAGTTTTTCCCATACCGCTACCTTGTCCACGACCTACGCGCTTGATTTTTTTAACGCTACCTTTAGCTGGTTTTAAATTTTCTAATCCCATAACAATCCTTTTAAATTACGCTTTAATCTTAGCTAGAGCGTCAAAAGTCGCACGCACAACATTATAAGGGTTATTTGAGCCTAAAGACTTGGTTAGAATATCCTTAATGCCTGCCAATTCAATAATAGGGCGTGTTGAACCCCCAGCAATCACTCCTGTTCCCTCGCTTGCAGGTTTCAATAAGATACGACTCGCATTGTATTTATGCTCAATATCATGGGCAATGGTTGTTCCCTTGATGGTTACATGAATAAGATTTTTAAACGCATCATCTACAGCTTTTTTAATCGCATCGGGAACTTCCTTAGCCTTACCTAAACCAAACCCTACAAGCCCATTCTTATTGCCTACAACCACTAAAGCATTGAAACGAAATCTTCTACCGCCTTTAACTACTTTGGTTACACGACCAATATTGACGACTACTTCTTGAAATTCTTCTCTATTAATCTCTTCCATACTTTTCCTTTCTAATTATAGGACAATCCCATTCTCTCTCAAAGTCTCTGCAAATGTAGCTACAACCCCATGGTAAAGATAGCCATTCCTATCATAAACCACTTGCTCAATGCCTGCTTTTTTCAATTCTTCAGCAAAGAGAGTGCCTAATTTTTTAGCATCTTCTTGTGTATTTTTAAAGCCCATTTTTCTGCCATCAATGTGTGCTATTGTGCTTTGCTTGACATCATCAATCGCTTGAGCATAAAAATAGCGGTTTGAACGAAATACGCTCACCCTTGGTCTCATAGCATCGCCAAAGAGTTTGCTTTTAATTCTTGATTTTCTGCGTTCTCTTAAGGCTTTCTTTTTATATAGTGCTTTTGCGTTCATCACTTTACCTTACTTATTTTTTAGCTGTCTTACCAGCTTTTCTAATAATGACTTCATCGCTGTATTTCACGCCCTTGCCCTTGTATGGCTCTGGTGGTCTAAAACTTCTAATTTCAGCAGCAACTTGTCCTACTTTTTGCTTATCACTCCCCTTTATAGTAATAGTGTTCTTTTCTACTACCATTTCAATCCCTTCTGGAATAGGGTATTTAACCGGATGGCTAAAGCCTAAGCTTAAATCTAAAGTTTTACCGCTTAAAGCCACCTTATAACCCACGCCATTCACTTCCAAAGTCTTAGAAAAACCGGTGCTTAATCCAATAACAATGTTATTCGCTAAAGCCCCATAAGTTCCCCAATAAGCCCTAGATTGCGGATCCTCACCTACAGGCTGAAAACTTAATTTATTTGCCTCAAGCACGATTTTAACTCGGCTGTGAGTTTCTAGCTCATGCTTTTCTTTGCTGTTTTTAAAAAGCAATTTACTCCCCTCAACATTTACTTGCACAGAGCTTGGGATTTCAATGATTCTTTTTCCAATTCTTGACATCTTTTAATCCTTTACCAAATACTGCAAAGCACTTCGCCACCGACATTTTGTCTGTAAGCTTCTTCATTAGTAATCACACCCTTAGAAGTGCTTACCACAATCACGCCATAGCCATTTTTAAAGCGCTTTAACTCACTCTTTTGCTTATACACACGACGACCGGGCTTACTCAAGCGTTTCACTTCACTAATTTTTGAATGCCCTTTTTCATCATAAGCTAATTGCACAAAAATAGATTGTTTCTTATCTTTATCTTTGATATTATAATCCTTGATGAAACCTTTTTCTTTAAAAATTTCTAAAATGGAAACTACAATCTTGGCATAATAAAGCTGTGTAACTTCTAAGCGACGCATAGAAGCATTTCTCAAGCGAGTTAATGAATCTGCAATTATATCATTTACCATATTTTATTCCTTACCAACTAGCTTTTCTAAGACCTGGGATTAATCCCTCATTGCCCATTTTTCTAAGGCATACTCTACAAAGTCCAAAATCTCTATAAACAGAATGAGGTCTGCCACAAATCCTACATCTAGTATAAGCTCTTACTTGAAATTTTGGTTTTCTCTTTGCCTTTGCTATCATTGATTTTTTAGCCATATTCTTAATCCCTTATCTTACTTTTGCAAAAGGCAGTCCAAGCAATTCTAATAACTTGAACGCTTCTTTATCGCTGTCTGTAGAAGTTACCATAGTGATATTCATTCCATGACTCACCATAATATCATCATAAACCACTTCTGGGAAAATCAATTGCTCATTGATACCAAAGGTATAGTTCCCACGCCCATCAAAACCATTTCGTGAAATCCCTCTAAAGTCCTTCACTCTAGGTAAAGAAATCACAATAAGCTTTTCTAAGAAATTATACATGCGTTTATTTCTTAAAGTAACTTTAGCACCTACTGCCATACCCTCTCTAATCTTAAACCCTGCAACAGATTTTTTTGCCTTGGTAATAACTGCTTTTTGCCCTGCAATCAAAGAAATTGTTTGAGCGATATTTTGCATGATTTTCATGTCTTTTGAATGCATGCCAGCACCTACGCTAATAACAATCTTTTCCAACTTAGGCAAAAGCATAGGGTTAGTAATCCCTAATTCTTGTGCGAGTTTCGCTCGCACTTCATCTTGATAAAATTGTTTTAAACCAAACATAACAAGAACTCCTTATGCTTTCTTCACATTAGAAATATGCATGGGCTTTTCTTTTTGGATAAAGCCCCCCTTAGGGTTATCATCAGTAGGCTTAATCGCTTTTTTTACTACCTTGCACCCTTCTACAATCACTTCAGAAGTCTTAGGAAATACAGCCAAAACCTTAGCTACTTTTCCCTTATCATCTCCTGCAATGATTTTAACCATGTCATCTTTTTTAATTTTGCATTTCATATTATAAAACCTCCGGTGCTAGAGAAATAATTTTCATAAAATTAGCATAACGCACTTCTCTGCTCACTGGTCCAAAAATCCTTGTGCCAATAGGGTCTTTTTTAGCATCTAAGATAACAGCTGCATTATCATCAAAACGCACCAAAGAACCATTTTTTCTTTGAATCTCTTTCTTAGTTCTAACAATAACCGCTTTTACAACCTGACCGCGTTTAACCTTACCATTAGGGATAGCTTTCTTTACAGAAGCTACAATCACGCTACCTACTGTTGCATAACGCTTATGGCTCCCACCTAATACCTTAATACACATGATTTCTTTAGCACCGCTATTATCTGCTACGGTTAATCTTGTAAAACTTTGTATCATAGCCTTATACTCCTACCACTAAAATTTCTTTGAGTGTAAAAGACTTAGTTTTAGAAATAGGCTTGCACTCAATCGCACTCACAAAATCTCCTACTTTTACTTGATTGTCTTGGTCATGGATAGTGTATTTCTTAAACTTCTTAACAATCTTGCGGTATTTTGCATGCACTACCTTTCTTTCTACAAGAATAACGGCACTTTTTTCAGCAAACTTGCTGATAACCTTGCCTTGCACTAGCCTTTTATGTGGCTCTTTAGTATTCATAACTTTTACCCTTTTTCTTACTAAACATTTGAAGAATAATGCGCATTAATGGCGGTATTAATGCGAGCGATATTTCTTCTAGCTTTCTTAATCTCATTAGGATTACTCAATTGCATAGCCTTTAGCTTAATGCGTAACTCAAAAAGCTCCGCTTTCTTAGCATGCAACAACTCTTTTAATTCCGTGATACTTTTATCTTTCAATTCAGTATATTTCATTTTCGCTCTCACAAGTTACAATTTTAGTTTTAAAAGGAAGTTTGCTCTGAGCTAATGCTAAAGCTTCTCTAGCTAGTCCTTCTTCAATTCCTAACATTTCATAAACAATCCTACCGGGCTTGATATTCATCACCCATTTTTCTACAGAGCCTTTACCTTTACCCATTCTAGTTTCTAAAGGCTTAGCAGTTAAAGGCTTATCAGGAAATACCCTAATCCACACCTTACCCGCTCTTTTAATGTGCCTAGTCATAGCCACCCTTGCGGATTCAATTTGGCGTGAATCAATTCTTCCATGCTCTATAGCTTTAATCGCAATATCTCCAAACGCAATAGAGTTACCGCGATAGGCTTTACCACGATTGCGTCCTTTCATTTGCTTTCTATATTTTGTTCTTTTTGGCATTAACATAATTATTGCCTCCCTCTTCTACTTCTTCTAGGCTCTCTTTCTTCTCTAGCTTCTTCTTTCTTTTCAAATTGAATGCCTTTTTGTAAAACTTCCCCTTTGAAAATCCATACTTTTACGCCAATAATACCATATACGGTCATCGCTTCTGCAAAGCCATAATCAATCTTGGCCCTTAAAGTGTGTAATGGCACACGCCCTTCCATATACCATTCTGTGCGAGCGATTTCAGCCCCTGCTAAACGACCAGAAACACGCACTTTAACACCTTTAGCACCAGATTTTAATGCCCCCTGCATAACTTTTTTCATTGCACGGCGGAAAGCTACTCTTTTTTCTAGTTGGGTCGCTACATTTTCTGCTGCTAATTGAGCGTTGGCTTGTGGGCGTTTGACTTCCTTAATATTAATGGAAACTTCTTTTTTGATAAGCTTTTTTAGGCCTTCTTTGACTTTCTCAATATCCACGCCTTTCTTACCAATGATAAGTCCCGGACGAGCTGCCACAACTGTAACACGCAATTTTTTAGCCGCTCTTTCAATCACAATTTCGCTCACACCAGCATAATAAAGCTCTTTTTTAAGAAACTTCCTAATTTGATGGTCTTCATCAATATTGCTTGGAGCTGTGCGAGTGCTAGGAAACCATCTAGAAGTCCAATTCCTATTAATGCCTAATCTCAAACCTATCGGATTAACTTTTTGTCCCATGCCCTATTTACCTTCTGCTTTATTTTTTTTATGGCTTTTAGAAGATTTCATTTCTTTTCCTTCTGCTACTTCTACTAATACATGAGATGTTGGCTTTCTAATTGCTGTAGCTCTTCCTTTAGCTCTTGGCATGGAGCGTCTAAGCACAGGACCTGCATCCACTCTACAGGAAACAATCATGGCACTCTTGGCATCTAAAGAGCCGTTAGCTACTGCAGAAGCAACTACCTTTGAAAGCACTCTGGCGGCTTTATTAGGCGTAAATTCCAAACTAGCAATCGCTAATTCTGCATTCATGCCTTGAATTTGTCTTGCAATCAATCTTGCTTTAGTAGGAGATAACCGCACAAATCTTAATAACGCTTTGCTCATTTTTTCCCCTTACTTACCAATCTTTTTTTGGACACTACCCTTGTGTCCTTTAAAGGTTCTTGTAGGAGCAAATTCTCCTAGCTTGTAACCCACATGGTTTTCTGTGATATAGACAGGAACAAAGACTCTTCCGTTATGCACATTATAGGTAAAACCAATCATTTCAGGCAAAATAGTGCTTCTTCTAGACCATGTTTTAATAGGACGATTATCCTTGCCCTCTTTTGCCTTAAGCGTTTTCTTCATCAAGTGGTCGTCTATAAAAGGACCTTTCTTAATTGACCTAGCCATTCTTTAACCCTTTATTTATGTTTCTTTCTAGAAATGATGAGCTTATCACTAGCTTTTTTTCTTCTAGTCTTATAGCCCTTAGCTGGAATACCCCAAGGCGATACAGGATGACCGCTTGTCCCTGTTTTACCTTCACCACCACCATGCGGGTGATCTACTGGGTTCATCGCACTACCACGAGTTTGTGGGCGAATCCCTCTATGGCGGTTACGCCCTGCTTTACCAATAGAAACATTGATAAAATCCTCATTCCCTACCACGCCAATAGTCGCCATGCACTCACTTAAAATGTAGCGCATTTCAGAACTTGGCATTCTAAGAATAGTATATTTACCCTCTCTACCCATAATTTGAGCGCTCATACCCGCACTTCTTGCTAATTGTCCGCCAGCCCCCGGATGCATTTCAATATTATGCACCACAGTTCCAATAGGGATATTTTTTAACTTCATTGCAAAGCCTACTTTAATATCTAAGCCACCTTCAGCTGCAATAATGCTATCCCCTACCTTTAGCCCACTTGGCTGTAAAATGTAGCGCTTATCCCCATCAGGATAAACTACCAATGCGATGCGTGAATTTCTGTATGGGTCATATTCAATCGCAGAAACTTTTCCCTCAATATTGTATTTATTGCGTTTAAAATCAATAATGCGGTAGAGTTTTTTAGCCCCACGCTCTTTATGACGGCTAGTAATGCGCCCATTATTGTTTCTACCCGCTGTTGCTTTAAGCTTAGTTAGTAAGCCTCTAACACTACTTTTTGCTGTAATGTCTTTAGAATCCAATACAGACATAAAGCGTCTGCTTGGTGTGTAGGGCTTATAAGTTTTAATCGCCATAGCACCTTCTCCTTTCTACTAAGCGCCAAGGGCGGCAATGCTAGCGCCCTCTGGAACTTTCACATAAAATTTCTTAAACGACTTTCTTTGCCCAAGCTTGCCTCTAAAGCGTTTAACCTTACCCTCTTGCTTCAAAGAATTGATTTTTAAAGGCTCAAAGCCAAAGTAAGTTTTAAACACTTCCTTGAGTTGGTTTTTAGTAACATTTTGAGCCGTTTGAACTACTAAAACACCTTTTTCTTGCAATCCTAATGACTTTTCAGTGTAAAGAATTGACTTTATATCCATGATGTCTGCCATTTTTTACTCCTCTGTCTTATCTTGCACAACATGCTGAAAAGCTGCTTCTTCCATAACCACAGAGCTAAACGCCGCTAAAAGATAAGCATTTAACTCGCAAACATCAATAATAAGACACTTCTTAAGGTTACTAAAAGCTAACTCAGTGTATTTGTCCATATTCATGCACACAAATAAAGTATCTCGCTGCTCCAAAGCTTGAAACATCTTGCTAACTTCTTTAGTTAAATGTTTTCTTTTATTATCTTCAACCACGCCTTCTATAGCGATTTTTTCCACCACAAAAAGCTTGTTAGCTTGTGCTTTTTCTTCTAAAGCGTATTCCAAAGCCAGACGCTTTTGCTTCTTGTTGATTTTAAGATTGTAATTGCGGTTATTCGTAGCCCCATGAGATACACCTCCGCCTACAAATACAGGCGAAGTGATACTTCCTGCTCTAGCTCTTCCACCCCCTTTTTGTGCCCAAGGCTTTCTACCACCTCCGCTGACCTCAGAGCGGTTCTTACTCTTAGCGGTATTTGCACGCATAGAAGATAAATAGTGCTTTACATATAGATAGAGATTATGGCTGTTGATATTCTCATATCTTTTAGGCAATTCAACATTACCCTTTTCTTTCAAATGGCTGTCTAAAACGATGGCCTTACTCATATCAAACCCTTTATATTATATATTCAATTATGGTTTTATAACGCTCTAATGCGTCCATAAGCACCAGAAAAACCGGCTACTGAACCCTTTAGCACTAATACCATGCTTTCTTTATCAAAAGAAACAACCTCGTTTTGACAAGTTACTAGCTCATTGCCATAGTGCCCTGCCATTTTCCTACCCTTTTGCACTCTTCCTGGCCACTCTCTATTACCGATAGAGCCGGGGCGGCGATGGAAACGGCTACCATGAGCTGCAGGACCACCTTGGAAATTCCAACGCTTCATGACCCCTGCAAAACCTCGCCCCTTAGTCTTAAAGCTCGCCTTAACTCTCTTAAGTGTTTCTAAAACGCTTACATCTAAGTCGCCAAGCTCTTGCTGATGAGTTGCCTTTAAGGTAGCGAAGTGGTTAAACTCTTTGCTGAGCTGGTATTTCTTTTGCTGACCCTCAATCGCTTTATTATGTTTCTTATGCATAGCATAGGCCACTAAAGCTTTTCCATTTTCTAGCTGGCACACCTTAGCTTGTAAAACTTTAAGCAAAGTTACAGGCGTGCTGTTAGCATCAATGGTGCGGCTCATGCCTATCTTTTGAACTAAAAATTCCATATTCTAACCCTTATTTTATTAGTCTCAATGCGTTCAAACTACTTAGTTTCCATAGAAGTAACTTCTACATCTACTTCTGGAGCCAAGTCTAACTTCATCAAGCTATCTACGGTTTCTGGGGTGGCCGAAATAATATCAATCAATCGGCTATAAACCCTAATCTCAAACTGCTCTCTTGAATCCTTGTTGATGTGTGGAGAGCGTAAAACGGTGTAACGCTTGTTCTTAGTCGGTAAAGGAATAGGCCCTCTAATTTCAGAACCTGAACGCTTTACTGCTTCCACAATAGCCACAACGGAGCGGTCCAACACTCTATGGTCATAAGCTTTGAGCTTCAACCTGATTTTTTCCATAAAAAACTCTCCTAAAAGAACTCGTTTCACTTATTTCTAAATAGAGTAAAACAATAAATTAAAAACTAAAATACTACTAAAATTGAGCTACTTAGTCAATAATTCTAACGCTTTTTAGGCACTTTTTAGAATGTTTTACTTCCTTTTTGTAAGGAAATATGGCATGCTTTGATTATCTAAAAACACTATTTGCATTTTTAAACTTGGAGTTACCATGCCATTTTCGTGTTTATATCCTTTTGGCCCTTTTGATACTTTCTCTCATTCTTTTTTACAAAACCCTCTTTTAGCCCTAGATAGCGATAAAATCTGTCTTTTAGGAGCTCCTCAAGTTGGAAAAACTTCGTTTGCTCTTGATATGACAAAGCATTTTAAAAATCCCATTTATATAGATTATAATGATATGCGTTTAAACAAAGATGTTTTAAACTCTTGGCTATTAAAATGGTATTTAGAAAAGAAAATGGACTTACTCATTTTAGACAATGTAGAACAATTAGATTTTAGCCTCCCAAAACTCCCTAAAATCGTGCTAATCCCTAGCCCCTTAAGCTCTCTTAAAATCCCACAAGATTTTTCCCCTTGCTATGCGTTAGGACTAAGTTTTAAAGAGTATGTTAGCTCTTTTAAACCAAATACCCCCAAAAATACTCTATTCAACCGCTTTTTAAAAGAAGGTAACGCACTAGATTCACGCTTTTTTGAAAGTCATAGCGAGCGAGAAAAGACTTTACAAAAACAAAAAAATATCAAACTTGCTTTTCAAGCTCATGCCCCCCTACTCGCTAAAATATGCGCTCATCAATCACATTTTACGACCGCTTTTTATCTCTACACGCAATTTAAAAAAGAACTTAAAATCTCTAAAGATACTCTTTATAAATTCCTACATACCTTAGAAGAAAAACACCTTATTTTTTTAGTCCCAAGTTTTGAAAATAATAAAAGCAAGCTTTATCTATATGATTTTGCCCTACCATACTATCTAACCCCTAATCCATCGCTTTTAAGCGTGTTTGAAAACATGGTTTTTTTAGAGCTTTATAAACAATTCCCTCACTATAAAATTTGCGTTCAAGATAATGGCCTTTTTATCCTACTTGAAGATTCAATTCCTAAAATAGCGTTTATAGCCCATGTTTTTCCCACACCGGCATTTTTAGACAAACAGCTCGCATGGTGTAATAAACACTCTTTAAAAAGCTTTATTATTTCTATCAATGGTGCCTCAGCAAACCATTCTCAAACCTTTCCTAAAAACCAAAAACACATCAGTTTTATAGAATTTTCTTTAAATTTAAAATATATTTTGATATAATTTCTATCTATCTATCTATCTA
>NZ_FZMR01000002.1 GCF_900198405.1 Helicobacter cetorum
TGGGGTATAAAAGAAGGGGGGGGGGGGGGTAAGCCTATCATCATGGATAGGCAAGGCATTTAAATCTGTATGATGATGTCTCCAATAATCTCCATATAGTCTAACAAAATCAAAAGGACTTTTCAAACAATCTTCTAAAGCTTGAATAAAATTGGACTCTAAGGATACATCATCTTCTAAAACAATAATAGGTTGATTTAATTTGACACACTCTTGCCACAAAAAATAATGGCTTAAATAGCACCCAAATTCTTGAGGCAATAATTTTCCAAGAGACGCATCCGAATGAAACCAATCAGATTTTAACAAACTTTGAGCATCATAAAGTTCTTTGACTAATTTTTCAAAATCTTTGTGTTTAGGACTAATCGCATCAAAGATTTGAAAATGACAATGCTCTTTAAAATCAATATTGGCTTGAGCGATTAATTTTTCAGTATCCAAACGCCTTTTACTATCTTTTAAAGAGATGATATAAACTTGTGTCATTTAACTATGCCTTAAAATATATTCTTGCATTTCACTCACAATTTCTTCAATGCTTCTTTCACCATTGATAATTTTATGCAAATTCTTAGCCTTATAGAAGTTTTGAATGTCAGCTAAGGGGTCTAAAAACACTCTCATGCGATTATTAAACACCACTTCATTATCATCAGCCCCCCTAGAACGCCCCAAAACTCTCTCTTTAGCAACACTTTCGCTTACCTCTACTTCAATCACACTTTTTAAGACGACCTCATCTTGAGCGTTTAATTCCTTATCTAAAGCATTCATTTGCTCCACGCTTCTAGGATAGCCATCAATTAAAATGATTTCTTTATTAGAACTCTTAATGGCTGAAAGAATCGTTTCTACTACAATATTTAAAGGCACTAATTCACCCTTAGAAGTAAAACCCTCAATGAGCAAACCTCTCTCTGTTTTTTTAGCACTCTCAGCTCTTAATAAGTCTCCGGTAGAAAAATGAGCGATTTTTTCGCTGTTATTTTTGGCAATCATCTCTGCATCGGTGGTTTTACCACTACCCGGGGCTCCAATAATCAAAAATAGTTGTTTCAAATGTTGTCCTTTTTTAAAATTTATTTAGGGTTTCTTAAACGAATATGTAATTCTCTTAATTGCTCTTCGCTCGCAGGGCTTGGTGCATCGGTCAATAAACATGAGGCTTTTTGCGTTTTAGGGAATGCTATCACATCTCTAATGCTACTAGATTTAGTCATAAGCATAATCAATCTATCAAAACCTATCGCAAAACCCCCATGGGGAGGTGCACCAAATTTTAACGCCTCTAGCAAAAAGCCAAATTTACTTTGTGCCTCCTCTTCGCCAATATTGAGTTTCTCAAAGATTTTCTTTTGAATTTCTTCTTTATGAATCCTAATACTTCCCCCACCAAGCTCCACACCATTAAGCACCACATCATAAGCAATAGAATTGATTTCTTCTAAATCCTCACACTCTAAATTTTTAGGCATAGTAAAGGGGTGGTGTAAAGCGTGATAGCCATTATCAATTTTTTCAAACATAGGAAAATCCACTACCCATAAGAAATTCAAGGCATCTTTATCAATGAGATTAAGCATTTCAGCTACTTTCAAGCGTAAGCGCCCCATGTAATCTAATACAATTTTCTTATCCCCTGCTCCAAAAAAGATAATATCCCCAACTTGTGCGTTAACTCTCTCTAAAATCGTCTTAAGCCCTTGTTCGCTTAAATACTTAACTAAAGGCCCTTTAATCTCATTGTCTCTAATTTGTAAATACGCCAAGCCTTGAGCTCCAAATTTACACACAAAGTCAAACATTTCTTTCATTACGCTACGACTAAACTTTTCATCAGCCCCCTTGACATTCAAAGCTTTAATGCGTTTGAATTTATTATCTTGTGCAATGCTAGAAAAAATAGGGCTTGAGCTATCCATAAAACAATCCCCTACTTCCACTAAGGGCAACTCAAAACGCAAATCCGGTTTATCGCTCCCATATTTTTCCATAGCCTCACTATAAGGCATGCGTTTAAAAGGTGTAGAGATAGAATGCCCTGCTACTTTAAAAATCTCTTGCAATAAATCTTCTACCACACCCATAACATCATTTTCATCACAAAAACTCATTTCTGCATCAATTTGCGTAAATTCTGGCTGTCTGTCCGCTCTCAAATCTTCATCTCTAAAACAACGAGCGATTTGAAAATACCTATCCATTCCCCCTACCATTAGAAGTTGCTTGAATAATTGCGGACTTTGGGGCAGTGCAAAAAATTCGCCATCATGCACACGACTTGGCACTAAATAATCTCTTGCACCCTCTGGGGTAGTCTTAGATAAAATAGGTGTTTCAATCTCTAAAAAGCCTTTTTGAGCTAAAACATTACGAGTAGCTAGAGCTACATCACTGCGTAATTTAAAGACTTCATAAGACTCCTTAGAGCGTAAATCCAAATAGCGGTATTTTAAACGCAAATCTTCATTTACACTTTTATCGCCAATTTCAATGGGTGGAGTAGCGCTCCTATTTTCAATGATTAAATCTTCTAAAACAATTTCAATTTTTCCGGTTTTTAGCTTAGGATTTTCTAGTCCCTCTCCTCTTAAACGCACCTTTCCTTTGGCTACTAGCACAAATTCATTACGCACTTCTAAAGCTTTCTCATAAGCTTTAGAGCTAGGGTCACACACTAATTGCACTAAACCGCTTTTATCTCTTAAATCAATAAAGATTACACCCCCATGGTCTCTATAGGTGTTGCACCATCCAGCGATTTTGACACTTTTATCAATATCTTTTTCGCTAATTTCTGCACATAAATGACTCCGCATTTGTTACTCCTTTATTTTAATATATAATTTAAATGTTATGAAAGTGCTCTTTTAAGCATTTCATGGATTTCAAGAGCGTTAGATTTTACCACAAAACCATCTGCCTCCAACGATTGGGCTAATTGGCGATTAGAATCGCTACTCATAGATGAATTAATAATCACAGGAATAAGTTCAGTTCTCCCATCAGCTTTAATGGTTTTTAGCACTTCAAACCCTGAAGTTACAGGCATTTCTAAGTCTGTAATTACAACGCCAACTTTTTTATAATTATCATTTTCATATAAATAGTCTAGCAACTCTTTTCCATTTGAAAAAGCTAAATAGTTCAAGTTTAGAGTTTGCACAATTTTTTCTAAAGTTTTAAGTGCGACTTGAGAATCCTCAGCAATTAAAATCATTTTTTGACTTTTAATTGCCTCAACACAACGCAAATCTAATTCATCTAAGTCTCTCATAGTTGGAAAAATATCATTCACCATCTTTTCTACATCTAAGATTTGCATAACCCTCTCACTATCAAAGCGAGTGATGGCTGTAACCTTTCCGCTTATATCAATCCCTTGCTTATCACCTGTGCTAATCTCTGTCCAACTTTTATGCACAATACTTTCAATCTTTAAGACTCGCATAGCTACCAAATGATTAGAAAAATGACACACTATGACCAACTTTTCTTTATCAGAAATACCATACTCTTTTAATGAACGCTCTGAAAAATTACTATCATAATGCAACCATCTTCTTACATCTACGAGTGGAATAGACTCTCCTCTAACCATAAGGAATCCAAGCATCATGCCCTCAGCCCCTCCAATAGTCTCTGTAAGCTCCCCATCGTAATGAATAATTTCTCTAATCTTAAAGATATTCATGCCATAGAGCTGAGCGTCTTCGCCCTCATCTAATTTGAAACACAAAAACTGAGCCTCATTATTCAAATGCAATGAAGTTGTTTTTTGGACATCCATTCAATTCCCTTAGTCATCACAAATATTTGACTGCAATTCTACAATGTAATACCTTATACTTTGCATATGAATATTAAAAATTTATACCAAATTGCTTTATTAACTATTCATTAATCTTAACAAAAATATAAATGCTTAGTTTAATAAAAAATTAATATTTTGTTGATTACAATAATAAAATATTTTTTAATTTTATTTTTTATTTTTTTTGGAGATTGATTATGCAATATATACCAACACGACTAAATAAAACTACAAACTTATCATTATCTTTTCTTTTGGCTTTATTTGGAACTTTTGATTTAGCAGAGGCCAAAGAAGATGATAAAAATAGCAAAAATAAAAAATCACATACTTTAGGTAAAGTTACTACCCAAGCTCAAAGAATCTTTAACTATAATAATCAAACTCATGTATCTATTAAAGAATTAGAAAGAAGACAGGCTAATCAAATCAGCGACATGTTTAGAAGAAACCCCAATATCAATGTAGGTGGTGGGAGTTTAATGGCACAAAAAATCTATGTGCGTGGCATTGAAGATAGACTTGCTAGAGTAACCATAGATGGAGCAGCTCAAATGGGAGCAAGCTATGGGCATCAAGGTAATACCGTGATTGACCCGGGCATGTTAAAAGAAGTTATTGTTACTAAAGGAGCTGCACAAGCTAGTGCAGGACCTATGGCCTTAATTGGGGCGATTAAAATGGAAACTAAAAGTGCGAGAGATTTTATCCCTAAGGGTAAAAATTACGCTGTTAGCGGAGCAACAAGTTTTTATACTAATTTTGGAGATAGAGAAAATATTACCGGAGCTTATCAAAACGAATATTTTGATATATTATTGTATTACACACATCAAAATATATTTTATTATAGAGATGGCAATAATGCTATGAAAAATCTTTTTAACCCTACAGAAAATGATAAAGTTTCAGGCTCTCCAAGCGAACAAAACAATGTCTTGGTCAAAGCAAACGCTTATTTAAGCGATAGAGATACACTTACTTTAAGCTATAACCTAACAAGAGATAATGCTAAAAGACCTTTGAGGGCGAATTTCACAGGAACTTTCTTGCCTTATAGTTGCGATGATTTTAATGATTATTCTAAGCGTAATGAAGTAGGAAAATGTTTGTTTGAAAATGATGCAAGGCTTTTTAAAACCGATAGCGTTAATATGGTAAATAACATTAGTTTAGCCTATGAAAGAGAAGGAGGAACTAGCTTTAATGACCCCAAATTAAAAATTGATGCGTATGGAAGTGTTAGAAATGTCAAAATCAATCCACTTTTTTCTCCAAATGATATTGCTAAGACCATCGATTATACCGCACCAAATACACAAAATGATGATTCAAACCTATGTGTTGCACAAGGTGGTATTTATAATGCTATGACTCAAACTTGCTCTATTAGTTTTAGAAACCTTGGAGGTGGCTCTGTGGTAGCTAAAAAAGATTTAAATATTGTTAATGCCGGTGCGAATGTTAATGTTTCTCACACTCTCAATCATAATAGCGAAAATCTTTTTGAATACGGCTTGAATTACCAAAATTTAACGACTTTTGATAGTGCTATTCCTAAAAGTGAATTAGTCAAACCAGGAGATGCCCCTAATGCGTGTAAGCAAGTAACAGGTCCTAATGACCCTAATATGAGTGGACATTGTCAAAGAAATGGCGAAACGGCTAATGTTATAGGGGTCTATGCTCAAGCTAACTATACTCTACACCCCATGGTAACTTTGGGTGCTGGAACTCGTTATGATGTCTATACTTTCGTAGATAAAGACTGGCAATTACATGTAACTCAAGGCTTTAGCCCTAGCACAGCTTTGATTGTTTCGCCTTTAAAAAACTTAAATTTTAGACTCTCCTATGCATATGTTACTAGAGGGCCTTTACCGGTGGGCCTAGTATGGATGCGTCAAGATAATTTACGATACGACAAACATTTAAAACCAGAAATTGGTCAAAATTTTGAATTTAATATTGAATACAATAGCGAGTATTTTGATTTTAGAGCTGCAGGCTTTACGCAATTACTTTCAAACTACATCAATAAATTCACTTCAACTCTTTATGTTACTAACATTAAAGATATTATTTATATTCCCGGATATGAAGTCTCTGGAACAGGTAAATACAAGGGATTTTCTTTGGGGCTAAGTGTGGGGCGTTCATGGCCTAGCATAAAAGGTCATATGTTAGCTGATGTATACGAATTAGCAGCTACTACGGGCAATGTATTTATTTTGACGGCAAGTTATACAATTCCTCGTGCTGGTCTTAGTTTTACTTGGCTTTCACGCTTTGTTACTAATTTAGATTATTGTGCTTATAGCCCTTATCGTAATGGCCCTACAGATATTGACAGACGACCTAGCAATTGTGCTAAAAAACCCGGCATTTTCCATGTGCATAAACCAGGCTATGGCATTAGCAGTTTCTTTGTAACCTACAAGCCCACACAAAAGAAATATCAGGGTTTGAGCGTGAATTTAGTTTTTAACAATATCTTTAATAAACAATATGTCAATCAAGCAAGCCCCGTAATGAGTCCTGATGAGCCTAACCAAGATAAATACGCAATAGGCATGGCAGAACCAGGGTTTAATGCACGCTTTGAAGTAGCCTATAAGTTTTAAACCACTATAATAACGCCCTATTTCAAGTTTTATAAGGGCGTTACCATGATAAAAAGCCAAAAAGAATATTTAGAAAGAATTGAATATTTAAACACATTATCACACCATTATTACAATCTCAATGAACCCTTAGTAAGCGATGCTACTTATGATGAACTCTATAAAGAATTAAAAGATTATGAAGAAAAAAATCCTACTTTAATTCAGGCTAATTCCCCTACCCAAAAAGTTGGGGCTACTACATTAAATCAGTTTAGTAAAAATTCTCATTTAATGCGAATGTGGAGCTTAGATGATGTGTTTGATAATAGCGAATTACAAACTTGGCTTAATCGCATTTTAAAAGTCTATCCTAACACCAAATTTGTGTGTTCGCCCAAACTTGATGGGGTTTCTTTAAATCTTTTATACAATAAGGGCAAATTAGTGAGTGCGACCACTAGGGGCAATGGCTTAGAAGGGGAGTTAGTTACAATGAATGCAAAAAATATCGCTAACATTCCCCATATTATTTCTTATGATGAAAAGATAGAAATTAGGGGCGAAGTGATTATTTCTAAAGATGATTTTGAAACCTTAAATCAAGAACGCTTAGAATCTAATGAAGTTTTATTTGCTAACCCTAGAAATGCCGCCGCAGGAAGTTTGAGACAGCTTGATAGTAGTATCACTAAAAAACGCAAATTGCAATTTATTCCCTGGGGTGTGGGTAAACATTCTTTAAATTTCCTAAGCTTTAAGGAATGCTTAGATTTTATTGTTTCCTTAGGTTTTAGTGCGATTGAATATTTAAGCTTAAATAAAAACCACGAAGAGATAGAACAAAGCTATCACACGCTGATTAAAAAAAGAGATGATTTTTTTGCCCTTTTAGATGGCATGGTTATCGTTATTGATGAACTAAGCACACAAAATGAGCTAGGCTATACCCAAAAATCCCCTAAATTTGCTTGTGCTTATAAATTTCCAGCCCTAGAAAAACACACCAAGATTTTAGAAGTGATTAACCAAGTGGGGCGTAGTGGGGCCATAACTCCAGTAGCTCTTTTAGAGCCTGTAGAAATTGCTGGGGCAAAGATTACTAAAGCGACTTTACACAATTATTCTGAAATTGAAAAAAAGAATATTATGCTTAATGATATGGTTGTAGTCATCAGAAGTGGCGATGTGATTCCTAAAATTATCAAACCTTTAGAGCATTACAGGAATGGCTCACAACACCCCATTATTCGCCCTACACATTGCCCCATATGTTCGCATGAGCTTTTATGTGAAGAGATTTTTACTTATTGTCAAAACATTAATTGTTCCGCAAGACTTAAAGAAAGCTTGATTCATTTTGCTTCTAAGGATGCCCTAAATATTCAAGGCTTAGGCGATAAAGTCATAGAGCAACTTTTTGAAGAAAAGCTTATTCTTAATGCCCTAGACTTATATACTTTAAAATTAGACGATTTAATGCAACTAGACAAATTTAAAATCAAAAAGGCTCAAAATCTACTAGATGCCATTAATGAGAGCAAAAACCCACCCTTATGGCGTTTAATCAATGCTTTAGGGATTGAGCATATCGGTAAGGGAGCGAGTAAAACTCTAGCCAAATATGGTTTGAATATCTTAGAAAAAAGCGAAGAAGAGTTTTTAGAGATAGAAGGATTTGGGGTTGAAATGGCACATTCTTTAGTAAATTTTTATGCAAGCAATAAGGAATTTATTCAAGCCTTATTTGACTTGTTAAACCCTATTGTTGAAGAAAAAATAGAGACTTTAAACCATTCTATTTTTAATAATAAAACCGTTGTAATAACTGGCACACTTTCTAAACCAAGGCAAGAATACACTCAAATACTAGAAAACTTAGGGGCAAAAATTGCCTCAAGTGTGAGCGCTAAAACTAATTTTCTCATCGCTGGAGAAAACGCTGGCTCAAAACTGGCTCTAGCACAAAAACATGGTATTACTATTTTGAATGAAGAAGAATTGCTAGAAAAACTTAAGCCATAAAAAAAGACTTTTTTCTTGGTCTTTGTCATTTTTTATTATAGATTCCTTTTATTCCTAAGCTTAATTTTAAGTGTAGCTACATCCAAAATAAACTCATTAATTAAACCAAATAATCACTCTCTCGCTGACAAGCGTGCTTCAATAAAAATATAGGTGTTGTTCCTAGCTTTTTGGTGATTGTTTTACTATTAAGTTAGATTTGAATTTTCTCTCACTAAGGTTTACACCACACTCTAACTTTGCAATAGAAACACAATAATCATTCCTAGCTAATTCTAATAACTTTCTATGATTTAACCCATGTAATCCCACAAGAGTTTTTAAAAATAATCCTTGGTTACCTTCGGTTTTTTACTCCTTTCCCAAAAATATGAAAGATTCACAAATTCCTCATCTAATTCAACAAAACCATTTTTATATTAAATTTCAATAAATCTGGCACTATCGCCCTATCTCACCTCTACTACTCTTGTATCACACCATAAACCACACTAATGCCATTTTTTAAAATGATAGGATTTCTTGCATCGGTAATTTGAATAAAACGCACGCCATCAAGCAGATTGATAGCGATTTCTTTTGTCTTATTTTTTTCGGCGATAACCTGAATGATTTTAAGGTTGCGGTCATAAAAAACAACTTTTGGTTGCCATAAAGGACTACTAGAATGTATGCTTAAACGGGCGTTTTGATTGACACTTAGCCAATACTTTCCGCTCGCCTCTTTTAATTCTATAGGCTCACTACCTACAAAAATAGCTTTTGCATTTGGCAACTTAGCATTCTCTAAAGCAAAATCATATTCCCATTCTTTTAGAGACACTCGCCTAATATCCATAAAATTAAAGCCATGTTTTTTCATCGTATCAATTAAAATATTAGGGTCTAAAACATATTCGGTTTTAATCTCATAAGAAAAGGTGCTTGCCCCAGAAGAGCTTTGCATTTTAATCGGTAGAACATACGAATATCCCATCATGTTTAAAGAACTATTAATGCTTTTGGCAAATAAAATAGGGTTGCTTTGAGCCTTAAAAGTAACTTTTAAAACGCTTGGTTTATCAAAACTAAGCGATAAAAGCCCGTTTTCTTTTAAGGTATTAAGCAATTTGATTAAATCTACTTGACCTGATTTATAATAAGTATTACGATTTTTAAACAAGCGTTCCAAGAAGTGCTTGTTGATTTGATAAGCTCGCTCCCCCATTAAACTTTTAGCCCTAAGGTCTAAAGAATCTGCTTTTAAAAAAGCCCCCCCTATCATAAGGACTAAAAAAAGATGTTTATAAATCATTGCTGGAGCTTTTTGTATTGGCGATCATTAATTAATTCTAAGCCTTTTTGAGGCTCATAAGAAAAACGCTTGGTTTTATTATCGTTGTAAGCTCGTGATTCTTCGCCTAATTTTAACGAAAAATTCCCATGCCCAAAGCGTAGTAACAAACGATGCTTATTAGTCTCTAACAAATAAGTTTCTTTGAGAGTTTTTTGAAAAGAATTAGCTCTATCATCTAAATCAATTACTTCTACCCAAATATCTCTTTTAGGAGTAATATAAATAATTTCAGGCTCTTCTTTTATGCTTTCTTTAGGACTTTGAGAGCTTTTTGAGGTGCTAGTATCGTCTTTAGCGTTTGTTTCTGTGGGGCTTATTTTTAAAGTTGTTTGAGGGGGATTATTTTCTTGAGTATGATTAGTTTGAGCATGTTCATTATGGTTGTGCATAGTAATAGCACAAATAAGAATGATTGCGACGCCCAATAAAATCAACCATTTTAATTTTGATGGTTTTTTAGATGAGAGAGGGTTGGCTTGATTAATATTATAATCTAGCTCAATTTTATGGGTGCTAACATTATCTTTAGTGCTTGTTTCTTGGTTAAAAGAATATGTTTTCACATCGCTTTTAAACACACAAATTCTATCATACTCTTTCATCCAAGCACTTAAATCTACTTTATATTCTCTCTCTAAAATTTGTATAAACCCCTTAGCATGCACCCTTGATAAAGATTCATAACGCTTTTCTAATAAATGGCTTATATTGGTTGAAGAGAGTTTGGTGGTTTTAGAAATCTCTTGAACGCCAATATCTTTTAAAATTTGCAAGTTTTTATCTAGGGTATGACGCATTTCTTCTAAATTAGCATTATTTTTAGAGATATTAAAAATCTCATTAGAATTTTCTAAGTTTTCCAAAGTGTCTTGTTGGGCATTTTCTTGTTGTTGCATTCAATTTACCACCTAATTGATTTTATCCATTAAGATTCCTGCTGCCACACTCACATTGAGCGAATCAAAATCTCGTCGCATTTTTATCCTTAATACTGCATCCATTTTAGCAAGAATTTTTTTTGACAACCCTTCATGTTCGCTCCCCAAAAAAAGAGCACATTTTTCTTGGTCTAAATTTTCTGTTTGGCTAGAGCCTTGCATACTAGCACCTAAACATAAAAAACCACTCGTTTTTAATTCATTGATTAAATCTAGTGTATTAGGCACAATACTAAAAGGCAAATCATACATAAGCCCTAGACTTGAACGCACAATTCCTTCATAAGCAAATTCTCTAGCAAAGTCTAAGATAATGCCATCCATTCCTAAGCAATACGCACTCCTAAAAATCCCTCCGATATTACCCACATCAGTAATACCACAAAGCACTAAAAGCTTTTCGCCTTTTTTGATTTCTTTTAATGAAGATGCCAAAGGCATTTCTACTTTGGCTAAAACCCCTTGATGATTCCCCCCCTTAGCAAGGGCTTGTGCTTTTTTATTATCCACTTTAATGATATTTGGGCATGCTTTTTTAAGGGCAAAAAAAAGTTTCTTGTCTATCTCTTTAGAAAGATAGATTTCTTGCAACTTTTCTTTATGGGAGTTTAGAACATGTGAAATAACCTGCTTACCATAAATAACCGCTTGCATATTAAACCCTTTTTTAACACCTTACATCTATTTATTTTGCTCTAACAAACGCCGCTGGTAAAGTTCTTTAGCGTTTTTATGCGTCATAACCGCCTCAATTTTAGCCTTAATTTTGGGGGGCAAATCCAACTCTAGCAAGCTAGATAACCCTAAAATAGGCTCAATATCTTTTTTATTTAAAAGCACCAAGACCCACTCCCCTTGAATATTGCACTTTTGCAACTGCGTAGCTACTTTGGAAACTTCTCCAAAATAATATTGCTGATGGAGTTTTGTAAGCTCCTTAGCAACAAACAAGTGCATGCCATCGGCTAAATCTGTTAAATCTTTTAAAGTCTCTAGCAATCTGTGCGGACTTTCGTAAAAAACAACAGGAGTTTTCTCTTCTAAAAACGCTAAAACATTTAAAATCTTAGCAATTCTTAAACGCCTTTCTTTGCTCTTATGGGGTAAAAATCCTGCATAGAAAAACCGCCCCTCTAAAAATCCGCTCGCACAAAACGCTGTAATGAGTGCATTAGCCCCAGGTAAAACATCATATTTAATGTTATGTTTCAAAGCATAAGCTACCAAACTCATGCATGGGTCACTTAGACTTGGCATGCCCGCATCGCTCATTACGGCAATTTCTCTTTCAAAAAAAGAAAGCTCCACTTGCTCTAAAAATTCTTGGTCATTATGCGAATGAAAAGCAATAAACTCTCTCTTTTTAGTGGCAATCTTAGGAAAAGAATTACAAATAATGGGGTTTTGTGCGAGCAAGTGCAACAATCTCTTGCTGACTCTTGTGTCTTCACACAACAAACACTCGCACCTTTCTAAAACTTCCAAAGTGCGTAGCGTAATGTCAGATAGATTGCCTATAGGAGTGGGCAAAAAATACAGCACAAAAAAGCCACGCTTTTTTACAAAGAGTTACTTCAAATTGTAGCGTTGCTTAAACTTCTCTACTCTTCCTGCGGTATCAGCAATTTTATCACTGCCGGTATAGAAAGGGTGGCAAAAACTAGAAATATCAATACGCATTTCAGATTTGGTGCTTAACACCTCAATTTCTTTACCACTAGTTACACAAGTTACCTTGCAAGGGACATATTCTGGATGGATTCCTTTTTTCATTGGTTGTATTCCTTAAGAGAAAATTAAAATCTAAAGCACTATATTATAAAACAACACTACTGCCTAAAATCAAAATATTTTTAAGATAGTGCTGTTTTTAAAACTTTAAGTTTTGGATTATACCATTTTTAGTTCAAATTTGAGCGATTAGACATTTTCATTTGATTGTGTGAGCGAAAGAGCTTTAGATTATTTGACTTTTGTAAAAGTTTTATGATAGCATGACAAAATCATTATGACTTCTATGTGGAAATAAACCACTTGGTATATTTTGATTATCTTTACAATATTAAAATTTAGAAATGCCTTGTTTTTGAATATTTCATCGGTATTAGCCATTGCGAAAACTCTTTATTATTTAACTTTGAAGGAAATAAACTTAACATGAACGAACAAACTCCAACCCATAAGGGTTCGCATAAAGTCAAAACACACACGCCAGTAAGTGGGTATCGCATTGAAGATTTACGCACCTATCCTACTGAAAAGCTTTTAGAAATCGCTAACAAACTCAAAGTAGAAAACCCCCAAGAATTTAAACGCCAAGATTTGATGTTTGAAATTTTAAAAACCCAAGTAACTCAAGGTGGATACATTCTTTTTACCGGTATTTTAGAAATCATGAACGATGGGTATGGGTTTTTAAGGGGATTTGATGGGAGCTTTTCAGATGGACATAATGACGCTTATGTAAGTCCTGCTCAAATCAGACGCTTTGCTTTAAGAAATGGTGATATAGTAACTGGTCAAGTGCGTTCACCTAAAGAAAATGAAAAATATTACGCACTCTTAAAGATAGAGGCTGTTAACTACTTGCCTTTAGATGAGATTAAAAATCGTCCTTTATTTGACAACCTAACCCCCCTATTTCCTAATGAACAAATCAAATTGGAATACGAGCCTACTAAAGTAACCGGTAGAATGCTAGATTTATTTAGCCCTATTGGTAAGGGTCAAAGAGCTTTAATTGTCGCCCCCCCAAGAACTGGTAAAACAGAACTCATGAAAGAACTCGCTCAAGGCATTACTTCTAATCATCCTGAAGTAGAGCTTATTATCCTTTTAGTAGATGAACGCCCTGAAGAAGTAACGGACATGCAACGAAGTGTTAAGGGTCAAGTCTTTAGCTCCACTTTTGATTTGCCTGCAAACAATCACATAAGAATCGCTGAATTAGTGCTAGAAAGAGCTAAAAGAAGAGTAGAAATGGGTAAAGATGTCGTGATTTTATTAGATTCTATCACTCGTTTAGCAAGAGCCTATAATGCTGTAACCCCTTCAAGTGGTAAGGTCTTAAGTGGGGGCGTAGATGCCAACGCCTTGCACAGACCCAAGCGCTTTTTTGGAGCCGCAAGAAATATTGAAGAAGGCGGAAGCCTAACCATTATCGCCACCGCATTGATTGAAACGGGCTCTAGAATGGACGAAGTGATTTTTGAGGAATTTAAAGGCACTGGAAATAGCGAAATTGTCTTAGCTAGAAACATTGCGGATAGACGCATTTATCCAGCCTTTGATATTTTAAAATCAGGCACAAGAAAAGATAATATTTTGCTTGGCAAAGAGCGTTTAACTAAAGTTTGGGTGTTAAGAAATGTGATGCAGCAAATGGATGATGTAGAAGCCTTAAGTTTTGTATATTCTAAAATGCAACAAACCAAGGATAATGAAGAATTTTTACATTTAATGAATGAAAAATAAAATCTTATTGAACTAAAAATAGCATAATGAAAATAGGCGTTTTTGATAGTGGTGTGGGTGGTTTTAGCGTTTTAAAAAGTCTTTTAAAAGCTCAACTTTTTAATGAAATTATCTATTATGGCGATACTGCTAGAGTGCCTTATGGCACTAAAGACCCTACAACTATCAAACAATTTGGCTTAGAAGCTTTGGATTTTTTCAAGCCACACAAGATTGAGCTATTGATTGTGGCATGCAACACAGCGAGTGCTTTAGCTTTAAAGAAAATGCAAGAGCATTCAAAAATCCCTATTATAGGCGTGATTGAGCCAAGCATTTTAGCTATCAAACAACAAGTTAAAGATAAAAACGCTCCTATTTTAGTGCTAGGGACAAAAGCTACCATTCAGTCTAACGCTTATGATTATGCCCTAAAACAACAAGGTTATTCTAATGTTTCTCATTTAGCCACTTCTCTTTTTGTGCCTTTGATTGAGGAAAATATCTTAGAGGGTGAGCTTTTAGAAACGTGCATGCATTACTATTTTGCTCCATTAAGCGTTTTACCGAGAGCAATTATTTTAGGTTGTACGCATTTTCCTTTGATAGCCAAAAAAATTGAGAGCTATTTTATGGAACATTTTACTCTTTCACACCCCCCCCTACTCATTCATTCTGGTGATGCTATTGTGCAATATTTAGAACATCAACATGACCTTAAAAAAAATTTATATGAATTTCCTAAAATAGAATTTTTTGCTAGTGGCGATGTTAAATGGCTAGAAAAGCAAGCCAAAATTTGGCTTAAAGCTTGATATTCTATCTTTTATATTTTTTAGAAAAGGCGAAAGAAAATCTTAAGATTTTTCTCACTTTTCTACTAAGATAGACATCTCATTATCTTTAATCTCTACATACAATTCTTTTCTAGCATTAGAGGCATAAGAAACTTTTGAATCCTTAAACGCTTTATAATCTTGGTCAAATACCACATAAAACAAACGCTTATTTTCAGAATTAGGATAAGGGATAACATTGATAGAAAAGAATATAATTTCTTTTTTTTCATTCTTAGCGAACACACGCTTTTTATATTCTTTAAAAGCATTGATTTTCATACCATCATAGCGAGTGAAGTCTTTATCATAATAGCTTATATAATGTTCAAAATCCCCCTTAACCCAAGCATCTCTCCATTGATAGAGAGAGCTTAAAATAGTAGCTAATTCCCCTTTGGTGCTAGGCAAAAACTTATCTTCATAAGTAATCAAAAGAGCCTTGTTGCCTTTCAATAAATTATCATAAGAGCTTAAAATTTGATTTTCAATCGCAATACAACCCTTAGTATTCAAATCGTTCCTATCGCCATTTAAGGGCATTCCATGCACCCAAATGCCATGCCCTGTGCGTTTTTTAATCGTGTCATACAAATTAGGGTAATTAGTTACAAAAGCTAGAGGGCCATAATATTGGTCTAAATGCTCTAATTTCTGTGTGATACGATACACCCCAATAGGCGTGGCTAAATCACCCTCTATCGCTTTATCACCTTTTTTAGAGCCTACAAGAGCCTTAGAGTCATTAATCTTTTTTAGCATGTTATTATGGACTTCATAAAGTCTTAAGCTAGGCTTAGACTTGTCTGCCACAAATAAAAACTGCTTGTTTTCATAATAACCAAAATCAGTGTCTTTATCTTTTAGTTCGTCCATCCAAAAAGACTTGTCTTCTAAATACGAATCAAGCTTTTTACCAACTGCTTGTAAGCCATGCTTTTGATAAAGATGAATAACCTCTAGCAAACGCCCATTGGCATTCAACAAGCATGCACCCCCTAAAGTCAAACAAAAAAGCATTTTTTTCATTATTGTTCCTTTAATAATAGATTATTTTATTTTTATTTCTCAAACGCATGGATATAACCTAGTTTTTGCAAACTCTTCTCTTCCTTACTCCATGATTTTTGAGCTATCACTTGTAAGTTTAAAAAAACTTTTTTTTCGCCTAATTCTTGCATTTTTAATCGTGCGTTTGTGCCTATTCTTTTAATATTAATCCCCCCTTTACCGATAACAATTTTTTTTTGACTTTCTTTTTCTACGATAATGTGTGCATACACCCTGTCTATTCGCTCTTCTTCTATGAATTTATCTATAATAACATCGCTTTCATAAGGAATTTCATCGCTCAAAAATTTAAACAAACTCTCCCTAATAATTTCCTTATAAATATCACGCATTTTTTCATCGCTCATTAAATCTTCTTCAAAAAGCCATTCACTAGGACTTAAATACTTACTAATACATTCTAAAAGCGTGTTTAAATTTTGAGATTTTTTCGCACTCAATGGCACAAGAGATAGAAATTGCGATGCATATCTTTGATAATCTTGTAATTTTTTTAAAACTTGCTTGTGAGTTGCTGTATCAATCTTACTTAAAGCAAGGATATGGGGTTTTTTACACAAATTCAAAAACTCTTCATAGCCCTTTAAATCATCATGTATAGATGCTAAAAAAACGCATAATTCACAATCATTCATCGCTTTTAAAGCACTAGAAAGCATGCATTGATTAAGTAATTTTTCTTGATGATGAAGCCCTGGTGTGTCTAAAAAAATAATTTGATTATGATAGCCTTCTTTATCTTCAAAAGGCACAATACATTTCATTAGCTTTCTTGTCGCATTAGCCTTATGTGAAACTAAAGCTAAATTAACATTAAGTAAAGTATTTAAAAGAGTGCTTTTCCCAGCATTTGGTTTGCCTACAAGAGCTACAAAGCCTGTTTTAGTTTTCATTATAAAATATACTTCACTAAATTCTCATCAGCCACTAAATCCTCTAACTTTGATTGAACTAACTCTTTAGTGATAGCAATCCTTTGCCCAGAATAATTTTCAGCCTCAAAACTAATATCTTCTAGAACTTTTTCAATAGTGGTGTGCAACCTTCTAGCCCCTATGTCTTCGCTTTTTTGATTAGCGTTATAAGAAAGTTTGGCTAATTCTTTAATCGCATCATCTTCAAAAACAATTTCTACGCCTTCTACTTTTAAAAGGGCTTGATATTGCTTGACAATAGATGTTTTAGTTTGAGTTAAAATCATATACATAATTTCTTCGGTTAAACTCTCTAACTCCACCCTTAAAGGAAAACGCCCTTGTAATTCAGGAATCAAATCGCTTGGCTTAGAGAGATGGAATGCCCCTGCTGCAATAAATAAAATATGCTCTGTTTTAATAGCACCATACTTAGTATTAACCACACTGCCTTCTACAATGGGTAATAAATCCCTTTGAACTCCCTCTTTACTTGGGTCTTGACGAGTGCCTTCTTTAGAACTTATAGCGATTTTATCAATTTCATCAATAAAAATTACCCCCGAATTTTCTGCACGCTTCAAGCCTTCTAATTTGATAGCATCATTATCTAAAAGCGTATCGCTAATTTCTGCTTTTAAAGCTTCTTTAGCCTCTTTGATGCTTAAAGTTTTTTTAATTCTATCTTGTTCCTTATGAAAAACCTTAATCAAGTTTTCTTGAACTTTTAAAATCTCAGGCGGCACATTTGAATCAATTTCTACGCTTTTTTTACGCACCTCAATTTCAATTTCTTGATTATCCAACTCGCCTTGTGCGATTCTTTGTTGCATTTTTAGAAGACTATTCTTATATTCTTGTTTTTTTTCTTCGCTCACTCCATTAGGTAAGGGGGGCAAAAGTTTTTTAGCAATTTTTTCTACAACAGCCTCTTCAATTTTATCTCTTAATTTTTCTTTATGCTCATTTTCTACTAAAAGAACGCTATTATTGACTAAATCTCTTACCATAGATTCCACATCACGCCCTACAAAACCTACTTCAGTGTATTTACTCGCTTCTACTTTCACAAAAGGGAGTTTCATAATTTTTGCCATTCTTCTTGCGATTTCTGTTTTACCCACACCAGTAGAACCAATCATTAAAATATTTTTAGGCGTGATTTCTTCTTGTAAGGATTTCTCAAGCTGCAAACGCCTATAGCGGTTTCTTAGAGCAATAGCGATAAACTTCTTAGCTTCCTTTTGCTCAATAATGTATTCATCTAAATAGGCGACAATTTCTCTTGGGGTCATATTTAATTTAGACATCAAAGCTCCAAAATTTTGATATTAGTGTTTGTGTAAATGCAGAGATTCCCTGCAATTTTTAAGGATTCTTCTACGAGTTTTTTAGGCTCTAAGTGGGCGAAACTATCTAAAGCCCTAGCCGCACTCAAAGCATAATTTCCTCCACTTCCAATAGCAGCAATCTTGTTATCTTGTGCTTCTAAAACATCGCCCATGCCACTTAAGATAAAAATATGCTCCAAATCAAGCACTATCATCATCGCTTCCAAACGGCGTAAATACTTATCCTTACGCCATTCTTTGCTAAAATCCACCACACTTTTAAATAAATCCCCTTTTTTACTCTCTAAAATGCGTTCAAACATATCAAACAAACTAAAGGCATCAGCGGTGCTTCCAGCAAACCCACTTAAAACTTGATTATGATACAAGCTTCTAATTTTAGTCGCATTAGCTTTGACTACACAATTACCTAAAGTAACTTGTCCATCGCCCCCAATGATAGCAAATTTCTTGCCATCAATCTCCCCTCTATAACCTAAAATCGTTGTCGCTTCAAACATTTTCTACTCAGCCACTACATCAATTTTAAATGTGCCTACAATCCCAGCCCCAAGTTTGACTTCAATTTCATAAACTCCGGTGCTTTTAATAGGGTGTTTAAGCTCAATATCTTTTTTATCTAAATTTAAACTCGCATGCTTTTTTTTCAAATGCTCTATAATTTCTTCTTTGGTAATCGCTCCAAATAATGAACCATTCGCACCAACTTTTTTACTCATCACAAGCGTGATAGTTTGTAAAGTTTCTACCATTTGTAATTTTTGTGCTTTTTCTAAGGCTTCTAACTCAGCTTTCTTCTTAACTTCAGCTTTATATTTATTAATCACTTCGTTAGTGGCTAATTTGGCTTTTTTATTAGCGATTAAAAAGTTATTTCCATAACCATCTTTGACCTCACACACCTCACCAGCTTTACCTAAATTTTTCACATCTTCTAGTAATAGAACTTTCATCACTACCCCTTTTTAGGATATAAAATCTTTAATCTTGCAATTCTAACATAAACTTTAGTAAAATACTTCTATCATGTTAAGCGATATTCCTATTACTATTCAAAAAAGCAAGAAAATTAGAACTCTTAGTTTAAGTGTAACGCCTACCTTAGAAGTCATTCTAAAAATGCCTTATTCTTGCTCTCAAGCTAGAGCTAACGCTTTTTTACAAGAACAAGAAATTTGGCTTAAAAAAACTCTTTTATCTATGCAAGAAAAACATCTAGTCCTACACAATCGCTTAGAAAAGTATAGAGATAAAATTCTTGTATTTGATGAAATAAAAAATGCAAACGATTGTACCCTAACAGAGCTTAAAAAAACCCTAAGAACTTATTTGGAACAAGAACTCCCCCTAATCGCTCAAAAAATGCAAACTTCTTATGCAAGTTTTAGCATTAGAAATAACACTAAGGTTTTAGGAAGTTGCTCTTATAACAACCGCTTGAGTTTTGCCCTATTATTGATTTGTGCCAAAAAAGAAGAAATTAATTATGTAATCGTTCATGAACTCGCTCACACCATCCACAAAAACCACTCTAAAGATTTTTGGCGTTGCGTAGAAACTTTTTGTCCCAATTATAAAACTTTAAGAGAAAAATTAAAACAAAATATTGTTTTTTACTCTAAACTCTTAGAAAATTTAACTTAAAAAATTAAGGGGTATTATAATAGCTAGGGGGCATAAACAAACGCCCATAATTAGGATTTATGCGTAGCAAACGCTCCTTAAAATTCCCATAATTACGACAACTTGACTCAAAACCATTATCACATGCATAGGAGAATAAATCTAAAGCTCTTTGGTCATCTTGTGGCACGCCTAAGCCCTTTTGATATAATACGCCTAAATTATTGCAACTCCCCAAAATCCCCCCATCGCATGCGATTTGAAAATACTTAGCCGCATAGTGGTTATTTACAGGGGCCCCTAAAGCTCCATTAGCATAAATCCAGCCTAGATTCGCACACCCCATCATATCCCCCGCATTACAAGCTAAGTAATTCAAATCCACTTGACTAAGCTGTGCCTTATCTACGCCATAGATATTATTCACATTAGACATTAGGCCTAAGTTATAGCACCCCATATCATTCCCATTTTCGCATGAAAATTTATAATAACCCATTGCTTTGTAATAATCTTTTTGAACCCCACTCCCATTAGCGAACATCCATCCTAAATTATTGCATGCAAGCATATCCCCCCCCTGACAAGCTACCGCATAAAGTTGCAAAGCGTTTTCTTTATCGCTCAGACTAGCATTTTTTTTATTTTCATACATTTGAGCCAAGTTCGCACAAGCGGTTGCATCACCCCCACTACAGCCCATTTCATAATAGCGAGCAGCTTTGAGCTTATTAGTTTGAATCCCTACTCCATTTGAATACATTGCTCCTACTGCAAAACACCCTGCAGCATTACCATTATCGCACGATTGAGAAAAAAGTCTAAAAGCCCCTTCATAATCGCCCTTTTTGGCTAAATCAATACCAGCTGAAAGCTTAGTTTCAGCGTTTTCAGGCGAACCTAGTTGGTCTAATAAATTAGAGTTATTATTTTCTTTAGGATTGATTTGAGCGTTAGGGTTTGGCACACCTTTAGTGTTAGCGGAGTTAAGCTCAGGGGGAGTATTTTTGGGAGTTTGAGCGTTAGGGGTTTCTTCAGCACTACCAAGCTGTAAGACTAAAAAAATAAGTAGTAATAAACTTTTTTTTAGCATTCTTTCAATCCTTAGTGTAGATTTTGATTCAACTCAATTTTTTTCACACTTCTAAAAGCAATGAGCTTACCATTTTGACTATTCAAGCGAAAATGCACGCCATTTTTTCCTGAAAGCTCTTTGCCTTTATAAAGATTGTTAGCATGTTTTTCTAAATTACTATTCACTTCAATGAGCTTTTTAAACTCATTTTCTTCAATTTCTATGACACTTCCAGCTAAGATAGCAATGCCTGCATCAATAATACAGCCATCGCCTAAACTAATGCCTGTAACGCTATTAGCCCCTAGCAAACAATTTTTTCCAATACTAATGGGATTGTTATTTCCCCCGCTTAAAACGCCTAAGATACTCGCTCCCCCACCAATATCAGTGCCTTCGCCAACAACTACTGATGAAGAGATACGCCCTTCATTCATACACACTCCCATCGCACCTGCATTGAAATTCACATAACTAGCTCCGGGCATTTGGGTATAACCACCTGTTCCTAAATACGCTCCAAAGCGAGTTTTAGAGCTATCTAGTAAGCGGATATTGTCAAACTCAGGAATTACTTGCATTAAATAGCGTGGAAACTTATCCACAAAATCAATGCTAGGAAAACTATTTCGCATTTTTAGGGCTATTTCATTCTCTCTAAGCCATTCTAACTCATAAGGCTTGTTACCACTCCAAGCCACATTAGAAAGCTCTTTAAAAATACCATCTAAATTCAAACTTCTTAAAGGGGCTTTACCCAAAGATAAAGCTAAAAGTTTCATATACGCACTTTCTACACTCTCACAAGGCTTATCTTCATATAAAATCACTAAATGATAAAGGTATTCGCCATTACTATTTTTCAAACGATTTTCTTCTAAGGCTTTTTGAAGTTCTAAGATAACTTGAATATTTTTATGAGTTGTCTTACTAGAATACGCTTCATTCAAAAAAGGCGTATAAAATTCTAGTGCTTTTAAAACAAAACTCTCATCTATCTCTACTACGCATTCACTCGCACTCTCTTTAATTACTCTTTCTTTAGAAAATGAATTGCAAAACACCGCATAAGAGCCTAGATTTTCATTTTTCCAATTGAGTATCGGATAAGTCGCACATAAAATCTTTTTTGAAATAGGCGCAATTTCTACTCTAGCAATGCCAAAGCCTAAAGGCTCTTTATAACTATTAGATTGCTGGTAGTTGCTTACAAAATTTTTGAATTTATTAGTCATGTTTTTCCTTTAATTTAAGCTTTTTTCTCTTTCTTTAGCTAAATTTTCCACTTCTATTACAAAAGTTTCAAACAAATCCTTTTCAGCTAATTTATGAATGACTTTACCTTCTTTAATAATCAAACCACTGCGATTTCCAAATGCAATCGCCATATCTGCATGTTTAGCCTCGCCTAAGGCATTCACCACACAGCCCATCACGCTAATATCTAAAGGGGTTTTAATATGGCTTAGGCGTTTTTCTACCTTGCTTGCCATCTCCACTAAATTCGCTTCAATCCTCCCACAAGTAGGACAAGATATTAGATTAATCCCTTCTTTCAAACGCCCACTATGGCGTAAAATCGCTCTAGCCACTTTGATTTCATTTTCTAACTCACCTGTGATAGACACTCGCATGGTATCGCCGATGCCTTCCATTAAAAGCCCCCCCAAAGCCATGGCAGATTTTATGCTTGAGCTAAAGAGATTGCCTGCTTCTGTAACGCCTAAATGAAAAGGATAATTCACTAATGGGCGTAGCATTCTATAAGCTTGCATGGTGCGTTCAACATCACTCGCTTTTAAAGAAATCTTAAAATTAGTAAAATCAAAATCTTCTAAAAGCTTTGCGTTATACAAAGCGCTTTCTACCATGCCTTTTGGAGTCGCCCCATATTTTTGGTCAAATTGCTTTTCTAAACTTCCAGCATTCACGCCAATTCTTATAGGAATATTTTTTTCTTTACAAGCATTAACCACCGCTTTAATTTTGTCTTTAGAGCCGATGTTTCCGGGATTAATTCTAATGGCATCTACGCTTTCACTTGCAATCAAAGCGAATTTATAATGGAAATGAATATCTGCAATTAAGGGCAAAGAAGACACTTTTTTTAATTCTTTTAAAGCTAGAGCGTCCTTTTCATTACTCACCGCCACTCTTACTAAATCAGCCCCAGCGAGTTTGAGCCTATCAATTTGATTTTTAGTGCTTTTGATATCAGCGGTTTTGCTAAAGGTCATGCTTTGCACACTTATTTGGGCATCACCCCCTATAGCAACATTACCAATAAAAATTTGCTTAGTTTTAACTCTGTTTTCTAGCATTAAACTTCCCTTTTTAAATATCAATTATACCCAAAGGCAGTTGATTTTTCTCTGCTGTCTGTTGGCTTAAGAATAGATTTAAGGACTTGTTGGCTTAATTCTGCCTCTAAGCGTTGCATTGTAAAATGATAAATTTGGCTCAATGCTTGCTTGAAATTAGCGTTATTATCCATATTTTCTTTCGCTCTAACATAAGGGTAAGTTTCAATACTATCATCATGTTCTAGCATAAGCTCTTTAGTTTCTATAGGCACAATTAAAAACCCTAATCTCTCCTCATTGCGATTATAAAATTCTAAACGCACAGCTCCTTTAGCCAATAAAACAAATCTTTTGAGATTGTTTTTTTCTTGCTCTTCAAACCCCACTTCTTTAAAATCTAGCTTGAGATACGCTTGAGTTTTGAGCTTAAAAAGTGGGATTTGTTTTAATGGCTTTAATTTTAAAAATAGGTTTTTAAGATTTCTATGAGGCTTTTTTAAGACTTCATAGCCTTGATTTTTTAAAATGTTTTGAAGCCCCTCTTTTAAGGCTAGAGCGTATTTTTTAGAATAATAAGGATTGATTTTAGAATCTACAAAATTAAAATCAATAGGAGCGATTATAACGCTTTGTGTAGGATTAAGCAGAGAGAGTTTTTTATTTTGAAAAGCGTAATTAAAATTTAGATTAGGAGGGGCAAACATGCCTTGATGGCTAAAGCAACCACTAAAACACAGCATAATAACCCCAAGCAATAATCCCATTTTGATTTTAAACAACACTCAAAAAATCCTTTTTACGCACAAGTCTATAAAATTAAAAATTAAGAAGTCATTCTATCTAAAATCGTTTTATTGTTTGTTCAAACTAATTATTTTTTATTATGATTAAGCAATATTATTCTATAATCACGCCTTATATTAAGCTAATCTAATACGGAATTGAAATCATTATGAATTTTGAACCTTATCCTTTTGAGAAATTAAGAGCCTTGTTTAAAGATATTACGCCTTTAAAAAAAGGGCTAGATTTAGGCATAGGTGAGCCACGATTTGAGACGCCTAAATTCATTCAAGACACTCTAAAAGAACACACAAATTCGCTTAATATCTACCCTAAAAGCGCGTTTGAAGAGAGCTTGAGAATGGCTCAAAGAAGTTTTTTCAAACGCCGTTTTAATATAGAGTTAAAAGAAAACGAATTAGTCTCTACGCTAGGTTCTAGGGAAGTGCTTTTTAATTTTCCAAGTTTTGTTTTATTCAATCATAAAAACCCTACCATAGCTTATCCTAACCCCTTTTATCAAATCTATGAAGGGGCAAGTAAATTTGTTAAAGCAAAAAGCATTTTAATGCCCTTAACTAAAGAAAATAATTTTACTCCAAGTTTGAATGAAAAAGAGTTAGAAGAAGTCAATCTAGTCATTTTAAATTCCCCTAATAACCCAACCGGAAGAACCCTTTCTTTAGAAGAATTAGTCGTTTGGGTCAAACTCGCCTTAAAATATGATTTTATTTTAATTAATGATGAATGTTATAGTGAAATCTATGAATATTCGCCCCCCCCTTCGCTTTTAGAAGCTTCTATTCTTGCTGATAATAAAGAGTTTAAAAATGTTTTGGTTGTCCATTCACTCTCTAAACGCTCTAGTGCTCCGGGTCTTAGAAGTGGCTTTATTGCAGGAGATAACCATATTTTGGAAAAATACAAAGCTTTTCGCACTTATTTAGGTTATACAAGCGCTAATGCAATCCAAAAGGCTAGTGAAGCCGCTTGGCTAGATGAAGAACATGCAAAATTTTTCCGCAATATTTATGCAAACAATCTCAAACTAGCACGAAAAATTTTTAAAGACACACTCATTTATCCTAATAGCTTTTATGTGTATTTGCCGGTTAAAAATGGCGAAAGTTTTGCCAAAATGCTTTATCAAAACGAAGGCATTACAACCTTACCAGCCTTGTATTTAGGGCGTAATCATATTGGCATAAATTATGTGCGTTTAGCCCTTGTCTATGACACCCCCCTTTTAGAAAAGCCTTTAGAAATTATAGAAACTTATAGAGAAAATCATGCTTGAAACCCCAAAAGTTTTATTAAAAAACCTACAAAATTGTAAAATCCATTTTATCGGCATAGGGGGCATTGGCATTTCAGGTTTAGCCAAATATCTTAAGGCTCAAGGAGCAAAAATTAGTGGCTCTGATATTGCTAGTAGCCCCAGCGTAAAGTCTTTAAGAGCCTTAGGGGTAGAGATTAATATCCCGCATAATCAAAATGCCTTAAAAGAACAAGATGTTGTGATTCATTCAGCCATTATTAAAGAAGACAATATAGAAATACAAAGAGCTAAAGAATTAGAAATCCCTATTTTATCTCGTAAAGACGCTTTATATTCTATCCTTAAAGACAAGCGAGTTTTTAGCGTGTGTGGAGCTCATGGCAAGAGTAGTATCACTGCCATGCTTAGTGCAATTTGCCCGACTTTTGGGGCGATTATTGGAGCGCATTCTAAAGAGTTTGGTTCTAATGTGCGAGAGAGTGCGAATAATAGCTTGGTTTTTGAAGCTGATGAAAGCGATTCAAGCTTCTTGTTTTCTAACCCCTATTGTGCGATTGTGCCAAATACCGAGCCAGAACATTTAGAGCATTATAACCACGATTTAGAGCGTTTTTTCTTCGCTTATCAATATTTTTTAGACCACGCCAAAAAAAGAGTAATCTACAAAGAAGACCCCTTTTTAAAAAACTATTCTAAAAACGCCATAGTTTTAGAAAAAAAAGACATTAAAAACATTCAGTATATTTTAAAAGATGATGAGCCTTACACTTCATTTGAGTTAAAAAACTTGGGGACTTTTCTTGTATGGGGACTAGGCGAACATAACGCTACTAATGCGAGTTTAGCGATTTTAAGTGCATTAGATGAATTAAATTTAGAAGAAATTAGAAGTAATCTATTAAACTTCAAAGGCATTAAAAAACGCTTTGATATTCTGCAAAAAGGTGCATTAATTCTCATTGATGATTACGCCCACCACCCTACAGAAATAAGTGCGACTTTAAAGAGCGCTTCAATCTATGCGAATTTGTTAAACACACAGGAAAAAATTATAGTCATTTGGCAAGCCCACAAATACTCTCGCTTAATGGATAATTTAGAAGAGTTTAAAAAATGTTTTTTAGAACATTGCGATAGATTGATTATTTTACCCGTTTATAGTGCGAGCGAAACTAAAAAAGAAATTGATTTAAAAGAGCATTTTAAGCATTATAACCCTACTTTTATAGATAGAGTGCGTAAAAATGGGGATTTTTTAGAGCTTTTAGTCAATGATGAGGTACTAGAAACTATCAAAAAGGGCTTTGTTATAGGCTTTGGAGCGGGGGATATTACCTATCAATTAAGGGGTGAAATGTAATGGGTGTGGCTGTTGTTTTATTATTAACGCTGTTTTTGTTATTCTTAGTTTTAAAGGATTTTGGTTTAATTAGCCCTAAACAAAAAATTTTAGCTTTTTTAATCGTAGGCATTATAGGTGTAAGTATAGGTGTTTATACTTACAAGCAAAACAAACAAAATAGGCGAGAAATCGCCTTACAAAGAGCATTTTTAAGGGGAGAAACCTTGCTATGTAAAGACATTAAAGTGAGTAATCAAACCTTTAATTTGGTGAGTGGGACTTTGAGCTTTTTAGGTAAAAAACAAACCCCCATGAAAGATGTTTTTGTGGATTTAGATTTTTGCCATGTGTTAAATGATGACCCCTTGATACAACCCTAATAACAATGAATACGCCACAAAAACCCTTAGAAGAAAATCTGGATTTAAAAGAGTTTATCGCTCTTTTCAAAACTTTTTTTGCAAAAGAAAGTAGTATTATTTTAGAAAATGATTTGAAACAAGCTTTCACTTATTTAAATGAAGTGGATACGATTGGCTTACCTACCCCAAAAAGTGTGAGAGAGAGCGAACTTATTTTTGTAAAACTCCAAAAATTTGGTGTGCTTCATTTAGATGAAATTGATGAGATTGTCAAAAGATTACGCTACATTGTCATTCTAAAAAACACTTTTAAAAATTTCACGCATTTAAAATTTTATGAACGCCTTAACGCTATTATTTTACCCACTTTTTTTGATGATTTAATGCACATGCTTGATGATGAAGGAGCGATTAAAAAAGGGGCTAATGCCACGCTAGATGCTTTAAATGAGAGCTTAAATCGCCTTAAAAAAGAGAGTGCAAAAATCATTCAAAATTACGCCCATTCTAAAGAGCTTGCCCCTTATTTAGTGGATACGCAAAGCCACCTTAAGCATGGCTATGAGTGCCTTTTATTAAAGAGTGGGTTTTCTAGTGCGATTAAAGGCGTTGTGCTAGAAAGAAGTAGCAATGGTTATTTTTATCTCTTGCCTGAAAACGCTCAAAAAATCACGCAAAAAATCACGCAAGTTCATAACGAAATAGAAAGTTGTATCGCTGAAATTTGTCAAACTTTAAGTAATAGCCTACAAAAACACCTTTTATTTTTAAAATTCATTTTCAAAGAATTTGACTTTTTAGATAGCTTACAAGCTCGGCTAAATTTTGCTAAAGAATATAATTTAGAATTTGTCATGCCAAGTTTTACGCAAAAAAAAATGATTTTAGAAAACTTTTCACACCCCATTCTAAAAGAGCCAAAGCCCCTAAACTTGAAGTTTGAAAAATCAATGCTCGCAGTAACAGGTGTGAATGCTGGTGGAAAAACCATGCTTTTAAAATCGCTTTTAAGCGCAGCTTTTTTAAGTAAATATCTCATTCCTATGAAAATTAATGCTAACAAGTCTGTTATCCCTTATTTTAAAGAAATTCACGCCATTATTAATGACCCCCAAAATAGTGCGAACAATATCTCTACTTTTGCTGGTAGAATGAAGCAATTTAGCACTCTTTTATCCAAAGAGAACATGCTCTTAGGCATTGATGAAATTGAGCTAGGAACCGATGCTGATGAAGCAAGCAGTTTGTATAAAACCTTGTTAGAAAAGTTGCTCAAACAAAACAATAAAATCATTATTACCACACACCACAAACGCCTAAGCGTTTTAATGGCAGAAAATAAAGAAGTGGAATTACTAGCCGCTCTTTATGATGAAGAAAAAGAACGCCCCACTTACACCTTTTTGAAAGGTGTTATAGGCAAAAGCTATGCGTTTGAAACGGCTCTTCGCTATGGTGTGCCACACTTTTTAATTAAAGAAGCTAAGGCATTTTATGGCGAAGATAAAGAAAGATTAAATGTTTTGATTGAAAATTCAAGCGCGTTAGAAAGAGAGCTGAAACAAAAAAATGAGAGCTTAGAGAACGCCTTAAAAGAGCAAGAAAATTTGAAAAACGCATGGCTTCTAGAAGTTGAAAAACAAAAAGAAATGTTTCAAAAGAAAAAACTTGAATTAGAAAAATCCTATCAACAAGCCTTAAATTTATTAAAAAGTGAAGTTGCTTTAAAAAATACCAGCTCCATGCATAAAGAAATCCAAAAAGCTAACGAGATTTTAAACCAGCATAAAATTAGTTCTGAAAGAGAAAAAACTATAACAAGTTTTCAAGTGCACCAAAAAGCACGCTATAAAAATGAAAGCGTGCTCATTCTTCAAACGCTAGATAAGGGCTATTACTCCATAGAAACAGAGCTTGGCATGCGTTTGAAAGTGCATGGAAGTTTATTGAAAAAAATTCAAAAACCCCAAAATAAGATTAAGCAAAACAAGATTAAACCAACCCCAGCGATTATTCCTAAGCCTAAAGAGGCGAATTTAAGCATTGATTTAAGGGGACAACGCACTGAAGAGGCTTTGGATTTACTAGACGCCTTTTTAAACAACGCTCTTTTAGGGGGCTTTGAAGAAGTGCTAATTTGCCATGGTAAAGGAAGTGGGATTTTAGAAAAGTTTGTGAAAGAATTTTTAAAAAAACACCCTAAGGTCAGTAGCTTTAGCGATGCCCCTATCAATTTAGGCGGTAGTGGGGTTAAAATTGTTAAGTTGTAGTGATTAATGCTTTAGTAAATGGTAAAATATGGTTTTAATTTGTCTTAGTAAGTAGAATTGATAAATGAATGCGATAGCAGATAAAATTCCTAAAAGACAAGGTAGTATCTGGATGGTTAGCTTAGGCGAAAAGAATTGTATAGGGCATGAGCAAAGAGACAATCGCCCCTTTTTGATTATCTCTAACACTAAATACAATCAAAAATCCAAAACTTTAGTAGGATTTTTCTTAAGCACTTCTATTCATAAGACTGAGAGGGATTTTACTTACCCCATTAGTATTGATGGGGTAGAAGGGCATGTCAATATTACACAAATAAGAACTCTTGCAATAGAGCGTTGCCTTAAATACAAAGGTTGTGTTACACAAGATGATTTAAAAGAAATTATGAAAATTTTTCATCAAGAAATCATAAAAACTTAAACAAAGGGAATCAACATGCAAAATGGATATTATGCTACCACAGGAGGTATGGTTACCCAATTTAACCGCCTAGATTTAGTCTCTAACAATTTGGCCAATCTCAATACCAACGGCTTTAAAAGAGATGATAGCATTACGGGGGATTTTTTAAGGCTCTATCAAGAGCATAGAGACCAACTTCCCCTAGAAGACCAGACCAAAGAGGCAGCACAATACCTCAATCGCAATCTTAATCGTGTGCCAATTCTATCAGAAATCTATACCGATAAGAGCTTAGGGGCTTTGCAACAAACAGATAATTCTTTAGACTTTGCTCTCACAAGCCCTAATTTATATTTTGCCGTGCAGACTCCACAAGGCGTTGCCTACACAAGAAATGGGAGCTTTAGTATTGATAAAGAGGGATTTTTAGTTACTCAAAATGGTTTTAAGGTGCTTTCGCGCTCTGGATTAAATGAGGGTGGGGGCATTATGATGATGCCTAACGCACAAATTGAAGTAGATAAAAATGGTAACATTAATTTTAGAGATAATAACGAACTAATTCAAGCGGGTTCCCTAGCTTTAGTGAGTTTTAGCGAACCTAAGATGCTTAAAAAAATGGGACAAAATCTCTATACCTATGAAAGCAAGGGGATTAATAATGTACCTAACTCTAACGCCCTAAGACAATTTATGCTAGAGAAAAGTAATGTGAATGCAGTGCAAGAGATGACAGCCCTTATTGAAATCAATCGCATGTTGGATATGTATTCTAAAGTGCTTAAAACCCACCAAGATGACATGAACGCAGAAGCAATCAATAAACTCGCTACTAGAGCGTGATTGTTTCTTATCTTTGCATTTTTAGTCAAAGGTATTCTTTAAACCACCTAAAAATTTAAAAGCCTATGCTATCCTTGTCGCTCACATCGCTATTGCCTTGCCCATCAGAATTTCTGTAGTCTCGCAGTGCCTTAAAAACTTGTGCCTTAATATTTTCTATCGCATCGCCCCTATTATCTTGCTCTGCATGCAACTCTTTAGTGAGAATAACCCTATTTTGGCAATCTTTTACTACAAAACTCACTCCAATATAGCTCCCTCCATCTTGAGTATAAATTGTTGTTCTGAGGCTATAGAGATTAGGTTCTTGCCCCTCTTGCATTAAGCGCATATAAGAACCATAAACAGCCTCTTTGATTTCTTCATCAACCCCACTATCAAAAATCAATCGCACCTTGGGCTTAGGAGTATTATCTAAATAAATTTTCTTGTAGCGTTCCAATGTGCCAACAGGCTTATCAAAAGCACTCAAAATACTTTGCATTGGTTCTAATTTGTCAAAGATTTCTTGCATTTTACGAGATTCTTTTAAAAAGACTCCTTGACAACGCTCTGGCAAAAGAGGGTTTAATTGCATCTTTAATGCCAAATAGCGTCTTTCTAAATCATTTAAAAATTTCTGTTTGTTAAGCTTAAGAATGGTGTAATATAAGCCATCTCTATTGCCTTGACGCACCACCTCAACATTAGAGAGCAACAAGGAATCTGTGCCTAATTCAATCTTTTGTGTGTTATTAGTAGTAATGTGGTTATTTTCAAGCTTAGTTGCAAGCGTGGTTTTAGACTTCACATGCACCAAAATAGAGCTTGCCAAATCATTTAAAGCCTTTTGTTTAGAGACCTCTCTATCTTTGCTTGCACCATTACCATAAAAATAGGCACTATCTTGCTTGTAGTGTATATACCACTTAGGAGCTTTATTATGCTCTTTGGCTTGCAAAGTGCTTGAAAGCACAGCTCCCAACAAGCAAGTGGCACAAACCTTACTCAACATTGAAACGGCTTTTTTCAAGACTACTCTCCTTTGTCTTTCACATTTTTTATAAGACTCTTTTTAATCTCAAGCAATACATACACTTTTTTAGCACCAATATAGCTTGTTTTCACACTCTTAGCATTAACTTCCATTGTAGCGTTAGAAACATTGTCATGTAAAAAAGAAAGGATTTTATCTGTAGCGTTAGTTTTAGCCAAATCTAGCGCGTAGTCTATATTACCGCTCATAATCATACCCTCCCCACAAGCCAAAACCCTATCTTTTTTAGCAACCACAACACACTCTTTCGCCCACTTTGGCAAACTCTCAGCATGCAAAAATGCCAATAAAAACAAGCAAACCAAAAAATATGCACGCATGAGTTATCCTTAGTGAATGATACCCCTCAATTACTTTTTCTTTTTATTCATGCCAAGCTCATCACGAACTTTTTGCATAACCTCTCTATCCAAGCCCACTAATACAAACACTCTATCCTTACCTACATACCTAGCTAACATTTTAGTAGCAACCAGCTCCTTATCTACCACTTGCTCAATATGCCTAGTCTTAGATTGGGATAAATGCGACTCACTAGCACTAATATCTTCTTTTAGTTCTTTTTTAAGCTGAGATTTTAAATTTTCAGCTAAATCAGCTTTTGCTTTAGTTTTGGCTGTATCAGTAGCAAACTCTACATTACCATCAATAATTTTTTCTTCCGCTCTACCCAAAAATACGCCTGAATACTCTTTGCCTTGGGTTTTAGCAATTTTATTTAAATCACCATAAACCCAATCAGGAGCACCCTTAATAGCTTGTCTGTATTCTTGATTACTCTTGCTAATGCCAGATTTAGGAGCACCAGAACAACCCACAATCGCTAAAATAGCTGTAATACTCAAACCTAAAAACCACTTTGAACTCATTTTCATGACTAAACTCCTTAATTAAAATTAAAATGAAACATTCTTATTGCTTGTAATCTTAGCAATATCAAAGGTGTCGCCCCATACTTGCAAGCCACTCTTTAAATCCACTAATTCTAGCGAAAATACAAAAACAACCTTCTGCTTGGTAGCTGAAATGCGTGCGTTTCTTTGAGTAACCTTACCCATTAAAGATAAATCGGGGGCTTTCAAATGCCCCTTATCAATCGTAGTATCTTGGTCAAAATCCGCATTATTTCTTAAGGCTCGTGATTTTTCTATCAAGCCATCAGTCATTCCACCTGTGCCTGAAATAGAGCGAGTAATATAAAAACGATTATTAGAACCTCTTTTTAAATCTTGCAACACTAAATTGGTAAGTTGTTGCACATCAAAATGTTCTGTAGTGTCATTAAGCACATCAGAAACCGCAACAATCTTCTTCCCCTTAGCCATAAGAGCCTTAACGCTTTCATCTGCTAGCATAGAATCAACCGCTCTCTTAGCCGAATCTTGAACATCTTCAAAATCCAAACCACCTGTTACATAGCGTTTGGTCTTTTTATCGTTTTGGCTCACATAAGTTGCCGTTGCTGAACAACCTACCCAAACTAAAGCACTTGCTAACATTAAAGCCTTGACTTCAAATCTTATCAATTCTATCTTCCTTAAAATTTAGCTAAATGGTTATTTCAAGCTTATTCTAGTATAAAATGGATATTTTAGAGTAACATTTCAAAAAAATTATTTTCCAATCACTCTTTTTATAGCGACAAAGAAAGTGTTAGAGCTACTACAGCACTCCCCACTAACGCACTTAAAAACATGCTCTTAGTATTCTTAAAAGCCACCATTAAAAAAGCACTCAAATAAAATAAGAGCAAGAACACACAAAAAACCCCTAAAAGCACTTTAAATACAATGCCCACTTTAGCCTTGTGTAACATGACTAACGCCCCTAAAAAACCCCTTTCAATGGTTTTGATTTTAGCTTGAGTGCCTTTAATCTCAAGGCTGATTTCATATAAAGGGGTGCCAATGACTAACGTCCCCCTATAGTCTCTAGGCTCTATTCTTTTGGGTAAGGCTAGTTGGTTTTCTTTCAAAAATTGGAGCAAAAACTCTAGGCGTTCTTCACTCTTAAGCTCTTTATTTAAAGTCCATTCTTGAATATTGGCATTAGTGTTTTGCCGCACTCCAAAGAGCATCAAAAACCCTGTGAGAGCAAAGAGCAACACTAAGGGGAAGAAAAAAGTCGTTGCATAAGTGTGGAATGAACGCATTATTTTAACATGTGGCTCACAAATTTAGAAAAATTATCTAGCACTAAGCCCCCTTTTCTAAACCCTAACGCACAAGCTTCATAGGCAAAAAACACATTAGGCTGGTAATACACACCATCATGCGAATTTAGCTCATAAAACTCTTGATAGATAGGCTTATGGTTTGCATAAACCCCTTCTGTTTTGAAGAGTGATTGCATAGAAGAATCAAAGATTTCACTATTTGCTCCTTCTCTACCAAAAGCCACCTTTTTGATTTGCTTTTTATTTCGCAAAGGTTCATAGCTCGTTTCTAACAATAAGGGGTGGTTTGGGTATCTGTCCCATAAAAGCTTTAAAAAACGCTTAGATTGAAAAAGGATAGTATAAGCAGGGTTTAGAAAAATCGTGTTTTTATTTTCCATCATGCTTTGCATCAAAAGGGCTAATTCTGGCTCATCAATGGCAATATTCTCCCAAGGTAGAAGCTTGAATAAAAATTCATAATTCATGCCATTTTTAAACACGCCCTCTTCTGCATTAAACTCCACTTCATCAATGTAAGAAAAATCCGTTTCAAACCCTACGCTTTGAGCGATGTCTTGTAAAAACCGCATGGTGCGTTCTTCTTCAACATTGCCTTTCACACTTGAAAAAAGGATTTTCCACCCCTCATACATCTCATCAAAACGGCTCACATCATCGCCCAAAGTAACCATGCGTTTAAAATTCTCGCCAATGGCTTCATAGAGATTGTTAAATTGTGCGTTTTCATCATAGCCATTTGCTTTGAGTAACGCCCATTGAATCACGGCTGTCTCATAGAGCATGGTCGGGGTGTCAGCGTTAAACTCTAATAATTTAATTTGCTTTCCATCTAGCCCCCCCGCTAAATCAAAACGCCCATAAATATGCCAATGCACTTCTTCTTCAAAACTTTGTTTAATCATAGGAATGAGTGCGTTAGGAATATCTAGCTCAAAAAACCGCTCGTTTTCTATGACATCTTCAGCGGTTTCTACAAACATGTCATAAAGCTCATTACAAGCTTCATAATAGGCATCAGCTTCTTTTTGAGAGACAACCACCATTTCATCAGCGATATAGGCTGAGTTATCGCTATCAGTATGCCATTCTAGACCGATTTCTTCTAAGGTCTCATTATCTAAAGGGTTTAAAGAAATTACTTGCATAACACACTCCTAAATTTAAAATTAAAACTTCAAGCTTAACGCCCAAAACACCAATCAAGAAAGCCTATGCCCCAAAACTGCCTCTTGAATTTGTGGTTGTCCCAAAGGAGTTTGATGGTCTGCTAGAGCCAAAAAAACCGCTTTTTCCTTTGCTCACACCACTAGCACTTGAAGCGTTAGGCGTGCTTGCTCCCCTAGAAAAAGAATTGTGCGAGCGTTGGTAGGCTTGTGGGGACTTGTAGTTGCGCTGAGCGTTTTGCTGGTAATTAGGGTTATTAAAAAGCTTGTTGCCGATATAGCTTCCTAAAATCGCCCCAGCAGCACTCCCCAAAATCGCACTCCCTAAACCAAGCCCTCCACTCTCGCCCCCATTATTAGGCTGAGTAAGCTTGCTAGTGCCATTATCAATCTTAGCCTCTTCTTCTTTGATAAGCTTTTGAACTTCTTCATCGCTCAATACTTTTTCATTGCCTTGCAAATCACGCACCACAATATGCGTCTTAGCACTTGGATATTCCTCAGCAACCTTATAAGATTTATCTGGTTGCTCTTCCAAAATAACAAACGCCCCTTTTTTAACGCTCTCGGTAAGATTTTTAGTTTGCTGTTGCTTATCATCAGCATTGCCCTTACACCCTACAATGCCAACCATAACCAACGCACTCAACCCTCCAATAATCGCATAGTCAGAGATTTTTCTATAAGGTTTTTTCATTTTTTAGCCTTATATTCATACAAGAAAGGCACATATTTAATAGTTCCAGATTCAAAGATTTTTTTGGTTATGGTCTCGACTTTAGTGCGCATCTCTGCTGGCTCTTTTTGAGCGTTAATATCATATTGAGTAGAATACACTTTTTCAATAATAGCGATTTTATCCTCAACGCTCGCTCCCCTAGCTTTTGCTTGAGTCATCTCCTCTTGAATGATAGCCGCTTTTTTAGCTGAATTAGCTCCAAGCCACCCTACTATAACCATTCTTATAGTATTTTCTTTTAGATGGTCTCTAAGCTTAGTAAGCTCTTTTTGACAATGTGGACACATAGGGTCTGAGACAATATAAAGGATTTTATCCCTATTTTTCACATCATTAGCTGGCAATTCCACAACATAATCACTAGGAATTTCTTCAAATATGGCATTTAATTTACCGCTATTTTGCTGAGCCACATTAAAAGATTGGATTTTTTGGTTTAGCTCATTAACCATTTGCACATCAGAATCTTTACTGCTAAAAAACAAATTACTAAGCCCTACCACTAAATTACCATCTTTACTCACTAAAAGAGGGATATGATACTTAGTATCTGGGTCTTCTACAACAGCAATTTTAAATTCACTCGTAGATTTCAATGACTTCAGCTCTAAAACGCTGATTTTTTTACCGGTCTGCTTTTCAACAACCTTTTTCAAATTGATTTGCATTTGTTTTTCTTGAGGGCTAAACTTTGGAGCTGCACTAACTCCCACTGCAAGTAATGCACTTAATATGATAGTTCTTAATACCATTATGAACAAACTCCTTAATCTGTAAAACTAAAATATAGTCAATTCTTCAAAAATCTTAGAAATGACAAGTTAAAAATGTGAGTATAATACCATAAAAAGCCCATATTTTAAAGGTTCAAAGATGATTATCATTCCCGCTAGATTAAAGTCTAGTCGTTTTGAAAATAAGGTTCTAGCAGATATTTTTGGATTACCCATGATAGTTAGGTGTGCTAAAAATGCGAGTTTAGTAGATGATTGTATAGTCGCTTGCGATGATGAGAGCATTTTAGAAGTGTGTAACCAATTTCACATTAAAGCGGTGCTTACTTCTAAGTGCCATAATAGCGGCACCGAACGCTGTTTTGAAGCAGCTCAAACTTTAGGGTTAAAAAAAGATGAAATCATTTTAAATCTACAAGGCGATGAACCCTTTTTAGAAAAAGAAGTTATTTTAGCTTTGCTAAAAACCACTCAACACACTCCTTTTATGGCAACTTGTGCAAAAGTGATTGATGAAACAGAAGCGAGTAACCCCAATTTAGTAAAAGTCATCTTGGATAACCAACATAACGCTCTGTATTTTTCACGCTCCATAATCCCTTATTTGCGTGATAACACTAAATACCAAACACCCCTTTTAGGACATATTGGCATTTATGGGTTTTCTAGCCAAGAAGTCTTAGAAGAATTATGCTCTCTCAAGCCTTGTGCGTTAGAAGAAATAGAAAAACTAGAGCAATTAAGGGCTTTATATTATCAAAAAAGCATTCAAGTTGAAGTGGTCAAAAGCGATAGTATCGGCATTGACACTAAAGAAGATTTACAGAATGCTCTTGAGACTTTTAAAAACAAAACTCAATAAACTTATGCCCCCAAGTGATTATTTGGAGGCACTTTAATCAATCTTGGTGAAACTAGGTGCGGTATTCTTTAATCTTGCTATCTAATAGTGCTGTATTCTTATGTAAACTTTCAGCAACCTTTACAATCTCATCTAAATGACTAGCATTTTCTTTAGCAATATTAGAAATACTCTCCACATTCTTAGTTGCATTAGCAATCTCTTTTGTAATACTTATTTGCCCCTGAATCCCATCGCTAATGACACCAACTACATTTTCTAAAGTAGTAACCACTTCATCAAATTGATTCATAGTATCATTAGAAAGTAATGATAATTTTTCCATAGTTTCTACATTGGCATTCATTACGGAATTGATATCTGCAATCTCTTGAGTAAGCATTTGAATAGTCGTGGAAATTTCATTCAAAGATTTTTGTGTATTTTCAGCTAATTTACGCACTTCATCAGCTACCACTGCAAAACCTCTTCCATGTTCACCAGCTCTTGCAGCTTCAATAGCGGCGTTCAAGGCTAAAAGATTAGTTTGTTTTGCAATATTATCAATGATATCTAATACCGATTTGACATTTTGTGTGCTCTGATTAAGTATCTCAATTTTTGAGCCTAAGTCTCTCTCTGTTTGAGCAGATTTTTCCACTTGATTCGCCAAATTACCTAAAGATTTTTGAGAATTTTGTGTAGAAACCTTACTTGACTCTAAATCAGAAATATTTTGCCCTGAGTTATTGGCCAGTGCTTTAAGCTTTTCGTTAGTCTGTTCAAAAAATGCAACCAATCCCTGAAGTCTATGACTCGTTTCAGCAATGCCTTCTTCAGCTAAATGAGCACTTTTATTCAATTGATTTGACGAATTGAGATTAGATAAAGAATTTTCCTTAGCCCCTATCATAAAGGTGCGGATACGCTCAATAAAAGTGTTAATCCCTACTGCCATTTGATTAAGCTCATCATTCCTAGCACTTTCTTGTAATTTTAAAGATAAATCCCTATCGCCCTCACTCAAATTATTTACATTTTTCACCATAATACTAGCACGTTTTACAACCCCTGCATATACAACAAAAAGTGCTACTCCAAAAACCAAAACCAACAACGAAATAATCTCTGTTAGAAAACTAATAGTTGTTTTATTCATCAATTCTTGCACTTGGGCTTTATTGGTTGCATAATTTTTATCTAAATCTGAATAATAGGCTGTAACAGCTATGACCATTTGTGTGTTTTTTTCTAAAAAAGCGTAGGCAATTTTGGGCTGAGGCTTAGTGCCAGCAAGCTTGGCTTTAGAATATTTTACATAGCCACCACCTTTTTTGGCATTCTCTAAATATTCACGCACATAATATACACCATCTACGCTAGCCACATTGCTATAATTTTTTCCAACGCTCTCAGGTACACTAGAATCAAAAAGCACCACGCCATTGGTATCGGCAATAACTAAGTAAATTTGTCCTTTAAGTTCATTAATACTTGCAGCACTCTCAATGATATGTTCACGATTTTCTTTAAGACTAAGGTTAGAGTCATAAATTTGCTTAATGTTTAGCAAGATTAAATCTGCACCAGATTTTAAAAACCCTCTGGCATTATTATCTGTTCTTACTGAAGACTGATTATTCAAGGCACTTAAAAGCATGTTTTGGTTGTAACGATAGAGAAAAAATACAACAAAAATAATCAGTATAGCTAATGCAATTAATACGAATAATAATTGAGTGCCAATACTTTTAGTTGACTTAGAATCTAAGTTGGAAGACATTATTAAATTCTCCTCTAAATTAAGATTTTTAAAGGATATAAAATACCCTAAAGCTCTGTTGATTATAGCATTACTTAATACTATTTTTACTAACCAAATATTTACTTTGTTTAACATTTAAAAATATTTAAAAACTTAATACTAAAAAATAGAATAAATTAAACTCAACTATTTAAAAGTTTGTATTTGACATTTGGTTTAAATAGTAGGTTATATTTCAAGTCTATGATATAATCGCTACTATTTAGTTAAAAGGCACTAATTATGAAAGTTTGTAATAATGAAAGCAGTATTCAAGAATTTTGGAATTTTTGTAAAGATAACGAAGTAGAATTTGTAGATTTTCGTTTCACCGACATTAAAGGCACTTGGAATCACATGACTTATTCTTTCAGTGCCTTAAATGATGGCATGCTCAAAGAGGGAATCCCTTTTGATGCAAGCTCATTTAAGGCATGGCAGAGTATAGAGCAATCAGATATGCTCCTAATCCCTGATTTGGTGCGTTATTTTATTGACCCTTTTAGTGCTGATGTGAGCGTAGTGGTCTTTTGTGATATTTATGATGTGTATAAAAACCAGCCCTATGAAAAATGCCCTAGAAGTATCGCCAAAAAAGCCTTACAGCATTTAAAGGATTTAGGTTTAGGCGATGTGGCGTATTTTGGTGCGGAGAATGAATTTTTTATCTTTGATTCCATTAAAATGAAAGATGCCTCAAATTGTCAGTATTATGAAGTAGATAGCGAAGAGGGCGATTGGAATAGGGATAAAAGCTTTGAGGGAGGCGTGAATTATGGTCATAGACCGGGCAAGCAAGGGGGCTATTTACCTGTGCCTCCTATGGATTCTATGATGGATATTCGCACTGAGATTGTCAAAGTCTTAAATCAAGTCGGCTTAGAAACCTTTGTAGTCCACCATGAAGTTGCTCAAGGTCAAGGCGAAGTAGGCGTGAAATTTGGCAATTTAGTAGAGGCGGCTGATAATGTGCAAAAACTCAAATATGTGGTTAAAATGGTCGCTCATCTCAATGGAAAAACCGCTACTTTTATGCCAAAGCCCCTTTATGGCGATAGCGGAAGTGGCATGCATACGCATGTGAGCGTTTGGAAAGATAACGAAAATCTTTTTAGTGGCGAGACTTATAAAGGCTTGAGCGAATTTGCTTTGCATTTCTTAGGCGGAGTTTTACGCCATGCTAGAGGGTTAGCCGCTTTTACAAACGCCTCAACTAATTCTTATAAGCGCTTAATTCCGGGGTTTGAAGCACCCTCTATTTTGACCTATTCAGCTAATAATAGGAGTGCGAGCGTGCGTATTCCTTATGGCATTTCAAATAAAAGTGCAAGATTAGAGTTTAGATTTCCAGATAGCTCCTCAAACCCTTATCTAGCTTTTTCAGCCATTTTAATGGCAGGCGTTGATGGCATTAAAAATAAGGTTGAGCCGGGTAAAGCAATGGATATTAACCTTTTTAAACTCACTTTAGATGAAATTAGAGAAAAAGACATTAAGCAAATGCCCCACACTTTAAGAAGTGCGTTAGAAGAAATGTTGGCCAACAAACAATATTTAAAAGAAGGGCAAGTTTTTAGCGAAGAGTTTATTCAAGCTTATCAACGCTTTAAATTCACTACTGAAGTGTTTCCATGGGAAAGTAAGCCCCATCCTTTTGAATTTATTACCACTTATTCATGCTAAATTTAAGGAGTTAAAAGAATGCGAACAGAATATTTAAAAAACAGAAAAAACCCACAAACTCAGCTCTACTACGCTAAAAATGGGGTGATTACTGAAGAAATGGCATATATCGCCAATATTGAAAACATTGAGGCAGAAGTTGTTAGAAAAGAAATCGCTAAAGGGCGTTTGATTGTCCCAGCTAATATCAATCATACCAACTTAAACCCTATGGGTATAGGCATAGCCCTACGCACTAAGATTAATGCTAATATTGGAAGTTCAGCCATTATTCATAGCATTGATGAAGAAGTAGAAAAATTAAACATTTCTATTAAATATGGTGCAGATACGGTTATGGATTTATCTACGGGGGGCGATTTAGATGAGATTAGAAAAGCTATTATCGCTCATTCTAGCGTGCCTATTGGAACCGTGCCGATGTATCAAATCTTACATGATGTAAACAATGATGTAACGAAACTTGATATTCCTACCATGCTAAAAACTTTAGAAAAGCAAGCCAAGCAAGGTGTGAGCTATTTTACTATCCATTGCGGATTTTTACTAGAGCATATGCCCTATGTAAGCAAGCGAAAAATGGGAATTGTAAGTCGTGGAGGGAGCTTAATGGCATCTTGGATGATGCACTATCATAAAGAAAACCCTTTCTACAGCGCTTTTGATGATATTCTAGCTATTTGTAGGGAATATGATGTAAGTTTAAGTTTGGGCGATTCCTTGCGTCCGGGTTGCTTGGCTGATGCAAGTGATACAGCCCAATTTGCAGAATTAAAAGTCTTAGGCGAACTTGCCAAAAGAGCGTATGAAAAAGATGTGCAAGTGATGATTGAAGGGCCAGGACATGTGCCTTTAAATCAAATTGAAAGAAATGTAAGATTGCAAAGAGAGTATTGCAACGATGCTCCTTTTTATGTTTTAGGGCCTTTGGTTACTGATATTGCTGCAGGGTATGACCATATTGCAAGTGCTATTGGTGCATGTTTAGCGGCTTATAAAGGCGTAGCCATGCTTTGCTATGTAACCCCTAAAGAGCATTTAGGCTTACCCAATGCTAAAGATGTGAGAGAGGGCATTATTGCTTATAAAATCGCTGCACATGCCGCTGATATAGCACGAGGAAGAGTGGGTGCAAGAGTGCGAGATGATTTAATGAGTGATGCAAGGTATGCGTTTGAATGGAACAAACAATTTGAACTAGCCCTAGACCCAGAAAGAGCCAGAGAATACCACGATGAGGCACTGCCAGAAGAAGTCTTTAAAGGGGCAGAATTTTGCTCTATGTGTGGCCCTAAATTTTGTAGCTACAAAGTCAGCCAAGACATTTTCAAAAACTATCAAGCGGGGTAATTTTTAAATGGTGCGTTCCAATACAATCGCTACGCACCACACCCATAAACCGCAAAATAAAAGTGATTTTACCTATCCTTTAGGTCTTGCACAAACTCTTGTAACTCTTTGCCATCTTTATATACTACTAAGAGCAATTTTTTGTTGTTTGCAATAAAAATTTTACAATTTAATAATTTAAAGTATTTTATAATAAATTCTATATAATTGAGACCTTGATAAACATATATTTTAAAATCATCTTGTTTTCCAAAAAAATTGATAAAATCTGAATAAATTTGGTTTCTATTGTTGTAATTTCTCTATGAGATGAACTTGCACATAAGTTTTTATGCAGATAAAAAATTAATAGTGTATCGCAACACAAATAGAGCATATCTATCAAAACAACCTTTTTAAAAATGAAAAGATTTTATAACTTTATCTTTTTCTAAGCAAATCTCATCAAAATTTCTAATGTCTCCAACATAGAGAAGAACTACCAATAATGTAATCAAAATGTAAAAGAAACTCCCCATCGCTACAAGTAGGGATTAAAAATACTTTTTGTAACAAATAATCATTCCTTAATATTATTTTTTTTAATTATAGAATTACAAATATATATTTTAGGATAATAGAATCCTATCTTTTTCTGTTCTCAGTTTTTTCATAAAGATTAACGCTATTGTTTAAAAAATCTTGAATAGTTAATATTTGCCCTAATCTATAAAAACAATAAATTAGAAAAAATCTCTTTATTTTCTCGCAAACAACACATTCTTAGAACCAATACTATTCAATACTGAATTAACCAAAAACTTCCAACATAAAGCTTTTTCTGTCATGCATATCCTAACTACTCAAACATCTCTTTAATCTCGTATTTTTTAGCTTTTTTATCTTTAAGCCATAGAGCCACTTCCAAAGCCCCCTTAGCGAAGATAGAGCGATTTGTAGCTGTATGAGTGAGTTCTATATATTCGCCTTGTAAATAAAAGCCTATCGTATGTTTGCCAGCTACATCACCCCCCCTTAGCGCAACCACGCCAATACTTTCTTTAGAGCGTAAATCTTCTCTATGAGTTATTAGAGCCTTTTTTTCATCATAGCCTCTAGCCTTAGCGCAAGTTTGATACAAGCTTAGTGCCGTGCCGCTTGGTGCGTCTTTTTTAAGATTATGATGCGTTTCTACTATTTCAATATCTGCATCTTTTAATTTTAAAGACGCTAAAAAAGCTAATTGATTTAATATTGCAATACCTAAAGACATGTTATGAGCGTGTAAAATAGGAGTTTTTAAAGAAAGGTTTTGCATTTTTTCTAGCGTTTTTTCTTCTAATCCGGTTGTGCCAGAAACTAGAATCTTTGGATATTCTAAAAGAGTATCTAATAAGCTACTAGTCCCTTTTGGCAAAGAAAAATCAATCACGCATTCACACGCTTTTACAAACACCTTTAAATCATTGGTTACTAAGGGGGCGTGTGAAAAATTACTAAAATCTACTTCGCATTTATTTCTTACAAACACACTTGCTAAAACAAGCCCCTTATAGCCATGTTTTAATTCTTCTAAAAGCAATTTTCCTATACGCCCATTAGCTCCATAAACACCGATTTTCATGTCATTCCTTAAATTTTTGTTTTATTGTATCACGCTTTAAAGCACTAATTTAAAATATTAGTATAATACAAACATGAATACTTATAAAAATAGCTTGAATCATTTTTTAAATTTAGTGGATTGTTTAGAAAAAATCCCAAGTGTGGGTAAAAAATCTGCTTTTAAAATGGCGTATCATTTAGGTTTAGAGAACCCCTATTTGGCACTAAAACTCACTCACGCTTTAGAAAACGCCCTAGAAAATCTTAAAACTTGTTCATCTTGTAATGCCTTGAGTGAGAGTGAGATTTGTGAGATTTGTTCTGATGAGAATAGGCTTAACTCTCAGCTTTGCATGGTTTTACACCCAAGAGATGTGTTTATTTTAGAAGATTTAAAGGACTTTTTAGGACGCTACTATGTGCTAAATTCCATAGAAGATTTGAATTTTAACGCCCTAGAAAAACGCCTAGTTGAAGAAAATATTAAAGAAATCATCTTTGCTTTTCCCCCCACTCTAGCTAATGATTCTTTAATGCTCTATATAGAGGACAAATTGCAAAATTTTCATCTCACTTTTACTAAAATCGCTCAAGGCGTGCCTACTGGAGTGAATTTTGAAAACATTGATTTAGTCTCACTTTCAAGAGCGTTTAATGCAAGGATAAAAGCATGAATTTAAATTTTATGCCCCTTTTGCATGCTTATAATCATGCGAGTATTGATTTTGTTTTCAATTCTAGTGCGAGAGATTTTTGTGTGCATGAAGTGCCTTTATATGAGTTTAGCAACACAGGCGAACATGCCATTATTCAAGTAAGAAAAAGTGGCTTAAGCACTTTGGAAATGCTTCAAATTTTTTCTGAAATTTTAGGCATAAAAGTTAGAGAAATGGGTTATGCAGGCTTGAAAGATAAAAACGCACTAACCACACAATTTATCTCACTCCCTAAAAAATACGCCCCCCTGCTAGAGAATAATGCGAGTAACTTACAAGCAAGAAACATTAAAATCCTATCTCTAACTTATCATCATAATAAAATCAAATTAGGGCATTTGAAAGGGAATAAATTTTTTATGCGTTTTAAAAAAATGACCCCCTTAAACGCTCAAAAAACCGAGCTTGTCTTAGAAAAAATCGCCGAGTTTGGCATGCCTAATTATTTTGGCTCGCAACGCTTTGGGAAGTTTAATGACAACCACAAAGAAGGTTTAAAAATCTTGCAAAATGAAAGGCATTTCAAAAATAAGAAATTAAACGCTTTTTTAATCTCAAGCTATCAAAGTTATTTGTTTAACTCACATTTAAGCAAACGATTAGAGTTAAGTAAAATGATTAGTGATTTTAGTTTGAAAGAGAGTTTAGAGTTTTTTAAACAAAAGCATTTAAATATCCATTCAAACGCTCTAAAAGCCCTTAAACAACAAGCCCACCCCTTTAAAATCTTAGAAGGCGATGTGATGTGCCATTACCCTTATGGGAAATTTTTTGATGTTTTAGACTTAGAAAAAGAAAGCGAGAGATTTTTTAGTCAAAAAGTTGTGCCTACCGGTTTATTAGATGGCAAAAAAGCTCTTTATGCAAAAAATTTGAGCCTAGAAATTGAAAAAGAATTTCAACACGAAGTTTTAAATAATCATGCTAAAACGCTAGGTTCTAGGCGGTTTTTTTGGGTGTTTGTAGAAAATTTGACTTCTAAATATGTGAAAGAAAAAGCACAATTTGAGCTAGAATTTTACTTGCCTAAGGGGAGTTATGCAAGCACGTTGCTTAAAGAAATCAAACACGAAAAGGAGGAATAATCGCAATGAATTTTGAAAAGATTATCGCACAAAATAGGCTTAAAACGAATGCGGTTTTAGCAACATATTGTGCGATTTTTGCTTTTATAGGTTTGTTAGTAGATGTCATTAGAATTAATGCCAATGATTTAGGCATAGCTCTTTTTAAACTCATCACTTTTCAAATTTTTCCTACCATTACCATTACTATGTTTCTTATAGCTTCTGTCATTATTTTCATTTGTATTCAAAATTTTAGCTCTATCATGCTAAGTGGTGATGAATATAAGCTCATTGACCCTAACAAGGTTTTAAGCTCTAAAGAAAATCAAATTTATGGCGTTTTTTCAGAGCTTTTAGAAGAAGCTAAGCTTAATTTTGAGCCCAAGCTTTATATCATTAACGCCCCTTATATGAATGCCTTTGCAAGTGGGTGGGATGAATCTAACTCTCTTATTGCTCTTACAAGTGCCTTAATAGAGAGATTAGATAGAGATGAATTAAAAGCAGTGATAGCCCATGAACTTAGCCACATCAGGCATAATGATATTCGCTTAACTATGTGTGTGGGGGTTTTAAGCAATATCATGCTCTTAGTGGCTAATTTTAGCGTGTATTTTTTTATGGGTAATCGCAGGAATAATGGAGCGAATTTAGCTAGAAATATTTTGTTAGTTTTACAAATCATCTTGCCTTTTTTAACGCTCATTTTACAAATGTATCTAAGCCGCACACGAGAATACATGGCTGATAGTGGAGCAGCATTTTTAATGCATGATAGTAAGCCTATGATTAGAGCCTTACAAAAAATTTCTAATGATTATAGCAAGAACGATTATAAAGAAATAGACACCAACAGCACTCGCTACTCGGCTTATATTTTTAATTCTGAAATGTTTAGCACACACCCTAGCATTAAAAATCGTATTCAATCACTCACAAGGCGTGCAGAATAATGGAGAATTTTTTCAATCAATTTTTTGACAACATCGGCGAAGACAAGAACAGAGAAGGTTTAAAGGATACGCCTAAAAGAGTTGCTGAGTTATGGAATTTCTTATATAAAGGCTATAAAGAAGACCCAAAAATTGCTCTAAAAAGCGCTTATTTTCAAGGCGTTTGTGATGAAATGGTTATCGCTCAACACATTGAGTTTTACTCCACTTGCGAACATCATTTATTGCCCTTTTTTGGGCATATTAGCGTAGGATACATTCCTAATGAAAAGATTGTGGGCATTAGTGCGATAGCTAAGCTTATTGAAATTTATAGCAAACGCTTACAAATCCAAGAAAGACTTACTACTCAAATTGCAGAAACCTTTAATGAAATCATTGAACCAAAGGGCGTAATAGTGGTCTGTGAAGCCAAGCATTTATGCATGAGCATGCAAGGGGTGCAAAAGCAAAATGCGATAATAAAAACGAGTGCCTTAAAAGGCTTGTTTAAAAAAGACCCTAAAACTAGAGCTGAATTTATGCAACTCTTAAAATCTTAGGCTATAATTTTACACATGAATAATCCTAAATTATCCTTTTACTACAATGAATGTGAAAATTTTGAGAGCTTTTTAAAGAGTCATAATTTAGAGCTTAAGAGCTTTCACCCTTATCTTGAAAAAGCCTTTTTTGAAATGGTGCTTAATGGGGGCAAAAGGTTTCGCCCCAAGCTTTTTTTAGCGGTGCTTTGTGCCTTAGTCAATCAACAAGATTATCTTACAAAACAAACAGAATATTTTAAAATCGCTTTAAGTATTGAATGTTTGCATACCTATTCACTCATTCATGATGACTTGCCTTGCATGGATAATGCTACTTTAAGGAGAAACCACCCTACCTTACACGCCAAATACGATGAGACTACAGCTGTATTAATAGGCGATGCCTTAAATACTTACGCTTTTGAGTTACTCTCAAGCTCTCTATTAGAAAGTCCTATCATTGTAGAATTAGTTCAAATCTTAAGCACTAATGGCGGGATTAAGGGAATGGTTTTAGGGCAAGCCATAGATTGCTATTTTGAAAACACGCCTTTGAACTTGGAGCAACTCACTTTTTTACACGAGCATAAAACCGCTAAACTCATTAGTGCGAGTCTCATTATGGGGCTTGTTGCAAGTGGTATTAAAGATACAGAGCTTTTAAAATGGCTTAGTGCTTTTGGGTTAAAAGTGGGTCTGTGTTTTCAAGTGCTAGATGATATTATAGATGTTACACAAAATGAAGAAGAAAGCGGTAAAACCACCCATTTAGATAGCGTTAAAAACAGCTTTGTGAATTTATTAGGATTAGATAAAGCAAACAATTATGCTAACACTTTAAAAACAGAGATTTTAAACGATTTAAATTCATTAGAGCCTACCTATGCTTTATTACAAGAAAATTTAAACGCATTGTTGAATGCTTTATTTAAAGGCAAGAAATGAAAAAAATTTTACTCACTAATGATGATGGCTACCATGCACAAGGTATTAAAGCTTTAGAAAAAGCCTTAGAACAAATGGCAGAAATTTATGTTGTTGCCCCAAAACATGAAAAAAGTGCATGCTCACAAAGTATCACTATTACTGAGCCTTTAAGAGCGGAGAAAGTCAAAGATAGGCACTATAGAATTGATGATGGCACACCAAGTGATTGCGTGTATTTAGCTATCAATGAGCTGTTTAAAGATGTTGTATTTGATTTAGTGATTTCAGGTATCAATCTAGGCTCTAACATGGGCGAAGATACGATTTATTCTGGCACGGTCGCTGGAGCGATTGAAGGCACTATCCAAGGTATTCCCTCCATTGCGATTTCTCAAATTATCTCTAATAAAGATAAAAGCATTCCTTTAAATTTTGATTTAGCTAAACAAACCATACAAGATTTAGTCCAAAGCATTTTTACGCAAGGCTATCCTTTAAAAGGGCGTAAACTCTTAAATGTCAATATCCCAACTTGCTTGCCTAAAGATTGTCAAGGCACACTAGTTACTCCAAAAGGCTATAGAATATATCAAAAAGAAGTGCATAAACGCACAGACCCTAAAGGCAAAAATTATTTTTGGTTAGGGTTACACCCCCTAGTTTTTAAAGAGCGAGAACAAGAGAGCAAACTCTCTGATTTTCAAGCTATCCAAGACAATTACATCTCTGTTACCCCTCTACTTTTAGACCTAACAAGCTATGAGGACTTAAATGTTTTACAAACATGGATAGGACAAAGTAAGTGAATAGAAAACACTTTTTTTTAGGGCTTATTATAGGGTTTATTTTTTTCTTTAGTGCGTGTCAACACCGATTGCATATGGGGTATTATTCAGAAGTTACGGGGGATTATCTTTTCAATTATAATTCTACGATTGTTGTGGCTTACAATAGAAATGATATGATGACTTCTTATTATATCAATACGATTATTTATGAGTTGCAAAAATTGGGCTTTTATAATGTTTTCACGCAAGAAGAGTTCCCACTAGATAGGGCTAAAAATGTTATTTATGCACGAGTAGTGCGTAATATCGCCTCTATACCTATCTATCATTATAACTATCAGTTAATTGAAAGGGACAATAAGCCTTGTTATTGGCTTGGGGGGCAGTTTTATTGCTCTTCTACCCCCACAGATTATTACGCTATTAATGGCTTTAGTGAACAGATTTTTATGAGTGCTAATTCGCATTTTATTTTGGACTGGTATGATATGGTGCTACAAAAACGAGTTCTGTATGTAGATGGAAGCGTGAGCGGAAAGACTTGTGGCTATCAAATGCTTTATAGAGATTTGATTAAAAGTACGATTAAACGCATTGATTTTAACCGCCCTGAGCGTTACTACTACCGCTTAAGACTACCTTTTTACCAACCTTGCTATCAACAATGAGATTTGAATGATTATTAGAAGATTGTATAAATTCTGTGCTAGTCATGTGGTGCGTAACTGCTCATCTTTAAAATGCGCTCAAAATATTCATGGGCATAATTATGAAGTAGAAGTCTTTATTGAAACTAATCGCTTAGATAATGCGTGTATGGCATTAGATTTTGGGCTTATGCAACAAGAAATGCAAATTTTCATAGACTCCTTTGACCATGCCCATCATTTTTGGGATAAAGAAAGTGCAGAATTTCAGCATTTTATAGAAACTCATTGTGTGCGTTATGTGAAATGCTCGTTTAATTTGAGTGCGGAAAGTTATGCTCTGATGTTTTTATACTACCTAAGCTTGATTTTACAAAAAAGCGCTTTTTCTAATAACGAAGGGGAGTTAAAAGTCTCTAGCGTGCGTGTGCATGAGACTAAAAATGGCTATGCTCAAGCGTTTTTAAAAGATTTAGAAAACCCTAATTTTCAGCCCCTACTCCATAAAAATTGCGTGTCTTTTTCACAAGGCATTCAAAATTTATGGCAAGACAAGGACTTTTTTAACAAAATCATTAGCGATGAAGAAAAATGCTTTTTTCACGCTAAACCCTTGCATCAAATCCCTTAGAATATGAAACTTCCGGTAGTTGAAAGCTTTTTTTCTCTCCAAGGCGAGGGCAAAAGGATAGGCAGACCAAGCCTTTTTTTACGCTTAGGGGGGTGCAATCTCTCTTGTAAGGGCTTTGATTGTAAAACCCCATTAAATGATGAAATTCTAGTGGGTTGTGATAGTTTGTATGCTGTGCATTCTAAGTTTAAAGATTCTTGGGATTATTATAGTAACCCTAAATCTTTAATTGAACGCCTAGAAACCCTAACTCCAAATGATAAAAACTTTGATTTTGTTCTTACAGGCGGAGAGCCAAGTTTACATTTCAATAACCCTATTTTATTGAGTGTTTTAGAGCATTTTCATCATCATTCTATCCCCTTATATGTGGAGAGTAATGGCTCTATCTTTTTTGAGTTTAGCCCTATTTTAAAAGAATTGCATTTTACTCTAAGCGTGAAACTCTCTCTTTCTTTAGAGAAAGAAAACAAACGCATTAATCTTAAAGCCCTACAGAATATCTTAGATAACGCCAAAAGCGTGAATTTTAAGTTTGTCTTAGATAGCATTAATGCTACTCAATTGATTATGGAAATTCAAAACCTTTTAAAACAACTCAGCTTAAACAACAATGAAATCTTTTTAATGCCCTTAGGCACAACAAGTCTTGAACTAGACAAAAATCTAAAAGCCCTAGCCCCCCTAGCCCTAGAAAATGGCTATAACCTTAGCGATAGGCTTCATATCCGCTTGTGGGATAACAAAAAAGGGTTTTGAAACCCTCTTAACTAATCCAACTAATTAAAACCCCTACAAATCCCCCCTATTTTTCGCTATAATCTCTCAATAATTCCATAACCCAAACCTAAAGAAAGAACCCTATGCTATTCAACACTCCCCTATTTATCTTTGCTTTCTTGCCGATTGTCTTTAGTATTTATTTCATCTTACAAGCTTATGTTAAAAATCTTAATCTCCCTAAAGCATGGCTTGTTCTATCAAGTTTGTTCTTTTATGGTTTTTGGAGTGTTAAATACTTACCTTTACTTTGTAGCTCTATTATCTTTAATTATTTTATTGCCTTAAAAATAGCTCAAGCCCCCTTAAGAACACAAAGAAAAATGTTACTGATTATAGGTTTAAGCGCTAATATTTTACTCTTAGGCTTTTTTAAATACACGGATTTTTTCTTACACAATCTTAATAGAGTGTTTAATAGTCATATTGAATTATTACACTTAGTCCTACCTTTAGCGATTAGCTTTTTTACCTTGCAACAAATCGCTTATTTACTAGATACTTACAAACAATGTAATGTAGCCAGCAACGAGAGAGAGAGAGAGAGAGAGAGAGTAAAAACACTCCCACTTTATTAAACCCCTCTAACAAAACATCTCATTCTTTAACCCCTCATAAAACTTTCTTTTTTTCGCATTTCTTAGATTACGCTTTATTTGTAAGCTTTTTCCCTCAACTCATAGCTGGGCCCATTGTGCATCATAGTGAAATGATGCCTCAATTTAAGAATAATCAATTTTTAAATTACAAAAATATAGCCATAGGCTTGTTTATTTTTTCTATAGGTTTGTTTAAAAAGGTTGTGATTGCAGATAATATCGCTCATTTTGCAGATTTTGGATTTGATAAGGCTACTAGCTTAAGTTTTATCCAATCTTGGATGACTTCTTTGTCTTATAGCTTTCAATTGTATTTTGATTTTAGTGGGTATTGTGATATGGCAATAGGCATTGCCCTACTTTTTAACATTAAGCTCCCTGTCAATTTTAATAGCCCTTATAAAGCTTTAAATATCCAAGATTTTTGGAGAAGATGGCATATCACTTTGAGTAGGTTTTTAAAAGAATATCTTTATATCCCTTTAGGGGGTAATAGAGTGAAAGAAGCCTTAATTTATAGAAATTTAATTGTAGTGTTTTTGATTGGAGGGTTTTGGCATGGGGCTGGATGGACTTTTATTATTTGGGGGTTATTACATGGGTTTGCATTAAGTGTGCATAGAATGTATTCTAATGTGGCTAAAAGATTTCATTTTACTATACCAAAAATTTTAGCATGGTTTATCACCTTTAATTTTATCAATATTGCTTGGGTGTTTTTTAGGGCTAGTGGGATAAAGGATAGCTTGAAGGTATTAAAAGGTATGTTAGGCTTGAATGGTATTATCTTACCTCATTTCTTAGAAGAGAAATTAGGCTCTTTAGGTGCTTATTTTAAATTTGCAACCTTTCAAAGTGTGATTCCCACTATCCATGTTTTTGCCAACCCTAATCAAAGCACACTTTTTGCATATTTTTTATTTCTCTTGTTTTGTGTGTTATTTTTTTTAATACTATTGCCAAAAAATAGCACTCTACTCTACTGTGATAACACCTTTTCTTTTAAAAAAGCAACCTTAACTTCTATTTTTCTTTTAATAGGATTTTTTTGTGTCATCAATAGCGCTCAAACAAAATTTCTATACTTTAATTTCTAGGTTATAATCATGGAAAAATCGTATAAAAAGTATATTGTATTTATATTTTTATTTATGCTTAGTGCTGTTGTGGGTGTAGGCATTTTTAACTACATTATTGACCCATTTGAGTATTTTAGAAAAGCCAAATATCCCATTGATTACACTTCCCAAGATGATTATTTATTGTTCAATGGCTTGATTAAACACTATGATTTTGAAAATGTTATTGCTGGTTCAAGCGTGAGTATGAATTTCAGTCTCAAGGATACAGAAAAGACTCTAAACATGCCTAAAGTGATTAAGCTTGGTATGGTTTCTAGCGTTCCTATAGAAACCATACCAACCCTATCCTTTGCCTTGCAACACAAGCCAATTAAAAATATTTTAATGGATTTAACCTTACTTTTAAATGGAGAAAAATACCGATTACCATATTTTATGTTACAAAAATATTATCCTCCAATCAATTCACTTTTATACTTATTTAATATTTCTGTGTTTAAAAAATCACTTTATTATACCTTTAGATTTATTCCAAGCATTGCAAAGATTTTAAAACCAACCCCCTTTGATTTAATGTTTAATATCTACAATAATAGTGAGATAGAGACTTATGATAGCTCGCATCTCTATCATTCTTATAAAACTTTAACAGATAAGGTTGAAAAATTTTTAAAAGACAAAACATTAAAAGATCCTCATTTTACCAATAGTAAAGAATTTGATGAAAAATGGACATTTCAATTAGTAAGTTTCGTCAAAGAACACCCTAATATTCATTTTATTTTTTGGATTAATCCGTCTAATATTTTGTATTATAAAGCCTTCCCACAATCTAGCATAAAAGATATTTTAGAATTTGATATGTTTGTTACTAGGAAAATAGTAGCCTATCCCAATGTAGAAATCCATGATTTACGCACTATGCCCCTTGCATCAAGCATTCATCAATACATGGATACAGGACATTTTGATTTAAAAGGTGCCCATGAAGTTTTAGAAGCTATTAAGAGCAAAAAATATTTATTGAATAAAAACAATATTGATTTATTCAATCAAAAACTTATCAAAATGATAGAAGATTATCAAATCCCTAAGGAGTTTGAAACATTTAAAAAAGATAAATAACAAAAAATAGTGTTAAAAAAATAAACACTAATAACATTATCTTTTTAGTCTATTTTCCTATTTTTATTAACTTATTGCCAATATTATTTATGATAGAATTTATCTATTGATAGCATGTAATGATAGATAAAACTTTGCTACAAGGATAATTATGGTTATAAATAACGAAAAAAAGACCTATCAAAAGATTGAAGAACGCCTTAGTATCATCGGTTCGTTTAACGCTCATAACGAGCATAAAAACTTACAAGATGAATTTAAAGGTGCTGGTATTTCTAGGCGTGATTTACTCAAGTGGGCTGGCACTATGAGTGCTACTTTAGCCTTACCAGCTAGTTTTGCTCCCTTGACCTTAAAAGCTGTAGAAGTGGCTAATAGGTTGCCTGTGATTTGGCTACACATGGCAGAATGCACCGGCTGTAGTGAGAGTTTATTAAGAAGTGCTGACCCTACCATTGACAGTATTATCTTTGATTATATCAGTTTGGAATACCACGAGACTATTATGGTAGCAAGTGGCTTTCAAGCTGAAAAAAGTTTGCATGAAGCCATAGAAAAACACAAAAATAATTATATTTTGATGGTAGAAGGCGGTATCCCACAAGGCACAGAATACTTTCTCACTCAAGGCTCAAACGCTAGCACAGGGGCTGAAGAATGTAGAAAGGCAGCTAAATATGCCGCCGCCATTTTTGCCATAGGCACATGCTCAAGTTTTGGGGGCGTGCAAGCTGCCTATCCTAACCCTTCTAACGCACAGCCTTTACACAAAATTATTGACAAACCTGTTATTAATGTGCCGGGTTGCCCGCCTAGTGAAAAAAATATCGTGGGTAATGTGCTTTATTACTTAATGTTTGGGACTCTCCCTAAGCTTGATGCATATAATCGCCCCGCTTGGGCTTATGGAAATAGAATCCATGATTTATGCGAAAGAAGAGGGCATTTTGATGCGGGCGAGTTTGTAGAGCATTTTGGTGATGAAAACGCACAAAAGGGCTTTTGCTTATACAAAGTAGGTTGTAAAGGGCCTTATACTTTCAATAATTGCTCCAAACTGCGCTTTAACTCGCACACTTCTTGGCCTATAGGTGCAGGACATGGCTGTATAGGGTGTTCTGAGCCAAATTTTTGGGATACGATGACTCCCTTTGAAGAGCCTTTAGCTAATCGCTCTATAAAAACCGCCTTTAATGGCTCTGGGGCTGATAAGGTTGCTGATAAAGTTGGCACAACCCTACTTAGTGCAACCGCTATTGGCATTGCTGCGCATGCACTTCTTTCTAAAGCCATCAAAAATAAAGAGCAATAAAGGATTAGTATGTCAAAAAGAATCGTAGTAGACCCTATCACTAGGATTGAAGGGCATTTAAGAATTGAAGTTGTAGTAGATGACAACAATGTGATTACTGATGCGTTTTCTTCTTCTACACTTTTTAGGGGACTAGAAACTATTATTAAGGGTAGAGACCCACGAGATGCAGGCTTTATTGCTCAAAGGATTTGTGGGGTATGCACTTATTCGCACTATAAGGCCGGTATTAGTGCAGTAGAAAACGCTTTAGGCATTACAGCCCCTTTAAACGCACAATTAGTGCGTTCTTTAATGAATATGGCACTTCTTTTACATGACCATGTAGTGCATTTCTACACTTTGCATGGACTTGATTGGTGCGATATTTTGAGTGCTTTGAAAGCTGACCCTACGAAAGCTTCAAAACTTTCTTTTAAATACACCCCTTATCCTATCAATACCGGCGAAGGCGAATTAAAGGCGGTTCAAAAACGCTTGAGTGATTTTGCAAAAAGCGGCTCTTTAGGGCCTTTTAATAATGGCTATTATGGGCATAAAACCTATCGTTTGAGTCCAGAGCAAAACTTGATTGTGTTAAGCCACTATCTCAAGCTTTTGGAAATCCAAAGAGAAGCGGCTAAAATGACCGCTATTTTTGGAGCTAAGCAGCCCCACCCACAAAGTCTAACGGTTGGGGGTGTAACAAGTGTTATGGATATACTAGACCCCACAAGATTAGCTGAATGGAAGAGTAAGTTTGAGATAGTAGCGCATTTTGTCAATCATGCCTATTATCCTGATTTAGTTATGGCAGGCGAGATGTTTGCTAATGAGCCATCTGTTTTAAAGGGCTGTGGCTTGAGAGATTTTATCGCTTATGAAGAAGTGCTACTGGGAAGAGATAAATACCTTTTGAGTAGTGGGATTGTGCGTGATGGCGATATTTCTAAATTGCACCCCATTGATGAAAATTTGATTAAAGAAGAAGTTACGCATTCTTGGTATCAATATGAAAACACTAAAGAAGTGCAGCTCCACCCCTATGATGGTCAAACTAATCCGCATTATACCGGCTTTAAAGACGGCGAGAGTATTGGCATTGAAAATAAATTAATCCCTACTAAAGTGCTTGACACTAAGGATAAATATTCTTGGATAAAATCGCCTAGATATGATAGTAAACCTATGGAAGTGGGTCCTTTGAGTGCAGTAGTGGTAGGTTTAGCGGCTAAAAATCCTTATATTAGTGAAGTGGCAACCAAATTTTTAAAAGATACCAAATTACCTTTGGAGGCGTTGTTTTCTACACTTGGCAGAACAGCGGCAAGATGTATTGAAGCTAAAACGATTGCTGATAATGGCCTTTTAGCCTTTAAGGCTTTAGTAGAAAATCTAAAGAGTGATAAAAGCACTTGTGCTCCTTACAAAATTGATAAAAATAAAGAGTATAAAGGGCGTTATATCGGTCAAGTGCCACGGGGCATGCTGAGTCATTGGGTGCGTATTAAAAATGGTGTAGTAGAAAATTATCAAGCCGTTGTGCCTTCTACTTGGAATGCAGGACCTAGGGATTCTAAAGGGCAAAGGGGAGCTTATGAAATGAGCTTGATTGGCACTAAAATTGATGATTTGACCCAGCCTTTAGAAATCATTAGAACTATCCATTCTTTTGACCCATGCATTGCATGCTCGGTGCATGTGATGGATTTTAAGGGGCAGTCTTTAAATGAATTTAAAGTAGAGCCTAATTTTGCTAAATTCTAAAAAGGAATACGCATGGATAAGGTCGTTTTACATAAAGAGTTTTCGGGTTTTGTGCGGTTTTTTCACTGGGTTAGGGCAATAAGTATTTTTATGTTGATTGCTACGGGGTTTTATATTGCTTACCCCTTTTTACAGCCTAAATCTAGTTTTTATAAAGAGATGTATTTTTTACAAGCCTATATCCGTTCTTTTCATGTTATGTTTGGATTTTTACTCATTAGTGCGTTGTTTTTTAGAATCTATCTTTTCTTCAGCAAAGAAAGCTCCATAGAACGCAAAAGTTTTAGCCAGGTTTTGAGCTTAAAAGCTTGGATAAATCAAATGAAGGCGTATTTTCTTATTAGTGATAGACCTATTACTAAGGGGGCTTATAACCCTATTCAATTTGTGGCTTATTTCACATTAATAGCCTTAATGGTATTGATGAGTTTAAGCGGAGTGGTGCTGTATTATAATGTCTATCACGCTGGGCTTGGAGCGTTTTTAGAAAGTGCGTTCAAGTGGTTTGAAGTGCTTTGTGGGGGGTTAGCTAATGTGCGTTTTATCCACCACTTAGCGACTTGGGGATTTATCCTGTTTGTTCCGGTGCATATTTATATGATATTTTTCCATTCTATTAGATATAAAAGTGCTGGAGCAGATGCAATGATTAATGGCTACACTTATACCAAAGAATGAGCAAAATCTTAATTCTAGGCATTGGCAATATCCTTTTTGGTGATGAAGGTATTGGGGTGCATTTAGCCCACTATCTCAAAAGAAATTTTTCTTTTTCGCCTTCTTTGGATATTGTAGATGGGGGGACTATGGCTCAACAACTCATTCCTTTAATTACTTCGTATGAAAAGGTCTTGATTTTAGATTGCGTGAGTGCAAAAGGCGTTGAGATAGGCTCAGTCTATGCCTTTGATTTTAATAATGCCCCTAGAGAAATCACATGGGCTGGGAGTGCACATGAAGTAGAAATGCTACACACTCTAAGACTTACAGAGTTTTTAGGGGATTTGCCTAAGACTTTTATTGTGGGGCTTGTGCCTTTTGTAATAGGAAGTGAAACCACTTTCAAGCTTTCAAAAGAAATTTTAAACGCTCTAGAGATAGCCTTAAACGCCATAGAAACACAATTAAAAACATGGGGAGTAGAAATGCAACGCATTGATAATATTGCCCTAGATTGTATTGCTGAGCTTTCTTACAAGGGCTTTTGAATGGGTTTTGTTTTTCTTTTTAAATGTGTTGATGAAGCAACGAGCTTAATTTTCACACCCCTTTTAGAGCAAATGGCATGGAGTTTGCAAGCGAGTTTTTATAGCACTTACAAGGATAAAATAACTTCTTTTTATCTTCAAGCAAGTGCTGAGACCACCTTAGAATTTGCTCAAAAACTGAGTGAAGTCTTACCCTTTTCTTTAGATTTTAGCTTTTTGTCTTTAAATGAAGTTACAGAAACCTTAGATGAAAAACTTTTTCACAATACTAGCCTTTCAAAGCCCTTGTTTATGAACGCTAAAGAGCATAAGGATTTTTTAGATAAGAACTCATCTTTTTATGCTTCTACTCTAGGCTTAGTTAAAAACATCACTTTTAATCAAAACACCATTCATAATCCTAAAGAGCTTGTAGAAAGTTTGACGCAATTAAAAAAAGAGCTTAAGACAAAAGATTTTGTATCCATTCATACTTCTAGGGGGCAATTATGCCTTTCTTTAAAAAAGCCATCTCAAAAGGTAATTTTTAATTCTCTTTCTAGTGTTTTAACCTACACCAAATTACTTTTAGAAGACGCTAAAATTTTAGCAAGCTTAGAAAAACCTTGTATCAAAGCCCCCTTAAAGAGCGTGTTTAAAGATACTTTTAGAAATAATGAAGTGGTTATAGAGCTACCCTATGACCCTATATTAAGTTTATTGTGTCAAATCTTACAAGATGAGAATATAGAATTTGTCTTTGTGCATGAACACCATTCTAAAGAAGTGCTTTTAGATTATCAAACGCTTTTTAACACCCCTAATCGCTTAATTACTCCCACTAAAAACTTTGTGCTAGAAAATAACATTACAACCCTTCATTTTAAAGATGAGTTAGAATTTTTAAGCACGACTTCACATTCTATTGTCCTATATCTTAGTTTCAAGCACCCTACAAGGTTATTATTGCACGCTAATGATTCTTTAAAAACACTTTTAAATGTTAGTTTTGATTTAAATGAAATTTTTAATCTTCTAAAACAAGATGAAAAAGCGTCTAGAATGCTACAAAACTACGCTACCAAATTCCCTAATCTTTATGAGCGTTTATCAGAGCTTTCTAATCATCAGCTAAAGGGTGTGAATTTATTAGAATTTTTTCAAATCTTAGGGTTTGTTTTAGGCTATAGTGATAGTTTAAATTCTTATAGTATTGTGTCCTTGGCTAAAGAATTTTTACGCCCTAAAGGTCCTAGAATTGATTATAAAATCATTAAAGACAATTCTTTTAAAATGGCTTTAAACTTTTCAAAAATTATTCATAGTGCGATGAGTTTTAGACTAGCTGGCGTGGATAATGAAACCTTGAGTTTTGGTATTTTAGATTCTTTAGCAGAGTTTTTAGGAAACTTTATTTGGGATAATGCACAGAATTTTAGTATAGAAGAAGTAACTATTGCGGGAGATTTCTTTGGCGAAAAAGTGTTTTTGGATTTATTTATGCAATACTTCCCCAAGACCCTTACGCTCAAAGAGCATAAGTTCCTAGATTTTACTTAAAAGCGAATACGCATCATCACTCCGCCATCCACACGCCCTAAAAAATGGCTTCTTGTGGTTTTAGGCATTTCAATATAAGACCCAAAAGACAAGGCTTTATTAAACTTAACGATAGGTATACTCACCCTTTCTAGACCACGATTTTTGGTGAGTTTGTAAAGTTTTTTGTTGCTTTTAAGATTAGAACCTATTTCTAAGCTTACTGCAAACACACTACTACACACTACAAACGATATAAGGAACAAAATTTTTATCAATCGTTTCATCTCAATTTCCAATATATTTTTAATACAACTATTTCTTTGATTTTATCTAAATAATCCGTATTATCATCATTTATATTTGAAACATTTAACACTTTATAAAAATATTCTTTCTTTTAATTAAAATCATTAAGAATTAAAATGTATAAAATACAATATTTTATTATGAATATTAAATATTTATTTTAGTTATCAAACCAACAAAAACTATCTTGTCAATAATTATTTAAAAATTTTTGCAAAAAATAGTTTATTTTTTTGGTATTTTCTTAAACAATTAACAAATAAAGGTTTTTATTTCTTAAAAACTCTCATTTTGTCCTAGATTAAAAGTTTGATTATCATAAAATGCCAAAAATTAGCATAATATTATGCTAATATAGTCAAAACTTGGTTGATGTAAAACCTTGTTAGTTAAACTCTATGTAAAAAGGAATGAAAATGAAAAGACTAGACAGAAAACACCATATTAAAAGATTAGAAAGAAAAACATCAATTCTTATTTGTATTGGCTTGCTCTATAAATGGAAATCTTTTAATTTTAGCAAAGGGTAAAAATGAAAAAAAATGTTGTATCTGTCAAAAATATAGCAACGCTTATTATTTTTCTCTCTCAAGCTGAGGCCTTTGATTTAGGCAAAATTGCCAAAGTTAAAGCCGGTGCAGAATCTTTCTCTAAAATTGGTTTCAATAACAAGCCTATCAACACTAACAAAGGTCTTTATCCTACAGAAACTTTTATGACTGTTATGGCTTACATGCAATTAGACTTTAGCGAAATGTTACCTAAAAGCGCTACGGCTAACGGACATCATTTAGAGGGGAGCTTAGGTGGTTGGGGAGGAGCCATTATCTATGATAGCACTAAAAATTTTATCAATGAGGTAAATGGCAAGCCTTATGGAGCTATGGGGTGGAACTATGTAGGTATGTGGGGAGGACTTGTAGGGCAAAAGCCATGGGCTGGGTGTGGGTTAGCTACAGGAAATCTAAGACAAACCCAATACGACACCATGACACAAGCTCAAATGACTCAATTATCTGATGAAGAAGCTCTCAATGCCTCCACTTGTGCACAAACTTTTGCTAATCACACAAGAAACTATGTAATTTATAACGCCTACTTGCACTATAAATATAAAGATATTTTTGAATTTAGAGGCGGAAGATATGAATCCCCAGCAGATTATATGAGTGGCTATACGCAAGGATTAGATATGACCTTAAATTTAGGGCGTTTTAAATTTTGGTGGTTTAGCTCCTTTGGGCGTGGTTTTGCCTATAATGAGTGGCTTTATAATTTTTATTCGCCTAAAACTTATACCCTTAAAAATGGTAAAGTCATCAATCCCGGTGTTCATGCTTTCTATGCTACATGGAGTTATAAGGGTTTTATGATTCAACCCTTTTTCTACTTTTCACCCTCCAATGAATACAGCCCAAACTTTACTATTACCTATGATAGTAACCCACACTTTCATGGCTTAGGGTTTCGCTCACAAACTGATATTACTCTGCTAAACCCTATTTACCCTAAACGATATTGGGATACTTACCAATTTGGTATGTTAGCAGGAACACATGGCAATAGCTTGATGATTAAGCAAAAATTTTATTGGAACGAATACAATTTTGGTGCGGGCATTTATAAGACTTGGGGGAATGCCAACTGGATGATAGGCTACCATGGTAACCGCTTAGGCTTTGACTTTTGGACTAATAGCGTCTATGCCAACACTATTAACTCCTTATCCTACATGATGGATGCGAACGCCTTTACCGTGTTTGCCTTTGGTGGTGGCGTGCATAGAAGACTTGTTTGGGGCTTATTAGGGCGCTTAACCTATGGACCAAGGGCTAATGAGCAAAGTCTAGCCCTAAACTTAGGCTATAAGTTTTCTAAAAACTTTTCAGCAGACATTAAGTTTGAATACTACAATGTGCTGATGCATCAAGGGTATAAAATGGGTTGGAATGGACCAAAGCTAGATAGTCAGCCAGCAACTGACCAAGATAGAAGTCATATTTTTACCGAATTAGTGTGGAAACTTTAAAAAGATTAGGCTCTTATGCGGATAACTATCGCATATCTGCCTATTTTCTGAAAAGTTCTATCTTTTTTAATAAATAAATAGCTTAGTTTTAATAAGGCTTTTCTTTATCATAAGACAAGCCAACAAATTTTTTTAAAAAAACAAACCAAACTCATAAGCAAATCAAAAACTTTAGATTAAAATTAAGAAAACCCCACATCTTTTAACTAAAAATTAAAAAAAATTTAGGATAAACAAAAAGCACTTTTATAAATGCCTTTTGTTTGAGAAGAATAAATTAAGCCCTAGCTTTTAGTGCCTCTAAAGCATGCTTTTTACCAATTTCAAAGGCTTTTTTGTTCGTTTCAGCAACTTTTGCGGGAACTTTTTTAAGCATGGTATCTAGCACGATATTTTCTTCCACGCATTTAGTAAGCTCCACGGTAATAGCTAATGCCACTACAGATTGCGTGATAATATTACCCACTTCATCTTTAGCGATACTAATAATGGGGATTTTATAGATTTGATACTTTTCTTCATCTTCTTTAGTGGGCGTTACCAAATTAGGGTCAATGACTACAATACCACCTTCTTTAATGTCGCTTTTAAATTGATTATAACTCACTTGTGCGACTGAAAGCATAAAATCAATTTCACCCTCTTTAGCATAAGGAAAAATGATTTCATCTTTATCTAATAAAATATCCACCTTAGTGGGCCCCCCACGCACTTGGGAAGTATAAGTAGAAGTCTTAGTGCCATAGCCCCCACTCACAATCTTAGCCTCTGCTAGAATTTCTCCAGCTAACAACACGCCTTGCCCTCCAACTCCGGTAAATCGTAATTGTGCTTCCATTATTTCTTTCCTTGTGCTTTTTCAATGATTTCTTGATACGCCTCGCAATATTCTTTTCTATTAGAGTCATGTTTTAAGATACCTGTAGGGAATTTACCCTCTCTTTCTTCAGGACTCATTTCTTCAAATTTGCGTTTGCTAACTAATCGGCTTTCAATCCATTTTAACATATCAGCTGCCTCGCCCATTTTATTCTTACGCCCTAAATTAATATGGCAATTACTATGAATATCAAAGAAACTAAAGCCTTTATGTGAAAACCCCTCTTTTAAAGTTTTTTCTAGTCTCTGAGGGTCTAACACACTCTCTCTAGCTACAAAACTAGCTCCAGCAGCTGTAGTTAAAGCACATGGGTCAAATTGGTTATCAATATTCCCCCATTGAGCCGTAACCGTCCACATGCCATTTGGAGTGGTGGGCGAAGTTTGAGAGTTAGTCAAACCATAAATAAAATTATCTACCAAAATAAAGTTCAAATCAATATTTCTTCTGCATGCATGCATGGTGTGATTACCCCCAATAGCAAAGCCATCGCCATCGCCAGAAACTACAATCACATGCTTGTCTGGGTTTGCTAACTTAATTCCTGTCGCATAGGCTACTGCTCTACCATGTGTAGTATGAACAGTGTTACAATTCACATACGAACTCATACGCCCACTACAGCCAATCCCACTCACTAAGCACACATCATCCATTTTCCAGCCTAGTGCATCAATAGTGCGGATAATGGATTTTAAAATCACGCCATCGCCACAGCCCCAGCACCATAAAGTGGGCATTTTATCCACACGCAAGTATTCATCATAATTAAACGCCATTTTAAAGCTCCTTCAACTTTGCGATGATTTGTTTAGGCGAAATCGTGCGCCCATTTGCTTGACCAAAGAAATGCACTTTTCTTTGCATAACCCTTTCAATCTCTTCTAAATACTGCCCTTTATTCAATTCAATCACAAGGATTTTCTCGTATTTATCCCCTATTTCTTTCAATCGTTTGTTAGGGCTTGGCCATAAGGTCTTAGGTCTAAAGAAACCAACTTTTTGCTTACTCTCTTTTTTGTAATCTTTTAAAGCTTCTTTGACCGCTAAAGAAACAGAACCATAAGCAATAATGACAATATCAGCCCCCTCTAAATCCATTTCTTCATTTTCGTTGATAATATCTTGCTTAGATTCAATCTTATTGAATAATCTGTCCATTAAATCCCCACCAATTTTGGCATCTTCAGTAGGAAAACCAATAGGCCCATGGTGTAAGCCTGAAACATGGTAGCGATAGCCCTTAAAGAAAGGATTTAAAATGGCTGGTTCATCTTGATTTACCCCATAAGGCTTATAGTCTTTTTTATCGCCCATAAATTCCTTACGATTGATAGTCATTTTTTGCACTTCTTCTAAAGTAGGAATTTGCACCTTACCATACATATGCCCTACGGTCTCATCCATAAGTAAGAATACCGGAGTCATTAACATTTCAGCTAGATTAAACGCTCTAATAGTCTCTGTATAAGCTTCTTGTAAACTAGCAGGAGCTAGTGCAACTGATTTAAAATCCCCATGGATTGGGTGCTTTAAGAAATTTACATCACCTTGTGCTACACGAGTAGGCATACCGGTTGATGGACCTGAACGCATTACATCAACAATGACTAAAGGAATTTCTGCCATAAAGCCATAGCCAATTTGCTCTACTTTTAATGAAATACCCGGTCCTGAGCTTGCTGTCATAGACTTAGTCCCACTCATGCTCGCCCCTAAAGCTACACTAATCCCACTGATTTCATCTTCCATTTGGATAAAATGCCCACTATGCTTAGGTAAGGCAACACTCATCGCATGCATAATATCCGAGCTTGGTGTGATAGGATAGCCTCCAAAAAATCTACACCCCACTTCAATAGCCGCTTTGGCTACCAACTCATTTCCATCAGAAATAATCTCACGCATTACTTGCCTCTCCCTTCTAAAATAGTCTCTTCTAAGAGCATGTAGTGATTTTCTTTAACTTTATCACGGCGTGCCTCTGCCTCTTTAGAAACTTTAGCAAATTTAAAGTCCTTCCTATCAGCTACATAAATTGCAAAATCAGGGCAGTGCAACTCACATTGTGTGCAACCTATGCAACTCTCAGGATAAGCTACTTTTGCTACCTTGCCAAGCACCCTTTCTTTTTCAACTCCCATGCCAAGAACCCCAGCAGGACACACAGATACGCAAATATCACAACCCTTACAGCGGTCTTCATTTACCCAAACAGGAACACCATCAGGTGCACTCATTTTAGCCATTCAATCTCCTTCATGTCAAAGCCTATCAAAAAAATATGATTTGAACTTCTAACAATCAAAATTTTGCTTAAAATTGTAGCAAGGCTTGTTAAATAAATTCTAAAATTATTTAATAATAAGAACAGAAAATTAAAATGTGAAAATACTTAACACTTTTTTTCAAAGATAATAAAAAAAGAAACTTTTAATCTAAATTTTAAAATTAAAAATGATTATTAGAAATCTTAATATTATTCAAATGCTCTTTATAGGTCGCACTAAAAGCATGCTTTTTGTTAGGCATTTTTACAAAATACAAAAAATTAGTCTCTTTAGGAAAAACAACCGCCCTAATAGCCTCTATACTCACACTTCCTACAGGATTTTTAGGCAACCCCTTAAATTTATAGGTATTATAGGGGGTATTGTCTTGTTGCACTCGTTCTTTGGTAATTTTAGTATGAGAAAACTCTTGGTAATTCAAAGCCCCATCCATTTGCAAGGGCATATTCTTTTTCAAGCGATTAAAAATCACGCTTGCAATAATAGGCATTTCTTCAATATTGGCAGCTTCTTTTTGCACAATAGAAGCTAGAATGATTTTTTCAAACCACTCTTCTTTATGGTAGTATCCAAGCCATTCTTTACTCAAACTTTCATGTTTTTTCATAGACTGCTTAACTAAAGTCTGCATAATTTGATTAGCATCTTGTCCTAAAAGTAAACTATAGGTGTTAGGAAAAATGACACCATCTTCTAAAACATGCCCATTTAATCGTGGTGCAATGCTTTCATATGCCATATTTAGAAGTTCTACTTCTATATTGTAAGCGGAACTCAACGCTTGGGTAAAAAAGTAGCGGGTTTCTCCGGGAATTAGCGTGATATTTTTACTTGCCATTTTTCCCTCAACCAAACGGGCTAAAAAATCCCCTTTTCTTAAAACATTAGCCCCCATATCAATGTAGCCCTTTTTAGGCGAACCAAAGATTTTTAACAGCACCTTATCTAGTCCATTCACATCTATGCCACTAGCTTGCAAAGAATGCAACACTTTATTTAAAGAACCTGAAGGAACAACGATGATTTTCTTGGAATAAATTGGTATACTTAGATAAAAAAGAATGGAAATGAAGAAAAGAAAGCACGCATCTAAAAAGGTATTTAATGTAGTTATTCTTTTTGTAGTGGTGCTTACTCTCTTATGTGTCATACATAAAACCCTTTCTAATGGTCTCCATATACAGAATTTAAAAATCGGCAAACTTGGTATTTCAGAATTATATCTAAAGCTTGATAATAAACTTTCTTTAAATATCAATAGCATTGACTTATCCTCTCTTTTAAATAAAAAATCAGATGGCGACCACCACTTAGATGTGAATGACTTAATCAAAAGCATTCGCTATGGCATTTGGGCAGTTTCATATTTTGAAAAATTTAAAATTAAAGAAATCATTTTAGATGCTAAAAATAAAGCTCGCATTTTTTTTGATGGGCATAAATATGAATTAGAATTTCCCGGAGTTAGAGGCGAATTTTCCCTAGAGGATAGTAAAAATATCAAACTTAAAATCATTGAATTGCTTTTTAAAGACATTAAAATTCAAGTAGATGGAAGCGCACACTATTCACCTAAAGCTAAAAAAATGGCTTTTCATTTTATCGTTAAGCCTTTAGATGAACCAAGTGCTACGCTCTATTTACAAGGGCTAACCGATTTAAAAACCATAGAATTAAAAGCCAATACCTCAAAAATGAAAAGCATTGCCTTTTTAAAACCTCTTTTCCAAAAACAATCTCAAAAGACTTTAAAAACATGGATTTTTGACAAAATTCAATTCTCTAGCCTTAAAATTGAAAATGCCTTAATTAAAGCCAATTTAGCTAAAAATAAACTTCTCCCCTCACTTTTAGAAAACTCCTATGTAAAAGCGACTATTACTAATTCTTCCATATTATTTAATGATGGTTTATCGCCAATTAAAATCAACAAAGCTGAACTTGTTCTTAAAGACAAACAACTGCTAATAGAGCCTCAAAAAATCACTTATGAAACTATGGACTTAGCCGGCTCTAACGCTATTTTATCTAACATGCTAACAGCATCTAAACTAGAAATCTTTCTAAGAACTAAGCCTGATTATTATGGCGATACGATTAAAGACTTATTGAGTGCATATAAAATCACTCTGCCTTTAGATAAAATCAGCACCCCATCAAGCGCTGATTTAAAACTAACTTTGCAATTTTTAAAGAACATGCCACCCCTTTTTAGCGTGCAAGGCAATGTAGAATTACAAGAAGGGAGCTTTTTACTTTACAATATCCCCCTTTACACACAGAGTGCTGATATTGATTTAGATATTACTCCAGAATACCAATACATCTATATAGATACTATCCACACTCGCTATGAAAACATGTTAGACCTAGACGCTAAAATCGCTTTGGATATTCACAAAAAAAAGCTTTCTATTGAATCTCAAGTTCATAAAATACAGCTTAATACTAATAACAATATCAACATGCGTTCTTATAGCTTAAGCAATGCTGAAGATGATATAAGACCTAGTTTTGCCTTAGATTTAAAAAGCTTGCACTCCATTATTCAAGCAGGCGAAAATTCAGCCATTTTTAGAAGAAAAATCATAGACACCATTAAAGCTCAAAGCGAAGATAAATTCAGCAAGAATGTGTTTTATGCTACGCAAGATACCCTTAAAAGCCTTTCTTTAAGCTTTGATTTTTCTGACCCAACACATATGCAATGGAATGTCCCTGAATTGTTATTGGAGGGTGAATTTAAAAATAATGCTTATATCTTTAGACTCAAGGATTTGAAAAAAATCAAGCCCTACTCCCCCATTATGAATTATTTCACTTTAGAAGATGGCTCTTTAGAGGTCTCTACAAGCGATTTTTTAAATATTGATTTTTTAGCTAAAGACTTGAAAGTAGATTTGCCCGCTTATCGCGCCGACGGCTCGCATATCAATATGCTTTCCTTGCTTGGCTCTATCAATAAAGATGAAATTTATGTTTATACTCCCAATAAAAATGTGTCTGTAATGATAAAAGGAGACCAAAAGGATATTGTCATCAATAATATTGATTTTAATATTGATGAATTTTTAGATAGCAAAATGCCAGCCATTGTTAAATTGCTCTCAAAAGAGCGTAGAGAAAAGCCCACGCCAAAAGAAATCCATGATGAAGACATTTTCATAGCTGCTAAACAACGCTATGAAAAAGCTCGTAAAATTATTCCTATAGCGACACATATTCAAGCTAAAGACATTGTTTTAGTGTATAAAAAAATGCCTATCCCTTTAGAAAACCTTGACATAGTCGCTCAAGATAATAGAGTAAAAGTAGATGGTAATTATAAAAATGGCATGATTTTTGCAGACTTAGTGCATGGAGCTTTGTATCTTAAAGCCCATAATTTTAGTGGGGATTTTATCAACTCAGTCTTACAAAAAGATTTTGTAGAAGGGGGGCTATACACTCTTATTGGAACCTTTAAAGACCAAGTTTTTAATGGCGAATTAAAAGTTCAAAATACAAGCTTAAAAAATTTCGCTCTCATGCAAAATATGGTCAATCTTATCAACACTATTCCTTCGCTTATTGTTTTTAGAAACCCTCATCTAGGAGCGAATGGCTATGACATTAAAAAAGGTTCCATTGTTTTTGGAGTTACTAAACAATATTTAGGACTAGAACAAATCAATCTCGTTGGAAAAACCTTAGATATTGTAGGCAATGGCATCATAGAACTAGACAGAAACAAACTAGATTTAAATTTAGAAGTTTCTACTATCAAAGCTTTAAGCAATGTTATCAGTAATATCCCTATTGTGGGGTATCTCATCTTAGGTAAAAATGGAAAAATCTCTACTAATGTGAGTGTGAAAGGCACGCTAGATAATCCTACTACTAAAGTTACTCTAGCAAAAGACATTGCCCAAGCCCCCTTAAAAATTCTACGCCGTATTTTTACACCCATTGATGTGATTGTAGAAGAAATCAAAAAGAATATTAGAGAAAAAGAAAGGAAGTAAAATGACTTTAAACGAGGCTCAAAAAAACCAACAATACGAAATTATAGAAATTACTAACTGCGATGAAGGATTAAAAAAACGCTTTTTATCTTTTGGTATTTTTAATGGAGTAGTTTGCACTTTATTGCACCATTCTATGCAAAAAGCTACGCTTTCTATTAAAATCAATCATATTCAAGTGGCTTTAAGAGTTCATGAGGCTAAATGTCTTATTGTTAAACCTCTAGAGAATTTAAAATGAGCTTAAAACGCACTAAACGCTACCAAAAAGCCTTAAAAATCAAGGAATTACTTTTAGCCCATTATCCAAATTTAACCACAGAATTACATCATAAAAACCCCTATGAATTGCTAGTGGCTACCATTTTAAGCGCGCAATGCACAGACGCTAGGGTTAATAGCATAACGCCAAAACTTTTTGAAACCTATCCAAGCGTGCAAGATTTAGCCCTAGCTCCTTTAGAAGAAGTTAAAGAAATCATTAAATCTATTTCTTACTTCAATAATAAAAGCGAACATTTAATTAAAATGGCGCAAAAAGTAGTGAGAGATTTTAAAGGGATAATCCCTTCAACCCAAAAAGAATTGATGAGCTTAAATGGCGTGGGACAAAAAACCGCTAATGTGGTGCTATCAGTGTGTTTTAACGCTAATTATATGGCAGTAGATACTCATGTGTTTCGCACCTCACACCGCTTGGGGCTAAGCAAGGCTAATACACCTATAAAAACTGAAAATGACTTGAATGAACTTTTTGAAACAGAACTTTCTAAACTTCATCATGCATTCATTTTATTTGGGCGTTATACTTGTAGGGCTAAAAATCCGCTGTGTGAAAAATGTTTTTTGCAAGAATTTTGCGTTTCTAAGAAAAGTTTTAAAGCTTAATAGCTTTGATTTATTGCAAGAATTATAGTATCATTAAGCTTTAGAGTCAGAGTAAATTATAAATCTTGAAAGAAGTAAATTTCCATGCCAGAAAAATCAGAGGTCAGTAGATTAGAAGTCATAGAGAGAGAAAAAGCTCATAAAGAAAAAGAGCTTGAGCTTTCCACTTATTTAGAAGAACTAATCCATGACTATAAAGGTTTATTGGATATGGAAGTGGTGTTTAGTGCGGAGTTAGGTTCTACACAAATCCCTCTTTTACAAATCTTACGCTTTGAAAAAGGCTCTGTCATTGATTTGCAAAAGCCAGCTGGGGAGAGTGTGGATACCTTTGTAAATGGGCGTGTTATAGGCAAGGGCGAGGTCATGGTATTTGAGCGTAACTTAGCGATTCGTTTGAATGAAATTCTTGATTCTAACGCCATTGTATATTACTTAGCTAAAAATTCATGAGAATTTTATCCTTGCTATTGAGTGCTTTTTTTATGCTGTTTGCTGAAGAGACAAAGCCATTAACCTTACAAGATAATACTCCTATTAAACTTGTTGATTGGCAAAACACTCTTATAGACATTCAACCTAATTTCACTAACTCCACAAGCTCTAAACCCCCACTTCTTTTAAAAGCTGTGCAAACCACACTTAGCTTTGAAAAACCCATAGATAAAACCCCCAAAATTGTAGATGCTGAGGGGCAAAAGGTTATCGTGCTAAAGGGCGTGAGTATTGACTCTAAAAAGACTATGGAATTTTCTCTAGCCTCTCTAAAATCTTTGGAAATTTTTTCTTATCAAAATGATTTGTATCTCTTGTCTCAAAAGGCTAAAAGTCCCTTAGATTTAGAAATTCAAGCACTCAAAAGCAAGGATTCTAAACAAGTGCGCTTTGTATTTGTGCCTAAAGGTTTTAGCATAATCTCTCACAACTCTCAAACGACACTTAACACAGAAAATAAAGAGTCAATAACAAAAGAGCTAACCCCAACGCTTTCGCCCAAAGAAGTGCGAGTGGAAAGTCCTTTGAATGCGCTTGGATTAAAAAACCCTTTAGATTTAAGCCATCAAGCGTATAAGGTTCTAGGCGTGATTGTTGTCTTGTTAATTACTCTATATTTTGTTAGAAAAAAGTTTATTACTGAAAAGTTACCCTTAAGTAAAGGGGCTAAACTAGAGATAAATACTATAAAACAAATTGATGCACGCCATAAAATTATTTCTATAGATATAGAATGGGAACGCTATCTCGTGCTACTTAGCGACAAACATAGCTTACTTTTAGGAAAGGTCAGTCTCAAGCCGTCTAAAGAAGCTCTTATTAAAGAAGCTGAACTTAATGTTAAGAATTCAAAATTAGGAAATTTATATGCCAGATATTTCTAAGCCACAGCCTAAATTAGGGCGTAATTTTGACCCTGTTGATTATTCTAATAGGAATTTTTTCTTCTCTTTGCTCTTGTCTTTATTATTGCATGCACTGATTTATTTTCTTTTTCAGTATAGTGCTAAAATACTTGGTCCAAGCAACAAAAAGTTAGTTAAAGTCGACCCTAGCAATTTGCTTGTTTTAAAAAGAGGGCATTCACAAGACCCAAGCAAGAACCAACCCGGAGCTCCAAAGCCAACGCTATCTGGTCCTAAACAACCCCCTACTCCACCAACTCCGCCCACGCCTCCTACCCCACCAAAGCCTCAACCCAAGCCTAAGCCAAAACCCAAGCCTAAGCCTAAGCCAAAACCTACTCACCATAAAGCACTTAAGAAAGTAGAAAAAGTAGAAGAGAAAAAAATTGAAAAAGTAGAAAAAAAGGTTGAGAAAAAACCTATTGAGAAAAAACCTGTTGAGAAAAAGTTTGACCCCAACAAACTCTCTTTCTTGCCTACAGAGACCACACCTCCACAACAAGCAAGAAATGACAATAACAAAGGGCTAGACCAACAAACTAGAAAAGATATTGATGACTTATATGGCGAAGAATTTGGCGATTTAGGCACGGCTGAAAAAGATTTTATTAAGAGCAATTTGCGTGAAATTGGGCGTATCACACAAAAATATTTAGAATACCCCTCAGCTGCGGCTTATTTAGGACAAGATGGATTGAATGCGGTAGAATTTTACTTGCATCCTAATGGCGATATTACAGGTCTTAAAATTATCATTGGATCTGAATATAAAATGCTAGATGATAACACCTTAAAGACCATTCAAATTGCTTATAAGGATTATCCACGCCCCAAAACCACCACTTTAATCCGCATTAAAGTGCGTTATTTTATGTATCGCTAAAAAGGGGGGAGCTTTGCATTTAACTTTAAATGACCCAATAGACGCTCATTTGCATGTGCGTGAGGGAGAGATTTTAAAAGCAGTATTAAATTACTCTAGCGAGCCTTTTAGCTCTGCTGTGATTATGCCAAATCTCACTAAGCCCCTTATTGATACTCAAATTACACTTGATTATGAAAAAGAGATTTTAGAAAATTGTCAAAACTTTAAGCCTTTAATGAGTTTGTATTTTAATGATGATTTGAGTTTGAGCGAACTACAAAACGCTAAAGATCAAGGTATTAGACTTTTAAAACTCTATCCTAAAGGCATGACAACAAACGCTCAAAGTGGCACTTCTAATTTACTCAGTGAAAAAACCCTAGAAATCTTAGAAAACGCCCAAAAATTAGATTTTATCCTTTGTATTCATGCAGAACAAGAGGGTTTTTGTATGGATAGAGAGTTTTTATGCCATAGCACGATAGAAACCTTTGCTACCACTTTTCCTAAGCTTAAAATCATTTTAGAGCATTTAAGCGATAGGCGTAGCATTGATTTATTAGAAAAACATAAAAACCTTTATGCAACCTTAACATTGCACCACTTAAGCATGACTTTAGACGATTTACTAGGTCAAGCCTTAAATCCACATTGCTTTTGCAAACCTCTCATTAAAACCAAAGAAGACCAAAACGCTCTTTTGGCCCTTTCATTAAAAGCACATAAAAAAGTCTCTTTTGGCTCTGATAGCGCTCCACACTTAGTTTCTAAAAAACACAGCAATAAAGCTCCAGCTGGGATTTTTTCTGCACCCATTTTACTCCCTGCATTATGCGAACTTTTTGAGCGACACAACGCTTTAGATAATTTACAAGCTTTTGTGAGTGATAACGCTAAATTTATCTATGGGTTAAAAAACTTACCTAAAAAACAAGTTCTTTTAACTAAAGAGCCTTTTAAAGTTCCCACACATACTAATGATAAACAAATCTCTATTTTAAGGGGAGGCGAAACGCTTTCTTGGAAGATTCAAAGCATTTCTTAACGCTTAAAAATCTAGCGTTTTTTTTAACGCTTTTAAGCGTGCTAGTCATCATTGTTTATTGGCATAAAAACCCTAATTACGCCTTTATACATAATGAAAATATATCTGCTCAAAGCACACCCTATTTTTCAAAACTTGATATACCTAAGCCTAAAGAGGCTTTAATGGTGCATGCAAGCTCTCTTATAAGCTTACCTAATCAAACGCTCCTAGTAGCATATTTTAGTGGGACTAGAGAGGGGGCAAAAGATGTTAAAATTAGCGCTAATCTTTATGATTTTAAAACTAATCAATGGAGCAAAGCTTTTACCCTTTTAACTAGAGAATTACTCTCACAAAAAACCCATGAATACATTAAAAAACTAGGAAATCCCCTACTCTTTTGGCATCAAAATAAAATCATATTGTTTGTAGTAGGAGTGAGCATGGGCGGATGGGCAACTTCTAAAATCTACCAACTTGAAAGCCTCTCTATTGATAAACCTTTTCAATTTATAAGAAGTCTTCATTTAAGCCCTTTTTTAAATTTGAGCCATTTAGTAAGAACCAAACCCTTAAACACCACTGATGGCGGTTTTGTGCTACCACTCTATCATGAGTTAGCCACTCAATACCCTTTGTTATTAAAATTTGACGCTTTAGCCAAGCCTGTGCAACTTTTACGCCCCAATTCGCTCAACCACCAATTACAACCCTCAATCACACCTTTTAAAAATTGTGCCATAATGGCTTTTAGAAACCATAATTTTTTTGATTCATTGATGTTGCAAACTTGCACTTCCTTTAAAAAATGGCAACCCCCAATAACCACAAACCTTAAAAATTTAGACGATTCACTAAATTTATTCAACCTTAATCAAACGCTTTATCTAATCCATAATCCAGACAACCCTTCTTTACGCCGTCAAGAATTATTGCTTTCACAATTAACAAACCCAAGCACCTTTCATACTCTAAGCGTTTTAGACAAGAGCGAAGAAGTGAGTTACCCAAGCTCAATCATTAATGATGATTTTATAGACATTACCTACACTTATAACCGCAAAATGATTCGCCATATCCGCTTTAATTTAGCCTATCTCAATTCGCTTTCTTACACACACCCATGACTTCTGCCCTTTCTTTTTCGCTCGTATGGCTCGCTCTTATGCTTTCTTTTTTTAAAAACCAAGCTTTTAAGATTAAATTTTTCTTTTCTGTTTTTATTTTGATACTCAGCAATATCCCCATTATCTACCATTTATCCTTAAACCAATGGGCATTAAGCTTTATATCTCCTTTAAGCACTTTTAGCACGCTTATAATATTCGCTTATGTAGGATTTTTTTTCAATCTCTTTAAAAAAGCTCCTTTAGATAATTTCTATTCTAATCTTATCATTGCGTGTTTTAGCCTACTATTATTAAGCGATATTTTAGGTTTTTTATCTTTTTCAATCTATCATCACTTTTATATTTCGGTAGGTTTTGCAGGAATTTTTTGTGCGTTCTTATTTTTAAGTAATTCCTTGCTAGGCTTTTTAGCCCTTTTAGCACTCCTTAGCTATATATTCTCAACCAATTTGCAACTCTTAGATACCTTATTTGATGCCCCCTTATTCCTTATCTCTTGCTTAAATCTTTTATATTGTTATAAAAAAAGGTTATAATAAATCCTATGAAAACTTTATTACACCCTTTATCCCAACTCTTTTTAAAAGGTTTTTATTTCACCTTTTTTATGAGCTTGTTGTTTGTTTTTAATCGTATAGGCTTTATCCTTTATACCGGTTTTTACAAAAAAGCTTTGCAAGAGGCTAGTTTAGGCGATATAATAAAGGTCTTACTAGATGGGGGTAAATACGATAATCGTGTCGTGGCAACTATGGCGATTATTTTTATGGTGGTGGGGCTTTTCTCACTATTCAATCCTCAACGCCAAAATAAAACCCTTAATTTTTTTGCTTGTTTTTCTTTGGGTCTTGCCCTATTTTTTAACATAGCTAATATAGTCTATTATGGCATTTATGGCAATGTCTTTGATGAAAATTTACTAGAAGTGTTATTTGAAGACAAACTCACACTTTTGAGCATGGGATTAAGTGGGGAATACCCTATTATCTCTAGCTTTATACTCTTTTTGGGGCTTTTAGGGGTAGTCTTTTTTATCTATCTCAAGCTCCAAAAAATTCTTTTTTCAAAAATGACCTTTTTAAACACTTTCTTTAATGCAAGCAATATAAAAGTTTCAAAAACCCTTGGCTTATTTTTAAGCTTTTCGCTTTGCATGATGCTTTATATTAATGCCCAATTTAGCTTTGTTGGCGCGTCTTTAGATTTTCATCTTGAACCGGTCAAAGACCCATTTTTACGCAAAATCACTCCGGGGGCTTTCCGTAGCTTTTATCTAGTGGTGCGAAACTACAGACGCAGTCATAATCTCAAGCTAAGCGATTTTACCAAAACCCCTTTATTAGAAGTCATTCAAAGCTATTTTAACACACAAGCTAACCCCCCTTATAATCTCTATGAGTTACTAACTCAAACAAGTTATAATAATTCTAATCAAAAAATTGAGCATGTTTTTTACATCATTTCAGAATCTCTAAGCTCATGGCATTTTGATAAAAAGTTTGATAGCATAGGGCTAACAAGTGCGTTACAAAATTTAGCCAAAGAAGAACATGGCTATATGCTCCCTACTTTTATTGAGAGTGCTCCACGCACCGTTAAAAGCCTAGATGTGCAAATCACGGGCTTACCCTATATCAACGATAACAATCTAGTAAACTCTGGGGTTGCTATGCCTAGCTTTCCTACAGCTATTGGCGTTCAAATGAAAAACTTAGGCTTTAAAAATAATTTTTATTATGCCGGTAGTGGCATTTGGAATAAACTAGATAGTTTCACTAAAAAACAAGGCTTTGATGCGCTCTATTTCAACACCCACTTACTAGAATACGCTAAAAATAAGCCCTACCCCAAACCCATAGAGAGTAATTGGGGTGTGCATGACAATATTTTATTTGATTATATTATAGATAATACAAACCCTAATGAAAAAACTTTCAGCATGGTGATGACTTTAAGTAATCATGTAACTAGAAATGTGAATCTTAAAGCTTTTGATGTGCCAATAGAAAAAATTCAGCATTTTGTAGAACAAACCCCAAAATCTGAGAACTTACCCAACGCTAATTTTTTAGGGCATGTCTATTGGTATGATAAAGTGGTGGTAAATTTTATTAAAAAAGCAAGTCAAAAATTCCCAAACTCGCTTTTTATCATTACAGGAGACCATTTTGATAGGAGCTATGAATACGCTAAAAATGACCTTTATACTATCAAATCTATCCCCCTCATTCTCTATGCCCCCACCTTAAAACCTAAAATGATTAGTGAAGTTGGCTCTCATCTAGACATCGCCCCAACCATTATAGAATTAGTCGCTCCTAAAGATTTTAAATTCGTAAGTTTTGGCAAGCCTTTATTTTCTAATAATATTGCAAATCCAAAAAGCCACCCTAATTATGCTCTTGGCTTTGAAGCGATTGCTACAAAAAATTATTTTTATAGCCCCTCTTTTAACTTCCGCTACCTAAATAACCAACAACCCTTAAAAGAAGATAAAATAACCGCTCCAAAGCTCTATCAGCAACTAGAATACATGAGAGCTATTAGCTGGTATTTACTCTATCAAGGGCAAGACATTCCTAAAAAGCCCTAAATAATGAATACTACTCAAACCTTAGAACCTTTTGATGTTATTTTAGATGCAAGAACTCCTAAAGAATTTGAAGAATCTCACATTCCTAACGCTTTAAATTTTCCGGTTTTTAGCAATGAAGAACACGCGCTTGTAGGCACAATTTATAAACAAGAATCGCCCCTAAAAGCACGCATTTTAGGCTCAAGCATAGCATGCAGAAATATCGCACAATTTTTAGAAAAAAGCCTTAATGACCCCACTACCGCACTACACCTTAAAAACAAGCTTTTAGTTTATTGCGCTAGAGGGGGTAAACGCAGTTCAGCACTTGGCATTATTTTAGAAGAAGTGGGCTTTCAAGTGCAAAAATTTGAAGGGGGCTATAAAACCTATCGCAACATAGTCTTAAATGAATTTAAAAAACCTTTTGTAAAACCATTAATCGTTTTAGACGGGCTAACCGGTTGTGGAAAAACAGAATTAATAGAGTATTTTTCTTCGTGGAGCATTGATTTAGAAAGATTAGCCAAGCATTATGGCTCTAGCTTTGGCAACCCTACAAACGCCAAACGCCCCACGCAAAAAATGTTTGAAAACCTTCTATATTACGAATTGCACTCTAAAAAACATGAACCGCTTTTATTGATAGAAAAAGAGCCAAAAGCCCTTGGAGGCTTGGTTATCCCTAATTCTATTTTTAGTGCCTATCAGCATTCCGTTCATACTATTTTTGTTAACGCCCCCTTAGAACACCGCATTAAACGCCTAGTTAGCATGTATTCCAACCTAAAAGATAGCGTTTTTAAAGAGGCAATAACAACCATTAAGCCCTACACCACTAAAGCTATTTTTGAAGATTTAAAACGCCTTTGGGAACATAGAGATTTAGAAAAAATCGCTGAGATTCTAACCACCAAATACTATGATTTAGTTTATAAAAAATCCCCTAGCTCTTATAGCATTACTTTTCATACTTTAGAACAAACAGCCAAAGAAATTCTAGCTATCAAAGCAGACATCTTGCAAAACACTCATCAATAAATTTTGGCTAAAAGAGTAATTTTTGCTAAAATAAGTCCGTTTTAATTTTAATCGTATTTAAAGGATAGCCGATATGGCAGATAAGGGCTGTGTTTTATTAGATGGACAAGCATTGGCTTGTTCTATAGAAGAAGACTTGAAAAATAAAATCCATACCATTACCTCAAATTCTAATAAATGCCCTAAACTAGCTGTTATTTTAGTGGGCAAAGACCCTGCGAGCGTTACTTATGTCAATATGAAAGTGAAAGCTTGCGAAAGGGTTGGCATGAAATTTGATTTGCAAACTTTAGAAGCTAGTATTACCCAAGAAGAGCTTTTAAAGCTTATCGCAACTTTTAATGCTAGTAACGATATTTCAGGAATTTTAGTTCAGCTCCCCTTGCCTAGTCATATTGACTCTAAAGAAGTTTTAGAGGCCATTGACCCAAATAAAGATGTAGATGGCTTTCATCCGCTTAATGTAGGCAGAGTTTGCACACAAAAAGAGGCGTTTTTACCAGCCACCCCTATGGGAGTTATGCGTCTTTTAGAACATTATCATATTGATGTGAAAGGCAAAGATGTAGCCATTATTGGAGCGAGCAATATTATTGGAAAACCCCTAAGCATGCTTATGTTAAATGCTGGTGCTACTATTAGTGTGTGTCATATCTTAACTAAAGATATTTCTCTTTATACCAAGAAAGCTGATATTGTATGCGTAGGAGTTGGCAAACCTAATTTAATTACTGCAGATATGCTTAAAGATAGTGCTATCGTTGTAGATATAGGCATTAATCGTTTAACCAATGGGCATATTGTTGGCGATGTAGATTTTGAAAACGCTAAGCAAAAAACGAGCTTTATCACTCCTGTGCCTAAAGGTGTAGGGCCTATGACGATAGTCTCACTCTTAGAAAACACTCTGTTAGCTTTTCAAAAACAACAAAATTTTTAAGGATTAGTTATTGATATGAAATTTTTACGCTCCCTTTATCAGTTTTGCTCTAGTTGGGTTGGAACAATTATCATTGTTTTATTGGTAGTCTTTTTTGTCGCACAAGCTTTTATTATCCCCTCTCGCTCTATGGTTGGCACACTTTATGAGGGCGATATGCTTTTTGTCAAAAAGTTTTCTTATGGCATACCCATTCCTAAAATCCCATGGATTGAACTCCCTATAATACCCGATTTTAAAAATAATGGACATTTGATAGAGGGCAAGCACCCTGAGCGTGGAGAGATTGTTGTTTTTATCCCTCCACATGAAAAAAAATCTTACTATGTTAAAAGAAATTTTGCTGTTGGGGGCGATGAGGTGCTATTTACCCAAGAAGGGCTTTATTTGTACCCTTTTGAAAGCGATGGCGATGAAAACTATATTGCTAAACATTTTCCTAACGCTCAAACCAAACAATTTATGGGAAAAACCTTTGTTTTAAACCCCTATGCCCCAAAACACCTAGGAATCCACTACCAAAAAAATAATGAAACCTTTAATGTAATGGAACAACTTGCCAATCAAGGCGGAGGTAATAGCTTGAGTATGCAACTTGTGCAAGTAGATGGCGAAAGCGTTTTTTACAAAAAGATTAACCCCAATGAGTTTTTTATGATAGGCGATAACAGAGATAATTCTAGCGATTCGCGCTTTTGGGGGAGTATTCCTTATAAAAATGTTGTAGGTTCGCCATGGCTTGTCTATTTCAGTCTTAACTTAAAAAATAGTTTGGAAGTTGATGCTGAAAATAATCCTAAAAAACGCTATTTGGTGCGTTGGAAACGCATGTTTAAGACCATAGATGCTTTAGAAAAAGCTCTCAAAAAAGAGCAGCAAAAGCCTCAGCCTATATCGCACCATTAAGATATTTTATGCCGTCGTGGGATTTTTCAATAGAAAGCATTCTTTTAACCCTCGTTAAAATTCTTGCTTTGTTAATTGCAATTATTGGGCATGAAATCATGCATGGTTATAGCGCTTTATTGTTTGGCGATACAAGTGCTAAAGATGCTAAACGCTTGAGCCTAAATCCTATTAGGCATTTGGATATGATGGGTTCTGTGCTTTTACCGGCTTTACTACTCATTTTTCAAGCCCCCTTTTTATTTGGGTGGGCTAAACCTGTTCCTATAGATATACGCCATATTGTATTAAAAAAGGGAGCTTTAGCTTGTGTAGTAGTGAGTTTAGCGGGCGTTATGTATAATTTTATTCTGGCAGTGGTTTTGGCACTAATAGCACATTTTGTTTTTCAAAGTTTTGGTGTTGTCAATTTAGGGCTTGAAAACTTAAAGCTTTGGCAACTTATATTGGTAACCTTTTTAGCTCAAGGCATGCTTTATAATATTATCTTAGGGATATTTAATAGCCTCCCTATTCCTCCATTAGATGGCTCAAAAGCACTTGGTTTTTTAGCCTTGCACTTTGGAAATACAAGCATATTGGCGTGGTTTTCTAAAATGGAGCGTTACTCTATGCTAGTTGTATTCTTATTTTTATTTATCCCTCAGTTATCAGAATTTTTTATCCATGCACCCACACGATTTTTATTTTCTTTCTTGCTATCTTGGTAAGAATTTTCAACACATATCTTTAATACTAAGGACTTCTTTATGAATACCCTACAAACTCCTCTAACTATCCATGAAATTTTTATTGGAAGCGACCATGCAGGCTATCAGCTTGCAACTTTTGTCAAGCAATTTTTAGAACAAAGAGATTTTAAGGTGCATGCCTTTTTAGCTAAAGAGCGAGTAGACTACCCTGATTATGCAAAAATTATTTGCGAAAAAACTTTATCTTGCGAACATAATTTTGGCATTTTAGTGTGTGCTACAGGAATTGGCATGAGTATGTCAGCCAATCGCTTTAAAGGCATTAGAGCAGCCCTTTGCACAGACATGTTTATGGCTAAAATGACTCGCTTACATAATAACGCTAATGTATTGTGTTTGGGCGAAAGGATTAGTGGCTTAGGAGTTGTAGAGAGCATTTTAGAGGCTTTCTTTTCTACAGATTTTGAGGGAGGCAGACATATAGAACGCACCCAAAAGATAGATAGAAATTAAAAAAGGAATTAAAAGAATTGTGCTAAAATTATCCACAATTCTTTTTAAGGGATAGTAATTTAAGATGTTTTCTCAATGGCTTTTATTTACCATTGCTATTGTTTTGGTGGTTTATATGGGTGTGCGAACTTTCTTTTTTAAAACTGTGGCTAAACGCCAAGAACGCACTACAGCCTCTATGAAACTCACCTTACAAGAGGCTGAAATTTTAATCCAAAAACACCAATTACAGCTTCAAAGGGCTTTAGGCAATATTGATATTCTCACTCAAGAAATGAGCTCTTTAAAAACAGAGTTAAAAACTCTCAAGCAACGCAACACACAATACAAAAGCGAATCAGACAAATACAAAAACCGCATTAAAGAATTAGAGCAAAAAATAGAGGCACTTCTATAAAAACGCTATAATATAATATAAAAATAGGTATTGAAGGATAAAAAACACAATGAATGAGGCTTTTAGAAACGAACTTTTACAACACATTAGAGAAGTCAAAGACTACCCAAAAAAAGGCATTTTATTCAAAGATATAACCACTCTTATTAATCATCATAAATTATTTAAAGAACTTATTGACAAACTTAAAAAACGCTATGAAAATACGCCACTTGACTTTGTGGTAGGCATTGAGGCTAGAGGATTTATTTTAGGCTCTGCTCTAGCTTATGCGCTTGGTGTAGGGTTTGTGCCTATTAGGAAAAAAGGCAAGCTCCCTAGTCAAACTATATCACAAACTTATGCGCTTGAATATGGCACAGACAGCATAGAAATGCACACCGATGCTTTTAGGGGGATTAAGGGGGCTAGAGTATTGCTTATAGATGATTTAATTGCTACAGGAGGCACAGCTCTAGCAAGCCTTAAAATGATAAAATCTTTGCAAGTTATATGTGTAGAGGCTTGTTTTTTACTAGGGCTTAGAGACTTACCCGGCATAAAACTCTTAGAAGACCAAGTCAAAACTTTTTGCGTGCTAGAATGCTAGTTGGATAAAACATGGAAGAGCATATTATCAATTTATGGAATCAGCATGCACCCACTTGGGGCTATTTGATTTTATTTGGTTGGAGTATCTTAGAAGGTGAGATTGGCTTAATTCTAGCTGGCATTGCAAGCTATACAGGACATATGCACTTGGGTTTAGCTATTTTAGTAGCAGGACTTGGAGGTTTTGCAGGCGATCAAATCTATTTTTATATTGGTCGCACTAACAAAACTTATATTCAAAAAAAGCTAGAAAAACAACGAAGAAAATTAGCATTAGCGCATTTATTATTACAAAAATACGGTTGGTTTATCATCTTTATCCAACGCTACATGTATGGCATGCGCACAATAATTCCTATCAGCATTGGATTAACTCGCTATAGTGCCTTAAAATTCGCACTTATCAACCTAGTTAGTGCGATGGTATGGGCAAGCATTACTATCATCTTAGCATGGCATTTAGGAGAAGAATTATTACAATCTTTGAGTTGGTTGAAAGAACACCCTTATATGCTATTATTGTTGTTGGCGTCTTTTTTGAGTTTAGTAATATGGTATTTCCAATATTACAGCAAAAAAGATAGGTAAATGTTTTATAATTTTGTAATTAAATTAAAGAGAGGTTATTTCAATGTTACACATTAAACTAGAATCTACAACATTTGAGAAAACGCATGCTGAGGCAAGCTTAGTTTTTATTTTCAATAAAGACCTTGAACATGCTTGGGTAAAAGATAAAGAAGTTTTTAAAACTTTTAACTATGAGGGCGAAGACACTTTTTTAGACCAAAAAAACAAAATTTTGTATGTAGGCGTTAAAGAAAATGACACCCACTTATTAAGGGAGGCTAGTTTTCAAGCTATTAGAGCCCTTAAAAAACTCCCTTTTAAAAGCGTGAAAGTGGGGGTTTATAATTGTCATAAACCTTATGCTGAAGATAAAGCGCTTTTAGAAAATCTCAAAGCACTCTTTTTGGGGCTAAAACTAGGCATGTATGAATATGATACCTATAAATCTAAGAAAAAAGAAGTCGCACTTAAAGAAGTTGTCGTGGCTTTAGATTTATATACTCCTTGCGAAAAAGCATGTTCTAAAACCTTGCATAAGGTTGCTGAAAGTGCTTTAGAGTATGCTAACATCTTAACAGAGAGCATGAATTTAGCTAAAGACTTAATCAATACTCCCCCTATGGTGGCTACTCCCATTTATATGGCTGAAGTGGCAGAGAAAGTTGCTAAAGAAAACCACCTAGAATTTCACGCCCATGATGAAAAATTCCTAGAAGAAAAAAAGATGAATGCTTTCTTAGCCGTTAATAAAGCATCTCTTTCTAGCAATCCCCCACGCTTAATCCATTTAGTTTATAAGCCTAAAAACGCTAAGAAAAAAATTGTGCTTGTAGGTAAGGGCTTGACTTATGATTGCGGAGGCTTAAGCTTAAAGCCCTCTGAATTTATGGTAACCATGAAAGCTGATAAAAGCGGTGGCTGTGCGGTTATTGGTATCCTAAATGCTTTGGCTAAACTCAAAGTAGATGCTGAAGTGCATGGCATTATTGGTGCCACAGAAAATATGATTGGTAAAGATGCTTATAAACCTGATGACATTCTTGTTTCTAAAGAGGGTAAAAGCATTGAAGTGCGTAATACCGATGCTGAAGGACGCTTAGTGTTAGCTGACTGCTTGAGCTATGCCCAAGATTTAAACCCTGATGTAATGGTAGATTTCGCTACTTTAACCGGAGCTTGCGTAGTAGGACTTGGACAATACACCTCTGCGGTTATGGGGCATGATGAGGCACTAAAAAGCGCGTTTGAAACAGCCGGACTAGAATCAGGCGAACTTTTAGCAAAACTTCCATTCAACCGCCATTTAGCTAAACTTATTGAAACTAAAATCGCTGATGTTTGCAACATTTCATCTTCACGCTATGGTGGTGCCTTGACAGCTGGATTATTCTTAAGCGAATTTGTGCGTGAAGAATACAAAGACAAGTGGCTACACATTGATATTGCAGGGCCTGCTTATGTAGAAAAAGAATGGGATGTCAATAGCTATGGAGCTAGTGGTGCTGGCGTTAGAGCATGTGTAGCATTCGTGCAAGACTTTTTGAAAAAGGCATAGAATGGGGCTTTCTGTAGGTATTGTTGGCTTGCCTAATGTAGGCAAGTCTAGTGCTTTTAACGCACTCACAAAAACCCAAAACGCTCAGAGTGCGAATTACCCTTTCTGCACGATTGAACCCAATAAAGCAATCGTAAATGTTCCTGACCCGCGCTTAGATGAACTCGCTAAGATTGTCAACCCTGAACGCATTTTATATTCTGTAGTAGAATTTGTAGATATTGCAGGATTGATTAAAGGGGCTAGTAAGGGCGAGGGATTAGGCAATCAGTTTTTAGCCAATATTAAAGAATGCGAAGTGATTTTACATGTAGTGCGTTGCTTTGAAGATGGCAATATCACGCATGTGAACGATAAAATTGACCCACTCAATGATATTGAAACGATTGAATTAGAGTTGATTTTAGCAGATATTGCCACTTTAGACAAACGCATTGAACGCTTGCAAAAATCGCTAAAAAGCTCCAAAGATGCTAAAAATCTTTTAGAATGTGCCTTGAGCTTAAAAACGCATTTAGAAGAGTTAAAGCCGGCTAAGTCTTTTAAAGAAAAAGATAGTGAGAGCTTTTTAGAATTAGATAAAGAATTGCGCTTTTTATCCAATAAAAAAATGATTTATGTGGCTAATGTCAATGAAGAAAATCTAAGCACTCTCAATGAACATGCCCTAAAAGTAGAAAATCATGCAAAAACTCAAAATTGCGAATTTGTTGTTTTATGTGCTAAGTTAGAAGAAGAAATGGTCTCTATGGACGAAAGAGAAGTGAAAGAATTTTTACAGAGTTTAGGAGCAGAAGAGAGCGGACTAGAAAAAACCATTCGCTTAAGCTTTAAAGAACTAGGTCTGATTAGCTATTTTACTGCTGGAGTTAAAGAAGTGCGTTCTTGGACAATCAAAAAAGGTAGTAGTGCACCTGTAGCTGCTGGGGTTATCCATAAAGATTTTGAAAAAGGTTTCATTAGGGCTGAAACGATTGCCTATGAAGATTTCATAACCCATAAGGGCGAATTAGGTGCGAAAGAAAAAGGAGCATTACGCATTGAGGGCAAAGACTATATCGTTCAAGATGGCGATATATTGCACTTCCGCTTTAATGTCTAATAAGGATTTTAAATCCGTTTTAAAAAAATCTATGTAGAATTAAGTGATGTTTGTGGGCTAAAATGTAGCTTTTGCCCTAACCCCAAGAATACAAGGGGAGTGATGAGCTTAGAGCTGTTTCAAAAAGCTTGCGAACAAGTCGCACCCCTAACTAAAATGATTACCTTGCATGTTTTAGGCGACCCTTGCAAGCTTAAAAATTTAAAACTCTATTTAGATGTAGCTAAACATTTTGGCTTAAAAATAGATTTAGTTACAAGCGGAGCGTATCTATACGATTTTTCTTTATTGCTACACCAAGCGCTTTGGCAAGTCTCTATATCCCTAGACGCAGGGCTAGATACAGCAAATAGATTAGATAAAGAGCGATATATAGAGCGTGTTTTAGAACTTTGTCATTATAAATTCAAAGTAAGTAGTGAAGTGTTTCTCAATTTACGCATTCAAAACACCACCCTTAAAAAACATTTTCCTTTTATTCAAAGATTTTTAAAAGCTTTCAATTATGTCTCTTTAGAAAGTTTAGAAACACAAAATAGAGTGCGTTTATTCAAAAAAAGTTTTTTAAACATTCAAAAAACTTTTGAATGGCCAAGCCTCCAAACAGCACCCATTACACATTCTCAAACAACACCACAAACCCCCTATTGCTATGGCTTAATAGAACAAATCGCTATTTTAGCTAGTGGTGTAGTTGTGCCATGTTGTATGGATACTAACGCTACTATCAATCTTGGCACTATCCAAACTACACCCTTAAAGACTATTTTAAACAGCCCAAAAGCCATAGCTATTAAAACACATTTTTTAAAAAATCAGGCTATTGAGCCTTTATGCCAACGATGCACCTATGCCAAAATACGCCAACAGCAACATTCCTAGCATTCGCACAACTCCCTATGTTTAGAAAAATAGCTTTCATACAAACGCAATAAGGCGATAAAAAACGCTGTAATCGTAGGCCCTACAGCAATCCCCCAAAAACCAAATTGTGAAATACCAGCAATCATAGAAAAGAAAATAAGCATTTCATTAATTTTAAGGGTTGTTTTAAACATTCTTTGCTTGATAAAAACAATTAAAATTGGCTTAACCACACTATCAATTAGCACACCAATAAGTAGAATAGAATACGCAGTAATAAAAATAGCGCTATTCACATGCCCATAATAAAGCTCATAAACCACTACAGGAACCCAAATTAAAGCCCCCCCTACAATAGGCACCAAACTCGCTAACCCATATAAAATCCCTAAAAATAAGCCATCATGCCCAAACCAAACAATCATCACACCAAAAGCAAGCCCCTCTAAAAACACCGTAATCATAGAAGTTAAAAGCACGATACGCAAAATTCCTGCTACCTCTTGAAAAATCCCCTCACTTTGCTTGGTTTCAAGGGGTAAAACCCCTAGCAAATAATGATAAAAGCGTTCGCTATAATAAAAAAAGAAAAATAATAGCCCTAATACAAACGCTGTATCTGTAATGAGCTTTAAGCTATACTTTCCAATGTAACTGCTTATTTTAAATAAAGAGCTTGTAACAGAAGAGGCATTAATATTTTCTAAAAGCTTTCTAGCTCCCTCACTAATAGTTGGAAAATGCGATAATAACTCCAATACCGCTACCTTAAACCAACTAATTAGTGCTGAAAGATTGTTGAAATTGATTTCAAAAATAAAATTAGACCCTCTATAGGCAATAAAATATAAGGGAACTACTATCACGCTCGCTAAAGCTAACACGCATATAAGCGAGCTTATAGCATTAGAAAAACGGCGGTTCAAAAATACTTTAACTTGAAAAAGCCCCACGCATAAAAGCCCAGCAATCAATGCATCCATTAAAAAATCTTGGTAAAGATACAACATCCAATAAAATCCAGCTCCAAAAAGAATCCAGAAAAAATACTGCGCTTTCATTTAAAATTCACCCTTATAATCCAAAAACTAAATAGTAAAATGTTAGCTAAAAAACCATTATTTTTTAAGGATAAAATTTTTCTTTTACTTTATAATTGACTAAAAAGGGTTCGTTCAATGGTATTTTATAAATATTCAGGCAGTGGGAATGATTTTTTAATAACACATTGCTTAAAAAAACAAGATTTTTCGCAACTAGCCAAACAAGTGTGCCATAGGCATGAGGGCTTTGGTGCTGATGGGCTTGTAGTGCTACTGCCCCACTCTCATTATGCTTATGCATGGGATTTTTACAATTCTGATGGTTCTAAAGCGAGCATGTGTGGGAATGCAAGCCGTTGTGTAGGACTGCATGCTTATAGACACCAACTAGCTAAAGCTAAACATATATTTTTAGCTGCAAAAAGAGAAATCTCTATCCAAGTAGAAGAACCTAATATTGTAGAAAGCAATTTAGGGAATTATCAAATGTTAGATAAAATATCTACTAGTGAATTAAAAAGTTGTTATGAAGAATCTTTTTCAAACCATGCTATTTTAGAAAATATTCCTACTTTCTATCTCATAGATACCGGTGTGCCACATTTAGTAGGTTTTGTTAAAAACAAAGAGCTTTTACATTCTTTAAACTTATTAGAGCTGAGAGCTTTGCGTTTAAAATATAATGCTAATGTTAATATTGCCTATATACAAGATGAAAAAAATATTTTTTTACAAACTTATGAAAGAGGGGTTGAGGATTTTACGCTCGCTTGTGGCACAGGCATGGCAGCTACATTTATCATCGCACATTTATTTTATAATGCATCAAATCAATCCACACTTATCCCCAAAAGTCAAGAGCGTTTAGAGCTATCTCTTAAAAATAATGAAATCTTTTATAAGGGTGCGGTGCGTTATATTGGCATGAGTGTTACAGAATCTATCTTCTTATAATGATAATCAAAATGAATTTATAGTAATTTGACATGCGATATGCTATCATAGTGAACGCTATTTTTAGCAACTAAAAAATATCATAAAAAGGGATTTACATATGCCAATATTAAAACCATTGCTAGAATCAATCACAAAACTTCAAAATTTAGGTGGCTATTTAATGCACATAGCTATCTTTATCATTTTTATTTGGATTGGTGGCTTAAAATTTGTTGCCTATGAGGCCGAAGGAATTGCACCTTTTGTGGCTAACTCACCATTCTTTTCTTTTATGTATAAATTTAAAAAACCTGAATATAAAGAACATAAAATGGCTGAGGGGCAATCTATGAAAGAAGAAATGCAAAGCGACCCTAAAATCATTGAAAACAAAGAATGGCACAAAGAAAATCGCACTTACCTTGTTTCTGAGGCGCTTGGAATTACCATTATGACCTTAGGCGTTTTAGTGTTTTTAGGACTTTGGATGCCATTACTTGGAATTATTGGGGGCTTACTTGTCGCTGGAATGACTATTACTACCCTATCCTTTTTATTTACCACACCTGAAGTATTTGTCAACCAACATTTTCCATGGTTAGCTGGTGCAGGAAGATTGGTTATTAAAGATTTAGCCCTGTTTGCTGGAGGACTATTTGTAGCTGGATTTGATGCCAAACGCTACCTAGAGGGCAAGGGATTTTGCTTAATGAATCGCTCTTCTATGGGGATTAAAACAAAGAATTGCTCCAATGGATGCTGTTCTTAAAAATTAAGAAGAAGTTTTTACAAGCTAGGAGCTTGTAAAACCCTTTGAGCTAATTAGCTCTTTTTATAAATGATAGTCTTTAAAATATGACGCTTAACGAATGAATTGACACTTTCTGCTTCTTCAGTAGCCAAATCCTTTAAAATATTATGTTCTTCCCTAGATAAATAGAAAGTAACTGAAAAGTTTCTTTTTAACTCATCTACAGAAACACGCTTACGACCAGGTCTCATATTTTTATTTACAGAATCCATAATAAAATCTCCTTGTTTAAGTTATATAGTAATAATTATTCTAGCATAAATTAAACACTATTTTACATTAAATCTAAAATAAACAATTTTTTAAGCCATACTCAAAGCATGGCATGATAGAATATTCCCATTCACCCCACATTAATCTTTTAATCTCAATAAATAATGGTGGTAACATAGTGTTTAAAAAAACTTTCCTTAAAAACCTCTCTTTTGTTTCCTTGCTCATAGCAAACGCTCAAGCATTTGATTGGAATATCTTTAAGTATAATCTAGGCTTTAATATGTTTATTATGGACCATGAGGGCATGACACCTTATTGGGTTAATACCAATACAACCCTAAAAAGCCGTCTCACTCCAGAATTTGGCATTCAATTTAATACTAAATATGGCGAGCAAAGCCTTATTGTTGGGGCATATTTTTTTCAAAATTTCCACAATTACACCACAAACTTCCCCTCTTCTTGGGGTCCTACGATGTATTATAAGGCTAGAGGCAAGCATTTTAGTTTTTATGGAGGCATCTTTCCTAGAAAAAACCAACTAGGAAGTTATGGCTTGAATGTTTTTGCCCCATATTATTGGTTCATTGACCCCAACGCAAGAGGATTTTTACTGCAATATCAAAGCCACTATTCCCCCTTAAAATCTTACTATGGGCATGCAGAGTTTATGCTAGATTGGTTTGGCGGTAATTGCTATAGCACTTGTAAATTTGGAAGAAACCCCTATGGTAATGCAATGGATAGATTCCAAATGAATGGCTCTGTGGATTATCATTTCTTTAAGGGCTACCTTGGAGTTGGGGGGAATTTTGTATTATTCCACAATGAAGATAAGTATCTCTTAAATGGGGCTGATGGCTCTACTTTCAATACACAAAGAGCTATTAATAGTAGCGCTATTTATCTTTTAGATAGACTTTATTATAACGCTTATGTAGAAAGCAGTTTGCTTGAGCTTGCACCCTTTATGGATAAAATCAACGCTCGTTTTGGCATGGTCTCTGAAGCCTCAAGATTAAGAAATAAAGAAAAAAATGTGCCTTTTAATAACAGCGTTGGGGGGCAATTTGATGTGGAACTCCAATTTAAAGGCTTTGGCATTCACAATCTATTTTACTTTGCTCAAAACCCAGAAATGCCCTATTACAATCAGTATAAGGATATTGATTTGTATTGCACTCCTTCTTATTGCCCTACCCCTATTTATCGTGGGGTGCAATTCTTCCAAGCTAACATGTATAATCGTTTTGACTTGTATTATAATTGGAAAAACGACTTTGCGTCAGTTAAAGTAAACTTTGTCTTAAACTCTATGCATGAAGGTTTTAAAAACAATACCCCTTGGATGCAGTCCTATCAAGTCTATATGACCGTAGCCTTTGACCCCTATAATCTCATTAATTCTATCGCAAGAAAAAAATGAATTTATCATTGATTTAAACAAAATAAATATTAAAAAGGGATTGTTTTATTGACAATATCCCTTTTAGTCTTATATAATGCCACTTCGTTTGTGGCTATTGCAAAATGCAATGACTTTAAGCCATAGAAAAGAGGTGATAGCAAGTGCCGGGTATTAAAGTAAGAGATGCTGATGCGTTTGATGAGGCTTACAGAAGATTTAAAAAACAGACTGACCGCAACTTAGTCGTAACTGAGTGTCGTGCAAGAAGATTTTTTGAATCTAAAACTGAAAAGCGTAAAAAGCAAAAAATCAGTGCTAAGAAAAAAATCTTAAAGCGCCTTTATATGTTAAGACGCTATGAGTCAAGACTATAATTGACAAGCCTAAAAGATTCTAATGCAACGCAAGCGTTAGAGATTAAATTTTAAGGATTATTGAGTAATGCAATTTACAGGAAAAAATGTTCTCATTACCGGAGCCTCCAAAGGCATTGGTGCAGAAATCGCAAGAACACTCGCATCTATGGGTTTAAAGGTATGGATAAATTATCGCAGTAACGCTGAAGTAGCAGATGCTTTAAAAGCTGAGATTGAGGCTCAAGGTCATCAAGCGGCAGTAATTAAATTTGATGCGACTTCTGAGGCTGATTTTACTGAGGCGATACGCACTATTGTTGAAAGCGATGGCTCATTGTCTTACTTAGTAAATAATGCTGGCATTGTGCGAGATAAACTAGCCATTAAAATGAAAACAGAAGATTTTCATCATGTAATTGAAAATAATTTGACTTCAGCCTTTATTGGTTGCAGAGAGGCTTTAAAAGCGATGAGTAAAAGTCGCTTTGGAAGTGTGGTCAATATCGCCTCTATCATTGGTGAAAGAGGTAATATGGGGCAGACAAACTACTCTGCAAGCAAAGGTGGTATGATTGCTATGAGTAAATCTTTTGCCTATGAGGGAGCTTTGAGGAACATTCGTTTTAATTGTGTAACCCCCGGCTTTATAGAAACAGATATGAACGCTAATTTGAAAGATGACTTAAAAGCGGATTATGTTAAAAATATCCCTTTAAACAGATTAGGTTCTGCTAAAGAAGTGGCAGGAGCGGTAGCATTTCTTTTGAGCGATCATTCTAGTTATATTACCGGAGAGACACTTAAGGTTAATGGCGGACTTTATATGTAGTCCTAGTGGGACGACTTTTAATGGTAATATTTGGCAAGTAACAAAAACCATGCTATCATTATGTCGTTTTATTGTTATTCCGAAATACAAAGAGGTTATCGTCAAATGGGGATTATTTACCTAATACTTTTTCTCATCGTGATTTATTTGTTATATAGGATTTTAGATGTTTTAGAGCATAAATAAGTGCTTTAAAGATGTCTAATTGCGTAGTTTTTTGCTTAAAGCAGATTTGATATTAAAGAATACTTTTAATTAAGGAGTTTTAAAAATGGCATTATTTGAAGAAATTCAAGCAGTGATTACTGAGCAGTTGAATGTAGATGTAGCACAAGTTACTGAAGAGGCAGAATTTGTAAAAGATTTAGGAGCTGACTCTTTAGATGTTGTAGAGTTGATTATGGCACTAGAAGAAAAGTTTGGCATTGAGATTCCTGATGAGGAAGCAGAAAAAATTGTTAATGTAGGCGATGTTGTCAAATTTATTGAAGATAAGAAATTAGCCTAATTGTCTATTAGCTTGAGGGTTTAGCCCCTCAAGCTTTGATTTTAAAAAGCTTAATTGAATTTAAATATAAAGTTTTGAAGTGAGGAGCTATTTGTGCGTCGGATTGTAGTAACTGGTATGGGAATGATCAATTCGCTAGGATTAAATAAAGAAGATTCGTTTTTGGCTATCGCTAAGGGTGAATGCGGTATCAAAACTATAGAAAGTTTTGATGCTAGTGCTTTTCCTGTGCGTATTGCTGGAGAAATTACTAATTTTGACCCTACAGAGGTGATGAATCCTAGAGATGTAAAAAAGGCAGGGCGTTTTATACAACTAGCCTTAAAAGCTACAAGAGAGGCCATGAAAGATAGTGGGATTTTAGACGCTCAAAATAGATGCCCCGAAGAATTAGCTAATCGCATGGGTGTAAGCTCTGGTTCTGGCATTGGTGGATTAGGAAATATTGAGGCTAACTCTATTTATTGCTTTGAAAAAGGGCCTAGAAAAGTCAATCCTTTCTTCATTACTTCAGCATTAGTCAATATGATTGGTGGCTTTACCTCTATTGAATTTGGCATTAAAGGACCTAATCTTTCTAGTGTAACTGCTTGTGCAGCAGGAACTCATGCGATTATTGAGGCAGTGAAAACGATTTTGCTTGGCGGAGCGGATAGAATGCTTGTAGTAGGAGCAGAATCTACGATTTGTCCTGTGGGTATTGGTGGATTTGCTAGTATTAGAGCGCTTTCTACAAGGAATGAAGAGCCTACAAAAGCCTCAAGACCCTTTGATAAAGAGCGCAATGGCTTTGTTATGGGAGAGGGTTCTGGGGCTTTAGTGCTTGAAGAATATGAGAGTGCTAAAAAGAGGGGGGCAAAGATTTATGCTGAATTTGCTGGATATGGCGAAAGTGGCGATGCGAATCATATTACTGCCCCAGCACCTGATGGCGAGGGAGCTTATAGAGCTATGAAAATGGCTTTAGAAATGGCTCAAGTAGAAGTTGGTTACATCAATGCACATGGAACTAGCACTCATTACAACGATTTGTATGAGACTATTGCTATGCGTAATGTCTTTGGTGGCAAGGACAATGTGCCTCCGGTAAGCTCTACAAAAGGGCAGATTGGGCATTGTCTAGGTGCAGCAGGTGCTATAGAGGCGGTCATTTCTATCATGGCTATGAATAAAGGAATCTTACCTCCAACCATCAATCAAGAGACGCCTGACCCAGAATGCGATTTAGACTATATTCCTAATGTAGCTAGAGAAAAGCAAGTCAATGCTGTTATGAGTAATTCATTTGGTTTTGGTGGCACTAATGGTGTTGTAATCTTTAAAAAAGCTTAATGCCAAACACTTAAGATTAGGACTTTTACATGGCGACTTATTTAGACTTTGAAAATCATATTAAAGAGATTCAAAACGAGATTGAATTAGCTCTCATTAGAGGTGATGAAGATGCTAAGGAAATCTTAGAATCAAGGCTAGATAAAGAAGTAAAAACCATTTATTCTAATCTTACCGACTTTCAAAAACTCCAATTAGCAAGACACCCCGATAGACCTTATGCTATGGATTATATTGACTTGATTTTGAAAGATAAATATGAGATTTTTGGCGATAGACATTATGCAGACGATAAAGCTATTGTGTGCTTTATTGGCAAGATTGATAATATTCCGGCAGTGGTTATTGGCGAAGAAAAGGGGCGAGGCACTAAAAACAAACTTTCAAGGAATTTTGGTATGCCAAACCCTGAAGGTTATCGCAAAGCCTTAAGAGTTGCAAAGTTTGCTGAGAAATTTAATTTGCCTATCCTTATGCTAGTGGATACTGCTGGTGCGTATCCCGGACTTGGTGCAGAAGAAAGAGGGCAGAGTGAGGCCATCGCAAAAAACTTGCAAGAATTTTCCACCCTAAAAGTCCCTACAATTTCAGTGATTATTGGCGAGGGTGGTAGTGGCGGTGCGTTAGCGATTGCAGTAGCTGACAAACTAGCCATGATGCAATATTCAATTTTTAGCGTGATTTCTCCAGAGGGTTGTGCAGCCATTTTATGGAATGACCCAAGCAAAACTGAAGTAGCTATAAAAGCGATGAAAATCACTCCAACAGACTTAAAAGAGGCGGGGCTTATTGATGATATTATCTTAGAGCCAAGCAAGGGGGCACACAGAGACAAACTCCTAGCAGCTAATACCATTAAAGAATACTTTTTAGACAGCTTGCAAACCATTCAACAAGACCCTCATTTCCTTGATAAACGCTATCAAAAGCTCATGTCTTTTGGCTCTTTCTTAGAGCAAAATCAAACCGCTTAAAAATATTTAAATCTCAAATTTCTAAGAAGCTTTTTTAAAAAATCAAGTTCGTTTTAAATTATCATCATAAGTATTCTATAGCTGAATAATAAATTCTATCAATGTTTGCAATAATCCATGAGATTAAAAAATCTCTGTTCTAGTTATGTATGGATAACTAAAAAATAAAAAAATGCTTTTAGCGTTTTTAAAATAAACAATACAAATAGCTTGACTAAGTCTAAGCAGTAACTATTTAGGCGTTATTAGGTGGTTTGGGGAGTTAAAAAAGACTAGATGTCTTTAAAACCAAAGGGGGATAAAATGGGTATTATCAGTGAGTATTTTTAAAAGTGCTAAATGCACTTTTTAAAAATAATGAATGATGTGATAGCATTTATTAGCATTCATATCTCCTTAAAAAATAAAAGAATTTAAGTTGATAAAATTATCTAAAAAATGAAATTTAAAGAGAAAATAAAAGGCGTTTTTATAGCGTTTTTAGTTGAATACAACTAGAAAAAATGAGATTGATTTTTATAAAACAAATATTTTTTAAAATCAACACTCAATGAAAAACAAAGACTAAAAAATAATGTCTTTTCTAATGCAAAAAACTTTATATTTAAATAAATTTATTAAAATTTTATTTAACAAAACATAAGACTAAGCAGTTTTTACATAGCAGATAGCAGTCTAGTATTTAAAAGTTTAAGAAAGCATAACGCCAATTCTGCATCTTAGAATATATTAAAAGATTTATTCTAAGCAATTAAAATCTATTTAAATACAGATAAAATCAAATAAGAAAACAAGCTCAAAAACTCTCTTCAGTCTCAATGTTGATAACCTATATTGTAATAAGGGGTTCTTAATGATAAAAAAAATCAAAAATGAATGGCTTTCAAATATCCATAAAGATTTGTTATCTAGCTTTGTGGTAGGACTCTCTATGATACCAGAAACAGCAGGATTTGCTATTATGGTGGGCTTAAGCCCTAGCATTGCTTTTTTTACTACCTTTTATATGGCGCTTATATTAGCTCTCTTTGGTGCGAGAAAGGCTATGATTAGTGCTGCGGCTGGCTCAGTAGCTTTGGTGTTAGTTGGTGTTTGCAAAAATTATGGGCTAGAGTATGTTGGTATTGCTACCATTATGGCAGGCGTGATACAAATCTTTTTTGGGATTTTTAAAATTGGCAAACTTTTAAAATACATTCCCCAATCAGTCATGTTTGGGTTTGTGAACGCTCTAGGACTTTTGCTTTTAAAAGAGCAGTTCAAATTTTTTGAAAATCAGTCTTATGCAATGTATCTGTTGGTTCTTATAGGCATTCTTATCATTTATCTGTTCCCTTTAATCACTAAAAAAATCCCCTCAAATCTCGTGTGTATTATAGCTGTTAGTGCTATAGCTCTCATCTTTGATTTTCAAGTTCCTAATCTAGGCACTATTGAACAAGGTAAAATGGAATTTCAGTTCATGGTATTGCCCCCACTAGACATAAAGATCTTTATAGAATTACTTCCCTATGCCCTATCCTTAGCGCTTGTAGGAACGATAGAAAGCTTACTCACCGCAAAAACCTTAGATGATATTATTGGAGATAATAGCGATAAAAATAGAGAGGCCAAAGCACAAGGATTAGGAAACATTACTTCGGGGATTTTGGGTGGAATGACCGGATGCGCATTAGTGGGACAATCTATTATCAACGCTAAATCAGGAGCTACCACAAGGCTTTCTACATTTTTTGCAGGCTTTTCTCTATTGGTTTTGGTGCTTGTCTTTAATGAATATGTTACCAAAATTCCTATTGCAGCGGTGGTTGCTGTAATGATTATGATTTCTATCACAACCTTTAACATTCAGTCCATTACTAACATTAGGAATATAAAAGTCCAAGACACTATCAACATGCTTATTGTTGTAGCGGTTGTATTAGCTACGGATAATTTGGCTATAGGTGTGGGCGTGGGTGTTACAACCAATCTATTGCTTAATAAAGCTTTATTTAAGCCCAAATATTAAAAAAGGGTTTAAATAAAAATCATCAAAAGATTTTTTAAAGCCAAGACTTTGTTTAAAATCTTAAGAAAAGTCTTTAAGGCTTGATAAAAAATTTTTAACATTAAGATTGCCTTAATATTATCTTCAGCATCGATTGTTTTTGACCCAAACTTTAATTCTGCATCTTCAGCCAATATTTCTTCAATACAATCTATAACTTTCTAACTCTCACTTTCATAACCCTTTTACATATAAAACCACGCCATAGCACCACAAAAAGAAGGCTTTACTTTTAAGCTTGTCGTAAATCTTTAAGACTATAGCCCAAAGGGCTTAGGGCATTTTTAAGTGCTATAAGATAGGTTTCCTTTACGCCATGCTTATGAGTGGCTATCATTTTTAAATCCGCTATGGCAATATTAGTCCCCCCTTGAGTTAAAAACATCTCTTTTAATAGCGTTCATACAAGAAAAACTTCGTTTTTATCGCACACCACTCTTTTATCTATAATTTTTTTGCATATCTTGTGGGATTTTAACCCCACAATCTTTTTAATATAAATGCTCCATTGAATATGACATCAAAATTCCTTTGATTATGAGATGTATTTATCCATGTTAGCGTTTAGCATCTCTACTAATTCTTTATGCTTGTTGAAGTAGTCTAAAATAGCTTGACTAAAATTTTCTACACTCCAAGTTCCATTAAAGATATTGTCTGCAAAGTTTTTACTACCACCAAGCTTTTCAGACAGATACCACCAATCTAGCCCCCATTCTCCAGGTTTTTTAAAATTGACAAGATTAAAATCTTTTTTTATTTGCTCGTTTTTACCTTTGAGTGCTTTGTGCCCTGTAATTCCAAAATACACATTCAAATTTTCTGTTTCAAGAAAAAATTGCATTTTTTCATTATTTTGCTTAATCTCCAAACAACCTACATATCTTTTATTAAAATCTTGTGCCGTGCAACTACTGCTCACAACCCACTTTGCTCTATCATCAGCGCTCATTTTTTGCTCTACTTGTTCTTTAACTTGTGCTAGAAAAGTAACGACTTTTGTGGCTTTTTCCATATGTATTGTTGCTTCTCTCTCTTTTTTTATCACATCAAAATGTTTGCTTATTTCTTCTGCTACTTCGTAATCATTCTCAATTAACTCTCTTAAGTCTTTATTCACTTGTTGCTCCTTATGATAAATTTTGTCTAATAATTTGTCGTATTGTTTGAAAATCACGCTCAAATCATGCAAATTCGCCACTTCTTTTAAGCATTCTTGTATCCATTCTTTTATCTCTACCTTATAGCAAAGGTTTTTAAAAAATATGCCTTGCTCTACATTTTCTAATTTAAGAATGTTTTCATCACTACCCGTATAAAATAGCTTTGTATTGCTCTCATCTAACTTGAAATCGCCTAAGCTGTTTTGACTAGGTAAGCGCTTTTCTCTAGTCAAATACAAAACACAAATATCTTGTGTATCTTTAACTTGATATTTTTCAACTACTTGCTGAATATAACGAAAAATTTGCTTTGGTTTATCTTCAGCATCATGGATTTTATTCTCTAAAATGATATGCTTAATACCATCGCCTAAATAAATATCTATAAAATCATGTTCTCTATCTGCTTTCGCATTCATGCTATTAAAACCAAAACTCTCTAGATGACACGCCTTTAAAAACGCCTTTAAAAACAAGTCTTTTTGGTAGTGTACTCCCATAGGGTCTAAGAATGAATGCAAAAAGCTAGAATGCCTTTTTTCATCACACATCAGCACACTAAACACATTGTAATCATGCAAGCCCCTAGCTCTTTTTATCTCAAGCTCTTTTAAAGCGAGTTTTGCTCTTCTAAAAAAAGTTTTATAATCGCTCATTTTCTACTCCCTAAAAAGCGAGTTAAGACCATTAGTTTCTCCTTTTTTAACTTTATTAACCCCACAAACGCTTAGAAAACGCCTCAAATATGGGGTTGAAAAAATTAAATTGTGATTTTTAAAAACTGAAAGACTAGATAAAAGAATAATAAAAAATCTTAAGCTTACAAGAGAGAGAGAGAGAGAGAAGACAAAATTTTAAGAATGATTGTCATTGTTATACACTCCATAAACTTTAAAAGCATTATAATTAAAAATCTTTAATGCGCAATAAATAGCGTGTTATTCCACATTCAAAAGATTTTAAAAAATGCCTTTAAAAATATTTGGTCTCATTTTTTTGAGACTTTTATTTCAAACTTGTTTTAAGCAAAAACTTTACTTCATTAAAAATCGCTTATAACCACTCATTTTGAAAACCTCATCTCATTAGACAAATAATCTAAGCAATCAGCTATTTTATCTAGCAATTCATTTGTTCTTTGTCTTTCGTTATTAGCGTTTTTAAGCTCTAAATTAATATTTCTAAGCAAGTCATTCGTTTTTCTTTTTTCATCAGCAATCTCATAAACTTGCTCACCAATATAACGCAACCTATCATAATGCCAATCACCCCCCCACCCTGCTCCTCCATTAGCATACAACACCATTTCTTCTAAAGATTGTATCCTTTCGCACAACTCTGTTTGAAAATCCCTAGTAATCTTACGCCAGCCAAAAATATTAGGCTTAGAAACCATGCCTTCTTTTTCTAACATCTCTAAGACAAGTTTACAATCTTTTAAATCAAAATTGATGATGTGCTTAAAATACGCCTTAGTAAATGTTGATTTTTCCTTTTGCCCTTTTTCAAGCATTCTCAAAAATTGTTCTAGCGATTCATCATTAATATCTTGCTTTTTTTTCCATAGATTTTCGTTGAATAAATCTCTAAGTTCTTTTAAAACCTCTTGACTAAATTTTTCTTTATTCATGTCTGTTCCTTTCATAATCTAAATTCCTTTGAAAAACCGCTCTTAAATTTTCGCCTAAACTAGAAACTTTCATCATGGTTTTTAAATTCGCATGGTTTCTATGCTTGGCATCAAGTTTTGCAAACTCTTCTTCTAAAGTTTCTGCCTTTTGAATAAAGGCTTCTAACTCTTCTTTAGAACAAATAAGTGGTGTTGCAATTTCATACAATAGTTTATCTAATAATTTTTGCAAACCACCATCAATACAAGTCTTATCTCTAATCTTAATATCCTCATCTAATCCAAAAAAATACAAGCTATTTACAAGCCCTTCTATGCTATCTATTTGAGCCTTTTTAAAAATTAGCTCTAATAATTCCATAATCAATTCTTGCTTTTTAGCATGGTGTTCTCTTATGTCTTGCAATCTAGCAAAAAATTCATCTAAATCAGTCTTAGCGATAACACCCTTTTGTTCTAAGCTTTTGGCTTGTTCTTCTAAATAATGCGTGAACTTTTTAATAAAACAATCTAGCATTCTTACCCTTTATGTTAAAATCAATTCTTCTATATTCTCATTTAGGACTTCTATTACTTCTTGGCGTTTTTTGAAATAATTATAGACAAAGACGCTGTAATTTTCAGCGTTCAAACTTGTATTTTCTAAGCTCTCTAAAAAGCTTTTTTCTAAATTTAGGGCGTCTTCTACAAGGCGATAATCTAGCCATGCACTACTAAAGTAGGTATTGAAGTTTTGTGCGCTATTTTCAATTAAATAAGCCGTTTTTAACAAATCTATTCCACTACGCCTACATTTTTCAAAAATGCCACAATTTACTATATATTCCACACAAGAAAGCCCTCTAATTTTTAGCAACTTAAAAGCAAATTGCGCCTCTTTGATTTCGCCCTTAAAATTAAGATTTAATTCTAAAATACCCTTACTCTCTTTTAATTCTAGCTCCCAATTAGGTTCTTTTTCAAACTTTTCTTTTAAAAATTCATAAGTCTTTGTTATAAAATCTCTTACTAAAGAATTAGATTTTTTAATAAGATTATCCATATATATAAGCCATTCTTTATGCTCTAAACAATACGCATAAATATAATCAGCGATTTTTACAATATCTTTAGCGCTTAGCGTTTCTAAACTAAGCTCTTTTTTTAAGCTTCTTATATCAAAAGAACAATGATTGCGTTGCGTTTTATTAAAATGTGGCTCAGTTTGTTGTAAAATCTCTTGGATTTGTCTAAAGTTAGTGTCGCCTGCCTGATAGCATCTAATCAAACTGCTACGCCCATCATAATCTATTGCACTTGCGTTAGCATTGATTAATTTAACGCTCTTTTCTATCGTGCTGATATAAAACCCTCCAAACGCATCTTCTTTTGGATACACATAAAAATTAGTCCCCTTAAACTTCTCTTGCAATACTGCAATTAAGGACTTTGTAGATTCTTGTTTTTCTTGTTCTTGTGTGTATTGTTGTGTTATACAGCCTATATGTTTGTCAAAAAAGCATAGCACTATTTTAACAAACTCTTCTACACTTATTTTGTTTGTTCTTATCCAATCAAGTAGATTATCTTCTAATTCTTCATTCTTATAACAACCCTTGCAACTCATTTCGCCACTTTCTTCAAACCCTTTTATTTGAATACAGCAACTATCATTACCATTAAAAATAATAGAAATCTCATGTTCTATTAAATTAGAATATTCTACTTGATAATTTGTAGGGATTTTAGCTTGAATAAGACTAACAGCTGTTTTTAAAAACTCATCTTCAATTTGTCTGTCTTGTTTGTATTTTTCTTTGAGCTTTAATAATTTTTGCTTGTTTTCTTTAAAAAAGTTTAAAACAAAATCCCCTAACTCCATTTCACATAGCTCACTTTCTATGATATTATCTAACATTTTTTCTTTAAGCTTGAATTGCTCTATAAGATTACAGCTCATCAGCGTGCTATCTTTTAACCCCGTTCCTTGAATAGAAAAAACCATAGAACACTTACGACTTTGCAAGACAATTTGAATGCCAAAATCTTCAATCTCTATATAAACTAAATTCCCACAATGATTTACTTTCTCAAATCCCTGTTCTTTTAAATACTCTTTTAAATTCGCCAAAAAATCTTTAATAACACATTCTTCTAACTCATCAAATTGTCTGAGTAAATGCTTAGAATAATTTTCTTTTCTTTTATTTATCATCGCTCTTATTTGTTCTTTATCCATTTTTAAATCCTTTATTAGTATTTTTAAACACAAAAAAAGTGCGTTACAAAGCTGTAACGCTAGAAACTCTTAAATTTCACACACCTTTAAACTTTCTATAATTTTCAATTAAAGGTTTAACATCATCTTTAAAAAGAGCGATGTATTCATCACTTAGCCCTATAGTGCCTGTAGGGTGTGGGAAAGCTACCACTTCGCATTTTTCAAAACTTTGAAACCCTACTCTAAAAGACTTGCCTTCAAAAGGCTTAGTGATATAATTTGGCTCATTTTTAGCCTTACCTAGAAAATTTTCAGCATAAGGTTTAATTCTCTCATCATTTAAGGCTTCTAGCATATTGATTCCAAAAAAGAATAATAACTTAGGCTCTAGGACTTCTAAATGATATAAAAAGTTTTCTTTATGTTCTGTTTGAAAAAATGAATGGTAGTTTTCGTTATCCATGCTGTCTGCTCCATTGCTAAGCCAGTTTATCCCTATAAGACTTCTTTCAAACGCCCCCACTTTATCAAAGTCTGTTTCCAAGCAACAATCCCATAAACCAAAAAATTTAGTAATGCGTTTTTGAAAAGCAAAATCATTTTTGCTAGGATAATTGACAAAATTAGAAAAGCAATGCTTTTTGCCCTGATAATCATCTAATAAATTAGCAATTCTATGTGGCTTATTATCTCCATCAGTTCCAAATTGTAGCCCACAAATTACAAGACCTTGATTTTCATTTTCTTTAAACTTGCTATTAAAAGCTTTGATTTTTGAATACGCCATTTTTGTCCTTTTTTTTAACTTTATTAACCCCACAAACGCTTAGAAAACGCCTCAAATATGGGGTTGAAAAAATTAAATGCGAAATTTGAAAAATTGAGTGGTTAGGTAAGAGCCTAGATAAAGAGTGGTAAGGAATTTTAATCTTACAAGAGAGAGAGAGAGAGAGAAGACAAATTTTTAAGAATGATTGTCATTGTTATAAACTCCCTAAATTTTTTAGAAAATACATTGCAATTATACTCTCATAAAACTAATATTAAATCCATTTGATTACAATTTAGTCTTGATTTATCTCTTAGGGGGCGATTGTTTTGTTTAAGACCACTTCTTTGGCAAGTCTCGCATCGCTTGCGTTTTTAATCGGATTTTCTATGGTGCTTAATGATGTGCTAATCCCTCATTTAAAACCCCTTTTTAACCTTTCGTATTTTCAATCCTCTTTTATACAGCTTGTCTTTTTTGGGGCGTATTTTATAGGGGGTGTTTCAGGCAGAATTGTGGGTCATTTAGGTTATGCTCTAGGCATTGTCTTAGGAGCAATATTGAGTGCTTTGGGGTGTTTTTTAATGTTTTTTATCGCAAGCTTTTTTTCTTATTCTTTAATGCTAGTGGCGTTATTTATCCTTTCTTCTGGCATGGTCTTTTTATCTAATGCGAGCAACCCTTTTATCTTGCGTATTTCTAGTGGCAAGGAAGAACGCACCATGCTCTTTGTGCAAATCTTTTTTCTTTTAGGCACGACTTTAGCCCCCTTTGTTGGCACGCATTTTATCTTTAATACCCCTATTCATTTAGACAAAATCGCTGAAATGAGAAAAGTAGAACTCCCTTATTTATATCTTGCAAGCGCTTTTTTAGCTCTTGTTTTTGTCTTTCTTGCTTTGCATTATTTTTATTCTCATTTAATCTCTCAAAAACTTCCAAAAAACACTCCTATTTCTTTTAAAAACCTTTTGTCTCACAAGCATTTTATACTAGGGTGTTTAGGAATTTTCTTTTTTATGGGGGCAGAAACAAGTGTTGGGTCATTTCTAGTTCTAACCTTAAAAGATGTGTTTCATATATCTAAGCAAGATGCGTCTGTTTATTTAACTTATTTTTGGGGGAGTGCGTTTTTGGGGTGTTTACTAGGCGAAACTATGATGAGAAAAATCTCCCCTAACATCTGTTTGGCTTTTAACACTTGCATGGGCATTTTGGTATTAAGCCTTATTTTAATCTTAAAAGAGAAAAGCCCCCTATGGCTGTTTATTTTAGTTGGGGTGTTTAACTCTATTATATACCCCACTATCAGTGCTTTAACTCTCAAAAATTTGGAACATCTCACAGCGCTTGGAGCAGGCTTTATGAATATCGCTATTATTGGAGGGGCTATCATCACTCCTTTGCAAGGCTACATCATTGACAAATTGATTGAAAATCATCATTCACTGCTATGGGCTTATATCGTGCCGATTTTATGCTACTTTTATGTGCTATTTTTTGCCCTAAAGGGCTATAAAAGAGAGTGAGTTTTAAAAAATCTAATCTTAAAAATTTCAAAACTTCTAAAACCTTTTAAATTTAATCAACTTATCTATATGTCAAGCTGTTTTTATAGAGAGCTAAACGCCAAAAGCGTTAAGCAATAGTATTTAAAGGTCTTGTAGGTATTAGAGGGTTCAATAAAGGCTAGATGTCTTTTTAACCCAAAAAGGATAAGACATAATGAGATAGTTAGCGCCCAGCTTTTTCACCCCCCCCCCCCCAAACTCTCTTTAAAATGCAATATCGCCGATATTTTCGCTATTTTCTATGTAGTATCTAAAACGCTCTTTTTCTAATTCGTTTTTTAGGATTTGTTGTTCTTCTAAAAGCAGGCGTTTTTGGTCTTCTAGGGCATTAATTTTACGGCTTGTATAATAAATGTTATTACTGAAATAAATCTTAGGCACTAGCATCCCTAAAAATATCCCCCCTATAATTAAAACCAATAATAAAGATTTTAAAGAAAGTCCATACGAAACTTCCTCTTGGTCTTCAAAAAAAAGTTCTTTTTTTTCCTTATCCTCTACACGCACAAAGCGTTCTTGGTGAATTAGAGGATTTTCCTCTAGCGTATTCATGCTTTAAACCTAAAAACTCTCATTTTAGCACTTCTTGAGCGTCTGTTATTAGCAATTTCTTGTTGGCTTGGAACAATGGGCTTTTTGGTAAGTATCTCGCCTAGGGCGTTATCATTAGAGCAAGTGCATTTGAAACTTAAAGCATCACAAATACAATTTTTTGCATAATTTTTAAAGGCGTTTTTCACTAGCATATCCTCTAAAGAATGAAAAGAAATAATACATAAAATCGCTCCCCTAAGATTTTTAGCGCACTCTAAAAACTCTTTTAACTCCCCTAATTCGTTATTCACTTCTATACGAACAGCTTGGAAAATCAAGGTAGCTGGGTGGATTTTTTTATTCTTGGAAAGAGAGCTTAAAAAATCGCTTAAATCCTTAGCGTCCTCAAAGGGTTTTTTAGTTCGTCTCTCTACAATTTTAGAAGCAATTTTTTTGTATTCTCTTATTTCGCCATAATCTCTAAAGATTTTTTCTAAAGCTACCACAGAATAAGAGTTGATAACTTTTTTAGCATTCAGCTCACTCTCTAAGTCCATACGCATATCTAGCGTGTGTGATTGAAAACCAAAGCCCCTATTTTTATCATCAAGTTGCAAGGAGCTTACCCCCAAATCTATTAAAACACCCTTGATTTGCTCGCCATAAGTTTCTAGGGCTTTTTTAAAGCATTTTGCAAAACCCCCTTTTAAAATACTATAGCGACCTTCAAATGCTTTTAAACGCTCTTTGGCCTTTTCTCTAGCAAATTTATCCTTATCAATGCCCACAAGCTTAAGATGTGGTTTTTGAGATAAAATAGCCTTAGAATGCCCCCCTAATCCCAAGGTGCAATCTATAAAAATCCCTTTTTCTAAAGGCATAAAAGTTTGCAAGACTTCTTGTAATAAAACGCTTTTATGCAAATTTTCTATCGTTTGCAAAAATCTCCCCTAAAACCTTTAGCTAAATTTATCAAATTCCTTACCCCAAAGAATGGTATTTTCTTGTAATTGCTTGATATTATTATCCAAACGCTCACGAGTTTCTTTAACCACATTAAAGGTCTCTAATACAGACGCACTCAAGCTCTTAATACCATTAATCTTGCTAGAAACTTCACTATTTTCTTCAATACCACCTACAATCTTATTGCGACTTTCTTCTAGCATACGCACTACATCGTGGTTTTTCTCCATAAGCTCTCTAATTTTCTCATTCACGCTGTTGCTTTCTTCTACAATTTCATTAGCGTTCGCACCATTAGAACCTATGCTTTCATTTAAAGTCCCTACTAAGACATTGATTTCACCCAAAGATTTTTTAATCTGTTCGCTGAGTTTTCGCACTTCATCAGCCACGACTGCAAAGCCTCTACCATGTTCGCCCGCTCTTGCAGCCTCAATAGCAGCATTTAAAGCTAAGAGATTAGTTCTATCAGCAATATCATTAATAATCGCACCAATATTTTTAATTTCATTAGCTTGGGTTTGCAAATGGCTAAAATTCTCTCTCATCATGTTTTGCTTTTCATTCATGTTGGTATTAGCATCAACTACAGCCTCCAATTCCATGCGAAACTCTTGCAAAACTCCAAAAGAGTTGTTTAGGTTTTCTGTGCTTTCATTAAGATTATTTTGAGCATGAGAAAGCAACTCATTGCTATTAACAATAGCCTCATTCATGTTATTCATATGCTCTACTTGAGTTTTACCCATGCCAACCAATTCATTGCTTACTTTACCTAAATCGCTATAAAGAATTTTATCCTTTTCAAAAATCTTCCCACTCTCTACAATCACTTCTTGCACTTTATCCAAAAAGCCATCAATATTTTGAGCAGCAATCCCAATTTCATCTTTAGTTTTAATGCCTAAGCGTTTGCTTAAATCCACTTTAGAAGTGTTAACAAAGCCATTACTTAATTCAATCAGTTTTCTTAACGGCTTAAATAAATCTCTTCTAACCGTAATTAGCAAGATAGCTAATAGCACCAATACTACTATGATGATTGTAACAATCGTATTGTGTTGGTGATGAGAAATAGAGGCATAAATCTTATTTAGGTTTAGTTTAAGCTCCATAACCCCAAGCATTTCGCCTTCTTTATTATTGACATGACAAACCATGCAAGACTTAGCATTAGTCAAGGGCTGTAAGAGCCATACAAAACCATCTTTTTCATTCACTACATTGTATTGAGGTTTAGCTACATCTTTAAAATATTCTAAAACTTCTTGTGGGTAATTTTCACCAAATCTTATGTTGTATTTAAATAAGCGAATATCCCCCTCGCCCGGAAAAAACTTTACTTTAACGCCATCAATCTTATTACTATCTTCAATAGCCTTATGAATAGCCTCTTTAGTGCCTACGGTAATAGCTTGAACTACGGTATTAAGAATGCTTTGATTAAGCATTTTAGTTACATGTAGGCCTTGCTCGTGTGCTACACTCTTATAATCTCTGCTTAAAAAAATCCATACAGCAATCAAAAGAACACTGAAACTTAAACTTAATCCAATAATGATTTTGCTTTTTAGAGTGTGTAAATTCAAAATTAAACCTCTCTTTTTGGAATTTAAACAAACCTTTTAGAGTTAAAAATACACTTATAAAAAAGCCAGTGCCTTAAGGCACAAGAACCCCCTACTAAAATGTGTAGAGATAGCGCACATAAAGCGAAAAGTCTCTTTTTAAATGATAGTAATATTGTGAGGATAAAGGCCCAGCACTCAAGTAATTATTGATTAGCATAGGAAGTCTAACGCCAAATTCTACGCCATTATGCTTGTATAGATTAGTCCTCACACCAAAGTTTAGCCATACTTGCCAATCAACGGTTGAAGGAGCGTTGCTATAGCCTTTTAAAGCTTCAATTTGTCTTCTCCAAGCCATTGTTGCAGAACTCTTCCAAGTATTTCCGCCAAGTGAGAATCCAGAGAAAACACCAAAAGATGCATTATCTTTATCAATGATATTAAACAACGCATCTAAGCCAAATCCCCAAGAAACCATATCTAATTGAAGCTTGCCAGTATAGTTGTTTTGATGACCTAAAGTCGCATGCCCATAATCAAACATTGAATAAACTCTAAAGCCTAGCCATCTACTTGTCATTCCCAAAGACTTGAATTGGAAGAATTTCTTATAGCCTAGCGTAAGCCCAAAACCATTTAATGCACCGGTAGCAAACTGAGAGTGCCAATTTATAGGCGTGCCTTGAATGTTATGTCTAGTCGTTGTTAATCCCGGAGGACACCCTTGCCAACCGCAACCACCGTCTGTCCAATTAAAAACATTGGTTTTTACACGAGCTTGACCGATTTCATAACCTGCTCCTACATAAACACCATCACCCTCAGCCAATAATGAGGAGCTCAAAACGGAGGACAAAAGCCCCAAAGCTACAAACTTCTTCATCAATTCCATTCCTTTGCATTCCTATTTCTAAATTCATTCTTGCGAAATAATAGCATATTTTACGCTTACAAGCAAACATTTTTAAATCTAATCGTTTATAAAAGCATAATAAAGCTAGTTTGTCTAGTCTATTTAAAGTATAATAGCGTTTTTTAAATCTACTCTCTTTATTAAGGAAACTCTTGCAAGATAAAATCATTATTCAAGGGGCTAAGGAAAATAATCTTAAAAATATTTTTTTAGAAATCCCTAAAAATCGGTTTGTTGTTTTTACCGGACTGAGTGGCTCAGGCAAATCTACTCTAGCGTTTGATACCTTATATGCTGAAGGACAAAGGCGGTATTTAGAGAGTTTATCTAGTTATGCGAGACAATTTTTAGATAAGGTGGGTAAGCCTAATGTAGATAAAATTGATGGGCTTACCCCTGCCATTGCCATTGAGCAAAAGACCACTTCTAAAAACCCTCGCTCAACCGTTGGCACTATCACTGAAATTTATGATTATTTAAGGTTATTATTTGCAAGGATTGGAGAGCAATTTTGCCCTACATGTTCAGAGCCTATTAGCTCTATGAGTGCGACAGATATTATCTCTCAAATTTGTAACTTAGAAGAAAACTCTAAAATCATTATTCTAGCCCCTATTATTAAGGATAAAAAAGGCACTTTTAATGATAAATTAGAGAGCTTACGCTTAAAGGGGTATGTGAGAGCCTTTATTGATGGGGTGATGGTGCGTTTAGATGAAGAAATCAATCTACACAAGACCAAAAAGCACACCATTAAAGCTGTGGTAGATAGAGTTGTAGTCAATAGTGAAAATCATTCACGAATTGCTAGTGCTGTAGAAAAAGCCCTTAAAGAAAGCTATGGCGAGTTAGAAATAGAAATCTTGCAAGAAAACGCTCCTAGCATTAAAAAACATTATAGCGAGCATAAGGCATGCTTTAAATGCAAGATTAGTTTTGAAGAATTAGAGCCACTTAGTTTTTCATTCAATTCGCCTAAGGGGGCGTGTGAGAGTTGCTTAGGCTTAGGGACAAAATTTAGCCTAGATGTAGGTAAGATTTTAGAGCCTAGCACCCCCTTAAATAATGGGGCTATCAAAGTGATTTTTGGGTATAACCGCAATTATTACGCTCAAATGTTTGAAGGCTTTTGTGAATGTAATGGTATTGATACCACACTTTGTTTTAATGAATTAAATAAAGAGCAACAAGACGCTCTTTTATATGGAAATGGCACTGAAATTAGCTTTAATTTTAAAAATAGCCCCTTAAAACGCCCTTGGAAAGGCATTATCCAAATTGCCTATGATATGTTTAAAGAGCAAAAGGATTTAAGCGATTATATGAGTGAGAAAACTTGTTCTACTTGTAAGGGGCATCGCTTAAAAGCATCAAGTTTGAGCGTTCAGGTGGCTGGCTTGAAAATGGCGGATTTTTTAACTAAGCCTATTGAAGAAGTCTATCACTTTTTCAAAGAACCTAACCATTTTAGCTATCTTAATCAGCAAGAAAAGCAAATCGCTGAACCGATTTTAAAAGAGATTTTAGAAAGGGTGTTTTTCTTATATGATGTGGGGCTAGGGTATTTAACTTTAGGGCGAGATGCAAGAACCATTAGTGGGGGGGAGAGTCAAAGAATAAGAATTGCTAGTCAAATCGGAAGTGGCTTGACAGGAGTTTTATATGTTTTAGATGAGCCTAGTATCGGTCTGCATGAAAAAGACACGCTCAAACTCATCAATACCCTTAGAAATTTACAAAAAAAAGGGAACACGCTCATTGTGGTAGAACATGACAAAGAGACGATTAAGCATGCGGATTTTATTGTAGATATAGGACCAAAGGCTGGAAGACATGGGGGTGAAGTAGTCTTTAGTGGGAGTGTAAAAGAATTATTACAAAATAAGCATTCTACTGCTTTGTATCTCAATGGCACTAAAAAGATTGAACGCCCTAAATTTGAATTGCCTAAAGAAAAACATTTTTTAGAAATTAAAAATGTGAATATCAATAACATTAAGAATTTAAGCGTAACTATCCCCTTAAAACAATTAGTGTGTATTACAGGGGTGAGTGGGAGCGGTAAAAGCTCACTTATTTTGCAAACCCTTTTACCCACAGCTCAAACTCTCTTAAACCATGCCAAAAAAGCTAAAAGCTTAAATGGTGTAGAAATCTTAGGTTTGGAGCATTTGGATAAAGTGATTTATTTAGACCAAGCTCCTATAGGAAAAACCCCACGAAGCAATCCTGCTACTTATACAGGGGTTATGGATGAGATTAGAAATTTGTTTGCTGAGCAAAAAGAAGCTAAGGTTTTAGGCTATAGTGCGAGTCGTTTTAGTTTTAATGTTAAGGGGGGGCGGTGTGAAAAATGTCAAGGCGATGGGGATATTAAAATAGAAATGCACTTCTTACCTGATGTGTTAGTGCAATGTGATAGCTGTAAAGGCACTAAATACAACCCCCAAACCTTAGAAATCAAGGTTAAAGGAAAATCTATTGCTGATGTGCTAAGCATGAGCGTAGAAGAAGCTTATGAGTTTTTTGCTAAATTTCCTAAAATCGCTGTGAAGTTAAAAACGCTTATAGATGTGGGCTTAGGCTATATCACTTTAGGGCAAAACGCTACTACGCTAAGTGGGGGCGAAGCCCAAAGGATTAAGTTAGCTAAAGAATTGAGTAGAAAAGACACCGGAAAAACGCTCTATGTTTTAGATGAGCCTACCACAGGCTTGCATTTTGAAGATGTAAATAATCTCTTACAAGTTTTACACTCCTTAGTGGCATTAGGAAACTCTATGTTAGTGATTGAGCATAATTTAGACATCATAAAAAACGCTGATTATATTATAGATATGGGGCCTGATGGGGGGGATAAGGGCGGAAAAGTCATTGCTAGTGGCACGCCCTTAGAAGTCGCACAAAATCATCAACAAACTAAAAGCTATACCGGAAAATTTTTAGCCAAAGAATTAGGATTAGAATAGCCCTTATATAACTTTTTGTAAAATCTTAAAAGGAATTTAATGCTTAAATCTCGTTCTTTTGTTGCCATAAACTTTTCTTTTTTATTGCTTGTGCTTGCTAACACTTTAGCCAGCTGTTTTTATATAGATAGCTCTTTAAAATTTGTTTTTAAGGCTTTCTTTTATGCTCTGAGTTGGTGTTTGGTATGGTATTGTGTTCTTTCTTTTTGTAATCGTTTTTTAAAAAAGATTCTAGAACCATTCGTTTTTACTCTTTGGCTAGGGTTTAGCATGTTGGCTATTATAGGCAAACTTGTTTTTGATATGCCATTAGACCAAGAGCTAGTAGATATTATACTCTCTACCAATTTAAACGAAGGCAAGGAATTTATCTTACACTCTAAAGGTGTTTTATTTATAGCAATTTTAGTTATTACCCTAGGCATCTTTTTAATCTATAGAGTTAATTATCAAATAAAAATACCTCAAAAAATAGCCCTTTTTCTAAGTGCGATTGTTTTATTTATAGAAATCCCCCATGCCATAAAAGCGTCTCATCAATTTATGCAAGCTTATGGCTACCCCCTTTTAGACACCCCCTTTACGAGTGCGTTAGCCCAAAATATTGGGGGGGTGGTAAGCCCTACACATTCTCAAGCCTATATTTTTAATGCAGTGATTAGTCCTGCCTCACACACATCTGCAAGCTTTAAGGTGTTATTAACCTATGCCAATAATGACACACAAAAACCTACAGCAAAAAAGCCATGGTATACTTATGCTAATTTAGGGTCTATTATCAATACAGCTGGTTATGAAAGCTTTTGGTTTTCCAATCAAGAAAAAGGTTGGGAAGAACATAGCAATAGCTTTGGAATCCTATCTTCTGCCTTTAAACACCGCCACTTTATTAAAGCAGATTATATTAACACTTATGATGAAGAGCTATTGCCTTTTTTAAAGCAAGCCCATCTTAAAGATAAAAATTTTATTGTGTTCCATTTAAGTGGCTCTCACATTCTTTATAATGTCCGTTTCCCCAAAAGTTTTGAAAAATTTAAACCCAAAGATATTGATTTTTCTCATCTAAAAACACGCACTAATGCCGATAAACAAGTGGTAGCAGACTATGTTAACTCTTTATATTATACCGATAGTGTTTTAAAGCATATTGTTTCGTTTTTTAAAGATAAAGAAAGTTTGATTATTTATATCAGCGACCATGCTCAAGATGTCTATGAAAGCTGGGATAAAGCCTTACATCATTGCAATGCTTATGGCGTAGAAATACCCTTTATTATCTATGCCTCGCCCCTTTATGTTAAACGCCACCAAGATAAAATCAAAGCCATGCAAAACGCCCTCAATAAACCCTTTATGAGCGATAATTTCTTGCACACTTTATTAGAGCTTATTGGCATTAGAACCAAAGATTATGACCCTACAAAAGATTTATTAAACCCTGCTTTTGATACCAAACGCATTTTAAATCCATGCAAATCATTTGTTTATCATAACCAACATACCCCATAGCTCTATGAAAACATAAAAATCTTAAAGCTTAAAATGCAAGAATTTTAAATAAAAAATTACACGAATATCTTTTATTTAAATTAAGCTTGTTTTTACTAATAGTTTGGTATAATTCATTCAGCAATTCAGCAATTCAAAACTTTATAAGAAATTTCAAGGATTTTTATGGAACGCTTTGTAGAAGAAGAGGGTTTCTTGGTTTCTAAGACCACTACTAAGGGTGTGATTACTTACGCTAATGAGCCTTTTGTTCAGATTGTTGGAGCTAAAAGCTTGCAAGAATTGTTAGGAAAACCTCATAATATTATCCGCCACCCTGATATGCCAAAGACTGCCTTTAAATACCTTTGGGAAACTATTCAAGCTAAAAATGAGGCGAATGTTTTTGTAAAAAACATGAGTTTAGATAAAAGAGATTTTTATTGGGTGTTTGCCAATGTAACGCCATCATTTGATATGCATGGCAATGTTATTGGCTATTATTCAGTGCGTAGAAAGCCTAATCCTAAGGCTGTAAATGAGATTTCATCAATTTATCAAACTCTTTTAAAATGCGAACGACAAGTTGGTGGAATGGCACTGGCTCAAAAAGCTTTAGGCGAACTTTTACAAACTCATAAAACCACTTTTGATGCGCTTATGAACGCATTGCAAAATTCCTAAAAAAGGTTTCTCAAAAATGTTTGGACTCAGCAAAAAGACCTATTCAAAAGATTTAAAACTGATTGAAAAAGTTGTAGATGAAGCCTCTAATGGCGAATTGGAATCTCGCATTACGACAATTGACCCATCAAGCATATATTATCCTCTGTCATTAAAAGTTAATGATTTATTGGATCAAGTGGAGGCGTTTCAAAGAGAAGTTTCTACTTGCACTAATTTGGCTCAAAAGGGCGTAACCTATCGTAATGTTTTTACTTTAGGATTTCGTAAGGCTTTTCGCTCAAATGCTGAAGCGATTAAAGATGGCGTAAATGGAATCTTGAGTGCTAAGCAAGCATTAGTTATGCATGAGCTTAATAATGAATTAGAAAAATTGGGTATGGGGACAGCTGGAATGCCCAAGATTTTAGAAGGGCTTTCTCATAGCTCGGATTTACTTATGCAGTCTAATTCTATTTGTGCAGAAGTGGCTCAAAATAGCCAAGAGGCACTTAAGGATTTTGCTCTTATGCAAGAGCATATGAATACCCTAAGTGCGACTAATGAGCATTCTAGCAATACGCTTAATACTCTAAATCAAGAACTCCAAGAGGCCTCAAAAGTGGTCTCTAGCATTGATGAAGTAGCTAGTCAAACCAATCTCTTAGCTTTGAATGCTGCCATTGAGGCTGCAAGAGCAGGTGAGCATGGCAGAGGTTTTGCTGTAGTGGCTGATGAAGTAAGAAAATTAAGTGAAAAAACTTCAGAGTCAGTAGAAAGTGTGCAAAGAACTTTTAAAATCTTTAATGAGCAAACAAGCGCTCTCTTAAAAGCTTTTAATGAGGCTAATGAACTTTTGCAAACCGCATTAGGAACAATTCAAGTCTTTAGCCAAACGCTTAATTCTTTTCATGCTCAAAGCCAGCAAGGTTCTAGCATTGCAAATTCTGCTAAAGAACAACTTTCTAAGATTGTTGCCTCTTTTCATCTTATGGCATTTAAAATGCGTTTGTATAGAGATACGGTGCATTCTAACGCTCAAGCTGAACGATTAGAGGCAGATTTAGATGAACTTTCTTCAATTTTGCAGGCGTATCCTATGCAAGCTTTTCTAACAACTACAAGAGATTTTTCCAAGCGTTGTTTAGAGGGATATGACCAACATAACATGCATGAGCTTGTAGAAGGCTTTAAGCAGTTAGAAGCTCAAAGTCAAACCCTTTTAAATTCTATTGCTTAACAAATGTGTTTTTTAACGCCTCTTTGATGCTCTTTTAGCTTTTTGAGTTTACTTTCTTTGAGTATGGTTTGAAAAAGTAATGACACCAACTACACAATGGAATAAAAAATGAAAAAATATGCTTTAGCTATAGGACTTTTTGGAGGAGCTTTACAAGCGGAGCAAAACGGATATTTTTTTGGGATTGGCTATCAAGTAGGTGGCATGCAAGAATTTGCCAATAGCCACCAAAGCAAAAACCAATTCATTCAAAATCAAATCGCTATGGTCAATAACAATCCAAGCAGACCCGGCTCTACTCCTTATGTTCCAGCGTTTCGTCCGGGTAAAAGCCAACAGACCGCAACACTCAATGGTTTGAATATCATGCTAGGTTATCGCCAATTCTTTGGCAAAAAGAATTGGTTTGGTTTGAGATATTACGGACTTTTTGATTATAACCATGCTCAAGTGGATTTAGGGCTTTATAATAATAATTTAGATTTATTCACTTGGGGAGCTGGCATCGATGCGTTATGGAATGTCTATCATAAAGAGATGTGTAACCGCCATGTTGATGTAGGGTTTTTTACAGGCGTGGCTATTGCGGGGCAAAGCTGGAAGTCTGATTTATTGCGTAAATATGAGCATGTAGGTAAGGTTGATCCCACTTATGTGCAGTTTATATTTAATTTTGGGGTGCGGGTGCATTGGACGAGTGCAAGCGGTGTGAGCATGTCTCAAAAAGGAGGTTCAAGCATTGGGGCTAAGTTTAAAAAACGCCTTTATAATGTGCCTAATTACTTGCATGGTGCAGAATATGGCGTGCGTATCCCCACTATCAATGCCCCCTACTATACAAGCCATGGAACTGATGTGGAGCTAAGAAGGGTGTATTCTATCTATTTGAATTATGTGTTTGGTTTTTAATGCGTGTAGTTATTCTTGTTTTAGGGTTAATCGGTTTTTTAACAAGCGAAACTTATTTAACTCCAAGAAGTGCGTTTGTAGTCAATGATGCTTATCAAAAAATTAAACAAGATACCCTAAACACTATTTTTACCAATCTTTCTAATAAATCCCATGCCCTTAAGGTGTGCCAAAAGAATTTTGATGTTTCAATCTATCAGCCTACAGAGTTTATGGTTGCTAGTATTATCAATCAAATTGTTACTATTCAATATTCCTTACTCGCTCCAACAAACAATCTTGACCCTATCACTACAGCCGTGTCTGTTTCTGTTGTTATGAAACGCTATGCTAAAGCTATCAAACCATCTATTAATGATTGGCTAGGTTCTCTAAAAGACTGCCATGTAAAAATGGATAATATCAAGCAACTAAGCGCTAAGATTATAAAAGATGAAATTAATGTAACACTTGATGCAAAAAGGCTTTGATAAAAGCCATTCCTTACAAGTCTTTTTTACTTTTGATAATATTATTCTTTAATTGATTTTTACCAATCAGTCTCTCCAAACATTTAATTCCAGCCAGATGAGACTCTAAACCTGCATTAGAAAAACAATATTCACTCAATACAATAGGTCTAATATTTTTTTCAAATAAACTCACAGCATTTACTAATACACAACAATCTGTATCTGCCCCTACTAGATAAATTTCTTTGGGATACTGCCCCTTGTTTAATGCACAAAGCTTAGCCATAAAACTATCATTAATGACATTATAGATAACCTTTTCTTCTATGACATCAATCTTATCCTTATTAATAGCCAATTCTTGCTCTTGAATCTCTTTGAGGTTAAACCAAGAAAACAGCTTTTCATACATGCTATGCGTGGTATTTTTAAATTGTGATGCCACTACAAGCTCAAAAATGTCTAATTCTAATAACACATTAATCTTTTGAGCTAATTCTTTGGTTGTCTCATTTCGCATAAAACCCATTTGCATATCAATAATCAATAAAATTTTTTTCATTCTAATTTCCTTTTTTTATAATAAAAATACTAGCTATAACAAAAACTACCATTAAAATCAACATTACACTTGTTTGAATATGACTTTTTGTTGAAAATAAATTCATCAATGGCTCATAGATTTGTGTGAGTGCAATGAGCAATAAAAGTATTTCTGTTGACTTAGAATATTTAGCTCTTTTTTGCGTGATTTTAGCCTTTTCAATCATAATCTTATTATCTAATAAGACCTGTAATTTATGCTTAATTATCCCATAACCAGATGTTTCAAAGATAATATTATAAGCGTTTTTTTCTGTTGTTGAAATATTAGCATCAAAAAAGTATTCTATCTCTAAATCTATTAGAGCTACCATAGATTTTATTTTTTCTAACTCTAACAAACTATAAGAATGATTTTTAATATTTTCTATTAGGCAATCAAATAAAAACCACACCGCTTGTAACTTCACTTCATACTGTATAATCATTTCTTTATTTTTATCTTGCAGAATGCTTTGAATTATACCCACCCCAGACCATGAAGCAATAATATCTGTGGTATCATCAAGCCTATGATTTTTATGTCCTATAGGCTCATATTTATTTATTTGTTCTAAAATGCTATTCCAATGTTGCTCTTCGATAATATTTTTTAAAATTGCAGGATTCATTAATAAATCCAATTTTGATTTATCACTTATATTATTTTCTAAACAATATACGGCTAAAATATAAGAAAACCCATGGTTACAAAACCCTTCATTGCAAGTTATTGGTCTTGATAATGCCTTATTTTTTGGTATATCCCAAAGCTCTTTAATAAGCTTATTGATGACGCAACTTTGACTAAAAATTTCTTTTTCTATAATTTTTTTCTTACAATATAATTCACAAGCAATATTATTATTAAAAAATTTTTTTAACGAGAAAAGCTTTTCTCGTTCTCTTATGGGAAAATCAAAACCATTAAAAACAAAAACACCCACACCAAAAGTAAAAATATAAAGAGTTATGGTATCTTTTAATTTTATAGTGGCAATAATTTCTTTTTTGTCTTGTACTTCTATGTAGCTATAATCATAACTTGTAGCACATAAATTTTTTACACTATCTTGGAATTTTTGAATTTCACTTTTAAAAACCAAAGTATCAAAATAGCAAAACCCCAAATCAAAGGGAACAATGCTAATCATAGAATTTTTCATTTAAAACAAATAGCTATAAGACGCACTAATAAAAACACTGCTGAGGTAGCTAGAATGCTTGAAAATATTCCTCGTTTTTAAAAAAGGAATTTTAACTCCAAGCTCTATGCGATGATGCACTTCAATCGTGCTACCTACGCCAACATTCACCAAGCCATTATAGCCCATAAAAGAGCCATTTTCGGAGCTTAAGCGGATATTTTGCTCAAAATACCCTACCCCAAGCCCAGCATACACGCCAAAGCTATATTTTTTATAAGTGTAAAAATCGCTTAGAACATCAGCATTCAAACTCAACAAAGAAGTTACAATCGTATTAAATGCTGTCGGTTTAATCGCCATAAGATAAGAAAAATCCCCCCTCAAAGCCAAGTATTTTAAAAACGCATATTGATAACCCCCCTTAGCTCCCCATAAAAACGCCGTATAAGAAGAATTAGGGGTGGCTTTTGGGATTGTCTCAATGGGAGCTAAACCCACATTAGCCCCTAAATAAATCTGGCTATTCTTAGGCTCAAACGCCTCTAATAAGCTAATCATTAAAGCAAGAATTAAATAAATCTTTTTCATTGTAAGGTTTTTTGACTTTGATAAAAGCGTTTAATCTTATCATCTACAGGAGCAAGTAAACGATAAAAAATTGGCACAATAAGCAAGCTTAATACCATAGACACCATAAGCCCCCCACTCATAGCAATCCCAATAGGAGACTTCATAGCAGCTCCATCACCTACCGCTAAAGCTAGGGGCAACATGCCAAAAACCATCGCAATCGTAGTCATTAAAATTGGTCTTAAACGAGTCTCGCCTGCATATAAAATCGCCTCCTGAATGCTTTTACCCTTTTTACGCTCTTCATTCGCCACATCAATTAAAAGCGTGGCGTTCTTTCCTACCATACCAATAAGCAAGATTAAGCCCATCATAGAAAACATGCTTAATGGTTGATGAGCAATAGCTAGAGCAAAAAACGCCCCCGAAAAGCTCAAAGGCATGGTAATCATAATAATTAATGGCTCTAAAATAGATTCATATAATGCAGCTAAAATCATATAAATTAGCACAAACGCTGTAGCTAAAGCAATGATAAATTCTGCACCGGTTTCTTTGGCGTTATTAGCCTCTCCTGTAAAGCTATAATTCGCTCCTTCAACAAGCCATTCTTTGGAATGCTTAGTAACTTGTTTTAAAACTTCTCCCAAAGACACCTTAGCACTTTTATTAGGACTAGCAAACACGGTGATACTACGCTCCCGATTATAGCGAGTGATATTAGAAGCACTAATAGTTTCTTTAACTTCAACTAAAGCATCTATAAACATCAATTTATTGTATTTATTACGCACCTGTAAGCGCTTGATGTCTTCTACAGACACTCGTTTATTATCTGGCACACGAATGATAATATCATACTCCTTGCCATTTTCTTTAAAATAGCTCGCTTGATTTTCGCCTGAAAAAGCGGAGCTTACAACCGCTGAAATCGCTTGAGCACTCACGCCGTATTTATTGGCGTTTTGTCTTAAGATTTTTAATTGGATTTGTGGCTGTGAATCGCTTGTGCTAGTGTGATAATTTTCAACCTTACCTTTTAATTCAGGACTTTCTAATAAGAATTTTTTCAAATTCGCTACACTCTTATTGACGATTTCTTGCGAAGGTGCAAAAACAAAGACTTGAAAAGGCGAGCTATCCCCCCCGCCTAACAAAGGAATATCTGAAAAATTAATACTAAGCATATCTTTAGCCTCTGGCATGCTGTCTAACTCTTTACGCAATTCTTTCATAATTTTAAATTGGTCTAAAGAACGCTCTTTAAGAGGCTTAAGTTGCACAAAAATCTTAGCCTTAAAAGGACTTTTAATGCTCCCATAGCCCACTTGTAAGGTGGTAAAATCTACATAAGGCTTTTTTTCAATTACTTTTTGAAAGGCTTGGGTTTTATTGACCATATAATCAATACTTACGCCCGGACTTGCTTTAAGCCATACATTAAACTTCCCTCTATCTTCTTTTAGCATAAAATCCATGCCTAGCTTAGAGGCTACAAAAAGAGAGCCTATAAAAACTATAACCACAGCTAAAAACACAATAAGTTTATGCCCTAAAACCCATTGCAATAAAGAAACATAGCGAGTCTCTAAAGCCTTAAAAAAAGGTTCGCTCCAATGATAAAAACGAGATTGCTTTGGGCTTACCACAATAGAGCTTACCATAGGAATTATCGTAACGACCACCACATACGATAAGGCTATTGCTAAAGCCACCGTAATCCCAAAACTCTCAAAAAAGCGCCCAATGATACCTTTCATATTCCCTATAGGCACAAACACAGAGAGCAACATCGCAGAAATCGCTACGACCGCAAAACCAATTTCTCTCACTCCCTCATAACTTGCTGTGCGTTTATCCATGCCCATTTCTAATTTTTTATGGATATTTTCAATGATAACAATCGCATCATCAATGATAATGCCTATCGCTAGAGTTAAGGCTACCATAGTAAGCATGTTTAAGGAAAAACCCATCCATTGAATGAGAGCAAAAGTCCCCATAATAGAAATAGGAATAGAAATCGCTGAAACTAAAGTAATCGTGCCATTACGCAAGAAAATAAACACCACTAAAACCGCTAAAATCCCCCCTAAAATCAAGTCAAACTTAACATCTTCAATAGAAGTGCGGATATAAGTTGTCGTATCCATAAAAGGTGTGATCTCATACCCCGGACTGACTTCTTGGAGATGCTTAAGCTCTTTATAGACATGATCTACAATTTCAATTTCATTGGATCCGGCAATTTTTTGAATTTCTAGTATCACTCCGGGCTTGTGTGCAAAGCTTGCAAAAGTGGTGTTCTCTTGCAGTCCTACTTCTACCTTAGCAATATCAGCTAAACGCACATGATTAGCCACTTGAATGTTTTTTACATCAGCAATCGTATAACTATTCGCATTGACTAAAATAGCTAGTTCTTTTTGGTCATTAACAACACGCCCCCCATCCACTTCTAAGTTTTCTGTTTTTAACACATTATAAAGCTCACTATAAGTTACGCCATATTTATTCATTAAAGTGGGGTCAGCATAAATTCTAATTTGCTTTTCTCTAAAACCATTGAGTTGCACACCCCCCACTCCATAAATCTTTTGTAGCATGGGTTTAATGACATTTTTAGCATGGTCATTAATAGTGGCAATAGGCACACTCTCACTGCTTATAAAAAGCGAGATAATCGCATCTGAGTTGGTATCAAACTTATCAATAGAGGGCTTTTGAATATTTGGGTCATTAAAACGCACTGAAGAAACTTTATTGATAATATCATTCAGTGCTTCATCTTTAGGCTTTTCTAGCTCAAATTCAATCGCAACCATGCTAATATTTCTAGCGCTATTAGAAGTAACCTTTTTAATCCCATCAACCCCCATGACCGCCTCTTCAATCTTATCGGTTACTTTACTTTCTATAATCTCAGCGCTAGCCCCCGGATACAAGGTGTTAACCACCACAATAGGAATGTCAATATTTGGAAAAAGGGCGATACTAAGCTTTTTAAAGCCCATGGTTCCAAAAAATACAATCGCAAGAGCAAACATCAAAGTCGTAATAGGACGATTAATTGCTACTTTATACATGGCTTAATACTTTCTATTTGTGGTTTTTAACTTGGATAAACCCATCGCCAAAAAGCCCTACTGCCATATTACTAGGTGCTAGAGCCTCTGCACTCACTTTTCTAGTATCTTCATCAATAGCCGGATAAATCTTAGTGATTTTAGTCTCATATTTTTTAGAATCCCCATCTATAGAATAAGTGAAAGTATCCCCTACTTTCACTTCATTGATATATTTAGAGTCAAATTCTAAGACAAGCTTTTTTTGATGGCTAATCAGTCTTAAAAGCACGGTGTTATTCGCATTTACCCCTTCGCCCACTTGAATGTTTTTACTCGCTACTACGCCATCAAAAGGGGCTCTTAAAATAGTTTTATCTAACATAGAAAGTGAAAAAGCATAATCAGATTCTAAACGCTTATAATCCGCCTTATAGCGTTCTAAAGTGTTTCTATCTACAGCACCACCTATTTTGTTATAACGCTCGTATTGTTTTTTAGCAAAAGCTAATTGCTGTTCAATAGAATTGCTTTGGGCTTGTTTATCTTGGTTATATAATAGTAGTAATACTTCATCTTTTTTAACCACACTCCCTTCAGTAACTCTAATCACATTCACAATGCCATAACTATCCAAAGTCAGTTTAGAGTCTTGCATGGCTTTCACATTAAAGACAGCATACACCTCTTCACTAGCTTGCAAATATAAAAAACTCAAGCATAGCCCTATTAAAAATTTTTGTATCATTTTATCCCTCTAAATTAATGCACATAATCTTGTATCTTATGCCCACTATAAAAAATATAATTTGCTTTTTGCATTTCATAATTGTTCAAAGCCATGTTGTAAGCCACTTCTGCATCAAAGCGGGTGCTTAAGCCCCTTAAATAAGTGGTAAAGTCCACTAAATTTGCATCGTATTTCTTTTTGATATTCATAAAAGAAAGATTGGCTGATTGTAAGCTTGCTTTAGAAGATTCAATTTTAGCTCGTGCAATTTCAAGCGACTTTCTATAAAGCTGTTCGTCTTTTTCTTGCTCTAGCTTTTTATAAGCCAAATTCTTTTCACTTGCTAATTGTCCTAATAAAATAGACTGCTTTTGCAAAGATAGTCCTATATCATCAAAGATTTTTAAGCTCACAGTAACCCCGGCGGTGTTTTGCTGCCCCGGATAGAAGTTCCCTAAACGCCCTAACGCATAAGCAGGCTTTTGAATCCAATAAAGCCATGAGTCATATAAATCCACGGTAGGATAGTAGTTGAGCTGTTTATTTTGGTATTTGAGCGCGACAATTTGCTCTCTTAAAGAAACTAAATCTTGGCGTTCTCTTAGTTGTAAATTAGGAGTATCAATGGTAGTTTTTTTCAAATTTTCTATGTTTAAATTGGTTAGATATTCTAAAGTCAAGCGGTTTTGTTCTAAGGCAAACTGCACATCTAAAATATCGTATTCACTCAAGCTCCCTTGAGCTTTCAAACTTTGTAAATCATCAATAGTAGTTAGCCCTTCATCATAGAGCTTAGAAACCCTTTTAATATCTGTTTTAATCTGCTCTAATTTTTTTTGTAAAGCAATCACACGAGCGAGATTATTAAAATATTGATAGTATTGTTGCACCACTTGCAAATACACACTTTGGCGCGTGTATTCTAAATTAGCCACGCTAGAGCGATAGCTTGCAGATTTTTCTCTCACATTATTCACATTACTAAAACCATTAAAAACATTTAATTTAACTTGTGCTTGTAATTGTTGGGTGTTATAACGCTTAAATTCTGGGGTATCTCTATTTTCATTTTTAAAATTATAGTGCATATCAAAAGTAGGCAAAAACATCGCTTTTGAAATAGTATGGTTTTTCATCGCTTGCTTAACATTCATTTCTTGGGCTTGCAAACTAAGATTAGTTGTAGCCCCCTTAAGCAATTCATAAAGCCCTAAAGCGACTTTATGACTTCTTTCATGGTATCTAGCAATTTCTTTAGTAATGCTAGAGGCTACAGGAGTATCAATTTGTTTCAAAGGCAAAAAACCTTGAGAATCATTGGGGGTGTTAAACAATGTATTATTAGATAAATCCTTAGGGTTAACTAAGCTCAAATTCTTATGATTATATTCTTTTAAAATTTGCTTAATTTCTTGGGGAGATTTAGATTGCGACATGATAGAAATCTCGTTTTCTAAAGAATCGCCTTTAGGGTCTTTAGCTAACAAACAAATACCTAAAACTCCCAATAAACCAATATATCTTATCATTACATTCATAAAGACCCCTATCGCTTAGATTTACTACGCACCAATTCCACTAAATACTTAGCATTTTCTCTAGGCAAATCCGGTAACATTCCATGCCCTAAATTAAAAATATGCCCCTTATTGTTCATAATTTTTAAAATTTTTTCAACCCCTTCTTCTAAGGCACTTTTATCATAAAGGCGTGTAGGCTCTAAATTCCCTTGCAAAACATACTTATCGCCTAAAATTTTCTTTGCCATTTCTAAAGGAGTGCTCCAATCCACTCCAAATACATCAAATTCCCCATCTATGCTATCTAAAAACCCACAAATCCCTTTAGGAAAAAGAATTACTGGAATGTGTGGATAGCGTTTTTTAAGCTCTTTAGAAATTTTTTTCATATAATGCCAACTAAACTTTAAATAAACTTCTTTTTCTAAGGCATTTGCCCATGAGTCAAAGACCATAACCGCATTAACCCCTGCTTGAATTTGAAGACTTAAATACTCTATTAATTCTGTGCTTAATTTTTCTAAAAGAGCATGCAAAACTTTAGGCTCGCTATAGAGCATTTTCTTACTTTTAGCATAAGTTTTACTCCCTTCACCTTCTATCATGTAAGTCGCTAGTGTCCAAGGCGAACCACAAAAACCTATCAAGGCTTTATCTTTAGAAAGTTTTTTACGAGTTTGAGAGATAGTATCATAAACATAATTGAGTTGCTTGTATGCTCCTACTCTTAGATTTTCTACGCTTTTTAAATCCGTGATGGTTTGTAAAAAATGCGGTCCTTTTGTAGGGATAAATTCCAAATCTAAGCCCATTTCTAAAGGCACAACTAAAATATCACTGAATAAAATGGCGGCATCCACATCTAAAATTTCTACCGGCTGTAAGGTAACTTCCATAGCTAAATCACTATTTTTACACAACTCTAAAAAACTCCCCGCTTTTTTGCGAGTCTCTTGATATTCACTTAAATAACGCCCAGCTTGTCTCATCATCCAAATGGGTGTGTAGGGTGTTTCTTTCTTAAAACATGCATCAATAAAAATCATCATAAATCCTTAATTATTTATCTATTGTTATCTTTGTAGTTAATTCTCAAAAAGTATTTTATCCTAAAAATTTAGTAAAATCATAAAATGTAAAGGTTATTCCTATGGAATAAATGTCTAGTCTTGGTGTGCCAAAAGCCTTAGAAAACTTGCTTTGGATAAAATAAAAAGGGATAGCCCCTCGTGCCTCAACGCTCAAGCCAAAATTTTTAGCCACATTAAAAAACACCCCAATAGTTCCTACGGCTGATTGGATATTATATTGGTGTTTATCCATTTTTACCCCTAAAATTTGGAGTTGATACCCTAATGAAATTCTAGGAATTACCCACCCTTTAAAAAGCCTCACCCCAGCTACAAATCCTGTGCTTAAAAAATACGACCCACCCATTGCTGAATCTAAATATCCCCCTAGCAAGAACTTCTTTTTTATAACACGCCCCGCACTAAAACCCAACGAAAAATCATCGTATTGCTTTTTTATCCAAATAGGAGGACGATTTTTAGGGCGTATAGGAGCAGATTTTACAGACTGAACATGCTGATAAAGATACCCTATTTTAAGCATGCCAAAATATTTTTTTGTCGGCTCTAAAGGCTTAAAAAAACCTAACGAATGGCTATCGGCTAATAACGACTTTGTTAAGCCCAACACCACTAAGATTTTAAGAAAAAAAGACATTTTAAAATTTTAAATCTAATTTTCGCTTAGAAAATTCTACAATTTTTCCATGAAATCTCGCATAAAGCTCTGCTAAAGAAATAGGTTTTTCATAGAGTGCTGAGGCATTTTTTAGATTTTCTTCAACACCTTTCATAAAAAAATTCTGCAATTCATCATAATCTTCTATTTCTATGCCTAATTTTTTTAAAAATAAATAAGTGTATTTATCCACTACCATCACTTCTCTAGCACACACATAGCAAAGAATCACATCCGCACTTTCTTTACCAATGCCCTTTTGATTTAAAAGCCACTCTCTAGTTACTTCTTTTTTAAAATTTTCAAAATTTTTAAAGTCTTTCAAAATATTTTCACTCAAACTAATGATTCGTTTTGCCTTTTGGTTATAAAACCCGCTAGGGCGGATACGCTCTTTAAGGTTGATAGGCTCAATACAAGCAATTTTTTTAAGATTATTTTCATCATCACTTTCTAAAATAAGAGCGTTTTTTAGATTTTCTAAAGATTTTAAAACATTCTCAAATTTTGTATTTTGCGTTAAAATCGCCCCAATTAAAGTCTCAAAGCTATAAGCGTTAGGCCACCAAACAAGAGGGGTATTTTCTAATAAATTTAAATTTTTTAAAGCTTTTAGAATATCAAAACTATCTAACATCAAAAACCGCCTACTACAGAAAAAAGAAAATAAAAGGTATTTTATAGCAAAAAGAAGTAAAAATGAAAACAAAAAGCCAATGCCTTAAAAGCATTAGCTCCATACAAATATCCTCTTAAAACTATGTTAAAAGCCTTAAGATATTTTGCTGAACGGTGTTAGCCTGACTCATCGCATAGCTACCAGATTGTGCCAAAATGTTATTTTTATTAAAGTTAGCGCTCTCATCAGCAAAGTCTACATCTCTAATTTGAGATTCAGCAGCTTTTACATTCACTTGAGTGATACTGATGTTATTTACGGTGCTAATCATTTGATTTTGTACAGAACCTAAATCAGAACGCACTTTATCTAGCATCTTCATAGCTGACTCAGCGACATCCATAACCACCATCGCACCCCTTAAGGTCGTAACTCCAGCTCCCAAACTATGATTGCCACTAGCAATGACAGCGTTATAGTTTGCACCACTTGCTGATTTAACATTGGCGTTAAAGTTTCCTGTAACATCGCGCAAATTTACTGTGGTTTCTGCCACTTGATTTTGCCCAAAGCCAATAGCAGTAAAGCCTAATTTATCTGAATCAGATGCTGAAACAACACTGATGCTCCTAGCATCCAATCTCGAGAGAGAGAGTCTTCCATAGTTAGTAGAACCTTGCGTTAAATCTTGACCACCATTAACATTTTTAATAGCGACTTGAGAGCCATCTTGATTATCATCGGCTTTAATGTCAATCCCACGCCCATCAACACTACGCAAATTCAATCGTCCATTTTGATCAGTATAGGCCTCCACACCAGTCTCAGAAGTAACTGCATTGATGGCTGCGACCAATCTTCCATCAGAGTCATTCTTTTTAATATCTACGATATTACCTAAATGAATCCCATTTAAAGTCAAATTGCTTAAATTCCCCGACTGAATTGCATCATCACTTGTGGTGATAACATTTGCTTGAGCTTTAACACCTGTTCGGTTAGAATTTTTGTTAATCACTTCTGCTAACACACCAATTCCAGTGCCTGCTGAGCTAGAAATCTTTACGCTCTCTAATTTTACATCATTCACACCATCTACTTGCTTGAATGTCAAGCTAATGTCTCCAGAAGCCGTAATCAACGCACCCGTAGCAATGCGGATTTGACCAATTTTATCTGAAGTGGTAGAGCCAATAGAAGCCTTAATACTTTGGTTAGAATACGCACCTACTTGGAATTCTTTATTGGTAAATTGACCAGACAATAACGCTTGACCATTATAAGTGGTTGTATTACCAATATTATCCAAGCCTTGAATCAAACGCACGATGTCAGCTTGAATCGCCTTACGAGATTGAGTGGTTTGACCATCTTGAGCTGCTTGAGTAGCTTTAACCTTAACGGTATCTAGGATTTTTAACTGCTCATCCATTGCTTTATCTGCAATTTGGATAATTCCCATGCCATCATTAGTGTTGGCAATCGCTTGACCTAAAGCACTCGCTTGTGAACGCAAAGAATCCGCAATTGTCATGCCTGATGCATCATCAGCTGCCTTATTGATTCTCAAACCTGAACTTAAGCGCTCCAATGAATTCTTAAGTGCAGTTTGAGTAAGAGAAGATTGCACATGCGCATTTAACGCATTGATATTTGTATTGACCTGAAAAGCCATTGTTGTAACTCCTTGTTATTAAACCCAAAGGCATCCTTGCCAATGGTTAAGGTTATATCGGACAACATCTAAAATTTTTAAAACAAATAATTTTATATTTAAAAAATAATACCATTTATCCTTATTCAAATTTCTAGATTATTGATATCTTTACAACAAAAACCTTAAAAGTCTATTTCGGTCATATTGACCTCATATCAAAAGTAATGTTTTATTAATTTTTAGGTATAATCTAGGTCAATTTGAAATGCAAATTATGGTTCTTGTATGACCTTAAGAAGCACAAATACAAAGATAAGGAAAGCACTATGTTTGGGAATAATAAACAACTCCAAGTTAAAATCAATGAAAAAAATTCTGAAATTGCCAATTTAAAAAAAGAGGTCAATCTTTATCAGAGTCTCTTGGATATGTGCTTGCATGAGGGGTTTGTTGGTATTAAAAATAATAAAATAGTTTTTAAAAATGGACATTTGGCAAGTTTAACAGATTTAGATGAGCAGATTTCTGTTTTTAAAGAAAATGCTGAAAATATTCAGTTAAATGACACTACCTATTCTTCTAAAAGTCAAACTATTGATGGGGTGCAATACTTTTCCCTTGCTAAAAAAGCAGATTGTGTTAGCGAATATCATAAAAGCGATTTATTTAGAACCTTTTTTGCAAGTCTTAAAGAGGGCTTAGAAGGTGCACAGCTAAGCATGCAAAACATCCATAATGAAACTAGCGAACTTTTAAGTGCAAGCAAAAATAGCGAACAGCACTCTAATGAGGGGTTAGAGTCTGTTAATAAAGCAAGCCAGAATATAGAGTCCTTATACGAAAAAATGCAAAATGCTACTTCGTTAGCTGATTCGCTTAATCAACGCAGTAACGAAATCACGCAAGTTATCTCCCTTATTGATGACATTGCAGAACAAACTAATCTCTTAGCTTTGAATGCTGCTATTGAGGCCGCAAGAGCCGGTGAGCATGGCAGAGGCTTTGCAGTAGTAGCTGATGAAGTGCGAAAATTAGCTGAAAAAACCCAAAAAGCTACAAAAGAAATTGCTGTCGTTGTCAAAAGCATGCAACAAGAGGCTAACGACATTCAAACTAATACCCATGACATCAATTCTATTGTAGGGTCTATTAAAAGTGATGTAGAAGAAATTCAAGATAAAGTCCAAAATAATCAAGTTGTTGCCAAATCAGCTAAATATACCATTTATAACATTAATAACCGAGTGTTTTGTGGTTTAGCTAAACTTGACCATGTAGTCTTTAAAGACAATCTTTATGGTATGGTCTTTGGTATGAACACATTCAACACTACAAGTCATAAAAGTTGTCGCTTAGGCAAGTGGTATTATGAAGGTGCTGGTAAAGAAAATTTTGCTAATACTTCAGGCTATAGAGCCCTTGAAAGCCATCATGCAAGCGTGCATACTGAGGCAAACGACTTAGTTAAGCTCGTCCAAGAGGAGCATACTAAAGACATTAAAAAACTAGAACATAAAGTGCATTTGGTAGAAGAAAGTGCTAAGCATGTTAAAGAAAATATTGACAAGATGTTTATTGAAAAACAAGATGAGCTAAATAAAAGAATTGAAGAAATCCAAAAAGGAAATTAAAATTTTTTAACAAGATTTAGTTAAGCTGATGTTTTCTAACGAATTGTGTGCTTTGCATCGCTTTAAACGCTATCGCAAGAGAGAGCTTTTTGATTTTTCTTTAAAGGATTATGCCTCTAATGATTATTTAGGCTTAAGCACTCGTAGCGATTTATTGAAAAATGCTTTTGAAAAACTTCAAGCTTTCAGCACTCATTCTTCTAAGGCCTCTATGCTAGTCAATGGCTACCACCCCTTACATGCTGAATTAGAAAGTAAATTGGCAAGTTTATTTGGCTTTGAAGACGCACTTTTAATAGGGAGTGGCTTTTTGGGTAATTTGGCTCTTATTGATACTCTCTTGGTTAAAAATGCTTTGTTATTCATAGATGAACATTACCATGCAAGCGGAATTTTTAGCACTAAGAATAAATCAAAGCAAGTTATTTTTTTTAAACATAATGATACTAAAGATTTGAAAAATAAGCTCTCTAATGCTCCTCAAAATAAGCTCAAATTTATCGCCATCGAGGGCGTGTATTCTATGGATACAAGTATCGCACCTTACGCACTTTATGAAGTGGTATTACAAACTCCAAATGCTTTTTTAATTTTAGATGAGGCTCATAGCTTTGGCACTATTGGAGAAAATTTACTAGGTTTTTTAGAATACCATCATATTACAGAGAGGAAAAATATTATTAAACTCAGCACTTTTTCTAAAGCGCTAGCTAGTTATGGAGCTTGCATTCTAGCTCCTAATGAAGTCATAGAATTTTTAATCAATCGGGCAAAAAGCGTTATTTACACTACCGCATTAAGCCTTTTAGATACCGCATTGAGCCTAGCACATTTAGAGTATTTTATCACACACCAACAAGAGCTAAGAGCTAATCTCAACCAACACCAACAGATTATTTTTGAAACCTTAGGCATTTCTACACACACAGGGTTTTTTACTTTGGCCTTTAAGAATAATGATGAATTATTAAAAACCCATGCCTACTTAAAAGAACAAGGTTTTTTAGTGGGAGCTATTCGCCCCCCTACCGTTTCTAAGCCCATTTTACGCATTTCTCTTTCATTAAAGCACACATTGCAAGATACCTTACAATTAGGCACACTTCTTAAAGGAGTTTTATTAAATGATTTTTAGGATAAAGAATCTCTCATGTTAAAAAAAATTTTTTATTTTTTAATGGCCTTGGGTGCTATTATTGTTGGGTCGCTCTCTATTCTTGTCGCACAAATTTGGGTTAACACCGATAAAGATATTGCCAAAATTAAGGATTACCACCCTGATATTGCCTCACAAATCTTAGATAAAAAAGGGCGTTTGATTGCCAATATCTACGATAAAGAATTTCGCTTTTACGCTCATTTTGATGAAGTTCCTGCTAGACTTATTGAAAGCTTATTGGCCGTAGAAGATACGCTTTTTTTTGAGCATGGAGGGATTAATTTAGATGCCATCATGCGTGCGGTGCTTAAAAATGCTAAAAGTGGTCGTTACACTGAGGGGGGTAGCACGCTCACCCAACAACTTGTTAAAAATATGGTGCTTACACGAGAAAAAACCCTAACAAGAAAACTCAAAGAGGCTATTATCTCCTTACGCATTGAAAAGGTTTTGAGCAAAGAAGAAATTTTAGAACGCTATTTAAACCAAACTTTTTTTGGGCATGGGTATTATGGTGTCAAAACGGCAAGCTTAGGATATTTTAAAAAACCTTTAGACAAACTCAGCCTTAAAGAAATCGCCATGCTCGTATCCTTGCCTCGTGCCCCAAGTTTCTATGACCCTACAAAGAACTTGGATTTTTCGCTTGCTAGGGCTAATGATATTTTAAGGCGCTTGCACTCTTTAGGTTGGATTTCTTCTGCAGAATTAAAACACTCTTTAAATGAAGTGCCTATCGTGTATAATGAAAGCACTACGCAAAATAGCGCTCCTTATGTTGTAGATGAAGTGCTTAAACAGCTAGAGCAACTTGAAGGCCTTAAGACTAAAGGTTATACCATTAAGCTCACTTTAGATTTAGATTACCAACGCTTGGCCTTAGAATCTTTGCGTTTTGGTCATCAAAGAATCTTAGAAAAAATAGCTCAAGAACGCCTCAAAAATAAAACTGCCGAAAAAGAAAGCGACTTAGAAACAGAAGATAATCTCAACGCTAGTATGGTGGTTACAGACACTCAAAGCGGAAAAATCCTTGCTCTAGTGGGCGGAATTGATTATAAAAAAAGCGCTTTTAATCGTGCCACACAAGCCAAACGCCAATTTGGAAGTGCTATCAAGCCTTTTATTTATCAAATTGCTTTTGATAATGGTTATTCTACTGCCTCTAAAATCCCTGATACAGCTAGGAATTTTGAAAATGCTAACCGCAATAATGACAGCTCTCAAAACCATGCTTGGCATCCTAGCAACTACTCTCGTAACTTTCTAGGGCTTGTAACTTTGCAAGATGCCTTAAGCCATTCTCTTAATCTAGCTACTATCAACTTGAGCGACCAACTTGGCTTTGATAAAGTTTATAACGCTTTAAATGGCATGGGATTCAAAAATCTACCCAAAGATTTATCCATTGTGCTTGGCAGTTTTGTTATTTCACCCCTTGATGCCGCACAAAAATACTCGCTTTTTTCTAATTATGGCACTATGCTCCAACCCATGCTCATTGAGAGCATTACAAACCTTAAGGGCGAGGTTAAGACCTTTACGCCTATTGAGATTAAACGCACCACTTCTAAAGAACAAGCCTTTTTAACCCTTTCAGTGCTGATGAATACCGTAGAAAATGGCACCGGCAGACAAGCACGCCTAAACAATATAGAAGTAGCCGGTAAAACAGGCACTTCTAATAATAATGTTGATGCGTGGTTTATTGGCTTTACCCCTACGATACAAAGCGTAATTTGGTTTGGCAGAGACAATAATACCCCTATTGGAAAACGAGCTACAGGAGGTGTGGTGAGTGCTCCTGTATATGCGCATTTTATGCGAAATATTCTAGCTATTGAGCCTTCTTTAAAAAGAAAATTTGATGTGCCTCAAAATGTGCGTAAAGAAATCATAGATAAAATTCCTTATTACTCCACTTCTCCTATTGTTTCTGCTCCTAAAGAAGAGGATAATGCCCAAGAACGCTTGATTTTTTAAGAATATATTCTTTAATTTTTTTTGCATTCAGAATGCCCTTATCGACATCATGTTATATTATATTCAAAAAAATAGGACTCTAGAAAATGACAGATTTATCTTTTCCTAAAGAAAAAACTAAAACACTGCATCTTTTTATGTCTTTTGACAAAGCTTATTGCATAGGTGCAGGTGTTACACTCTATTCACTTTTTTCTCATGCAAGCAGAACTTATAAAAATTTAACCTTAAACTACCACGTGCATTGTTTCACAAAGGATATAACACAAGATGATAAACTTTTATTACAAGAAAGCATTCTGCCTTTTGAGGATTTTGTGGTCTTAAGTTTCACTCCTCATACAATATTAGACAATCAAATTCTAGAGTATTTACCAGAAGTTTGTGCCAAAAGATATGGTATTTTAGTCTTATGCAAACTCTTCTTAGCCTCTATATATCAAGAAGTAGATAAAATTATTGCTATAGATGTAGATATGCATTTTTATGGCGATATATCAAGTGCATTTTTTATAGATATACAAGATTATTATTTTGCTATGGTCAAAGATATTACATCTTTGTGGAGCAAACAACAATTCAATGCAAATATTGCTACAAGAGCTAAGCTCAATAATATAGATATAAGTCGCTTAAGTGAACTTGATATGGAGCATAACCATCAGGGCTATAATGGTGGCTTTTTTATTGCCAATTTAGAGCTCTGGCGAAAAAATAATCTCCAAGAACAAGCAATTAGCTATTTAAAATCTCATGGTAAAAGCTTGTTTTATGCCGAACAAACTCTTATAAATATTCTCTTTTATGAACATATTCTAGAATTACCACTCAAATATAATTTATGCATAGATTTTTTACAAAACAAAAAGCCAAAAGATAGACTTAGAATTTTTAAAGATTGTATAATATTGCACTTTAACACCGGGACAAAACCATTCCTAGCACGCTTAGAAAACAATGATATTCCTAGTGAATATCTGAATAACTACCTAAAAACAATTCTAGCAACACCCTTTAGATTTCAATTTTTTGAAAACTACTTAAAATATTCAAATAAACCAATTTCGTATGATTCTCAATCTATCAAAATGTTGCACACACACCTAACTAATGAAATGAGTAAAGACCCCTATTTTTTAGAAAACTATATTAGCTTAAAAAACCTAAAACTCAAACGATTTTTGAAATTAACCTCTCCCTAAAAAACCTATTACGGAAATCTCAAAGCAACTTAATCTATAAAAAGAGACAAAAGGCAAAAGTCCTTAATCTCTCTTTAAAAGAAAAACTTATCTAGGTTTAGCGGTGCAAACATCTCCAAGCTCTTTTTGTGTAACTTTGCCGATATAGTCTAGCTCATTATCATTGATATTCTTAATACTGGCTTTAAGGTAGCGCTCAATCTCATCAATCTTACACCCATCAATTTTAATCTTCACTACAGCCACTTCAGCTTTCATATTTACATAAGTATCAGACACGCGAACCTTTGTAATCAAATAGTTGTAATAAGCATCAGCAATAGATAGAACTGTGCCCTCACTTTCATGAAACTGCTCCATAAAAAGTTTTTTATAATTCACAAAAACTTCATGGAAAACCAAAATCATGCTCATTTTAGCATTCAAAGTCGCTTGGTCAATCCCTAAAAACCTATTTTTAATGGGAATGTATGCCACACCCAATTCTTCATAGGGACTCTTAGGATCCATAAAAACCCATTTAGGTGCACCGGCTAATTCTCTCTTCATATTTTTTAAGTCAGAGACCAAAATTTCATTCTCTCTCAAAATACTTTTAGCAGACAAAGAGGTGCCTAAAACTATCCCTAAAAGGCAACCTAAAAAAATTCTTGCAAACAACACTCAACTCCTTCTCTATAAAATAAAATGCAAGCTATCCATTCAATGGTAGCCAAATAATACTTAAAAACATTTTAAATAATGCGCTATAAGAAAGTTATCGCATTAGCTTTGGGCTTTCTTAATTTTAAAGAAACCTCATTAACTCTCTTACCTAGAGCAATTAAACACGCAATTTTAGGCTTATTGGTATAGTGATTTAAAACTTCACTCACTTTTAAAGCATCAAAGCCTCCAATAATACAGCTATCTAATCCCATTAAGCTCACACCCATACAAATTTGTCCTACAGCAATATAGCATTGTTCTAGCATGTAGCTTTCTAATTTTTGCATGCTGTTTTGAAACCTTACTTCTAGCATTTGGCTAAAAGAAGGGATTATCCTAGATTTCATAGGCTCAACATAGAGATTTTGCATATAATGCCCATGGGGTAATAGCTCGCTAGGCTCTAAATGCGATACTACCATTAAAGCTGACGCACTTTCAATCATATCCTTATTAAAATAGCTATGCGTTGCAATTTGCTTTTTCAAATCAAGGTTAGTAACCATAATAAAATGCCATGGCTGAGTGTTATAAGAACTAGGTGATAATCTAGCAAACTCCGCAATTTCTTCTAATTCTTCGCTAGATAGCTTGTAATTAGCATCAAATATTTTACAAGAATGGCGTTCATTCAATAATTGTTTGCGTTTTTCTTTATCTAAAAATTTCATCAATTATCCTTTGTTTTTAGAATACCTTGTAGCATACAATAAAATCCCTAAAGAAACAATTACCATAAACAAACTCAAAATTTGCCCCATACTCAAATTAAAAATATAAACCCCCATTTGACTATCAGGCTCTCTGTAAAATTCTGCTAAAAAACGCATAGATGAATACCCCAAACCATAAACCACGATTAATAACCCATGCGTTTTAGTGTATTTTTTAGCCAGCATTACCATAAAAAACACCACAATCCCTTCTAAAAACGCCTCAATAAGCTGACTAGGATAACGCAACTCATTATTGACTATAATACCTATCATTTGCCCTAAATGGCTATCTTGTGGCACAATTCTTCCAAAAAGCTCTTGGTTTAAAAAATTCCCTATCCTACCAAAAACATACCCCAAAGGTAAGCTAATAGCGATTAAATCCAAATAGATTAAAAACTTTTTTAAATCCTTACGATTATAAAGATATGATGCAACTAAAAACCCTACCAAGCCCCCATGATAGCTCATTCCACGAATACCTACAAAATTCCCTTCACTATCAAAGGGGTTAAAGATTTGCCAAAAATGCATTAAGTAGTAGCTAGAATTTGGGTCATAAATAAGAATATATCCTATTCTTGCTCCCAAAACTATGCCAAGTTCTGCCCATAAAAAATAGCTCTCAAAATCCTTTCTTTCAATAGGAAATCTTTTAGGGTCATTTTTAATCATTCTTAATGCCATATAAAAGGCTATAATAATCGCACAAGCATACGCTAAACCATACCAATGCACATCAATGCCACCAAGACTAAAGGCTATAGGGTCAAAACGCTCATAAATCGTATTCCAAGCATTCATATTCTAGTCCTTAAAATTCAAATTCTTTAGGGGTAATGGCCTCAAACTCATACCCTAATAACGCAATTTTATGGGCATGGAGCATTAAGCGTTTGGCTGAAGTTTGTTTATTGCCATAGAGCGTATCACCTATAATAGGGTAATTGATATGCTTTAAATGCACTCTAATTTGATGCATTCTTCCGGTTTTAATCTCTACTTTTAGAAGGGTTTTTTTACCCATAATTTTTAAGGGTGTAATCTTGGTGAGAGCGTCTTGCCCTTTGGGTGAGATTTTACTATAAGCATGCGAAGTTTTAGTTGTAAGAATGGGGGCATTGATTTCTTGCTCTTCTTCTAAAATACCTTGAACTAATGCTAGATATTCCTTTTTTACCACCCTGTCTTTAAAAGCCTTTTTAGCCTTTAAATGAAATTCTGAATTTTCTTTGACTAATAAAATCACTCCACTAGTCTCTTTATCCAAGCGGTGCAATAACACCCAATCGTTAAAAAAAAGCACCAAGTCATAGCTCTCTATAAAGGGGGGTTTAAAAAGAGCTAGGACATTTTCATCTTCAAAAATCACGCTGGGTTTTTCAATTTTTTGGATACTAAAGCGTGTGTTTTTGGGTAGCTCCTTTCTAGCAATGCTAAGTTTCTTCCCCCCTATGCTTACTAATCCTAAATCAATCAAAGCTTTTGCTTTTTTATGTGAAATATTTTCTTGTATGCTTAATAGTTTATAGGCTTTTTCCATATTTATCCTTTAACGAGTGTGAGTAATTCGCTTAAATGGTGTTGGTTTTTTAAAAAACGCACCACGCCTAAATTTTCATAATCCAAAAGGGCGTTTAACAAATTCTCTTTTTTAACTATTTTATAGGGCTTAACTAACTCAAATAACGCTAATTGATTAAAAATGTATTCCCCTGTGATTAAACGAGTGTTAAAAAACGCCGGCTCTAAGGGGTTATGCCCCCCTTTTTTTACAAATGAACCCCCTAGTATTACAATATCTGCAATTTGATAAAAATTATTCAATTCCCCTAAACTATCCACCAATAAAATATCGCATTCCACAAAACCCTTTGAAGAAAAAAACTCTAAGCTATAAGGCGTAGCTTTTAATATATTTTGCAATAGATTTTGCACGCTTTTAAAACGCTCTGGGTGGCGTGGCACAATGATTAGTCTTGCATGCGTATAAATCTTTTTAAATTCCAAAAACGCCTTTAAACCTAGCTCTTCTTCACTCTCATGCGTGCTGGCTAGAACTACATTTAAAGCATTAGGGTTTTTAGGGTAATAGTAAGTGATTGTGGGCTTTGAAAAACGCTTGATATTAAAAAAATTGATAACCTTTCTAGCTCCTAAACTCAATAGGCGAGTTTTATCTTCTTCACTTTGGGCTAAAATCAAATCAATGCGTTTAAATAAAATTTTATAAAAGAATTTAAAACGCAAATATTTAGGATAAGAGCGTGTGCTAATCCTAGCATTAATGAGCATGGTTTTTGCCCCTAATTTTTGAGCCATATCAAACACATTAAACCACAACTCTGCTTCTGTAATTACTAAGGTCTTTAATTTTTTTAAGTTTTTCTTCCAAATAAATAATAGGGTTTCAAAAGGCAAGTAACGCACTTCTATATGCTTAAAATTACAATAAGTCTTAGTGGCTAATTCAAAGCCGGTGTTAGTGGTAACGCTAATTAAAATAGGTTCTTTTAAGGCTTGAATAACAGGCTCTAAGGATTTGACTTCCCCATAAGAGCATGCATGAAACCAAAAAATCGGTTCGCTTTTTAAAGCGTTATCTTTTAAAAAAAAGCGAGATTTTAAAGAATGGCGGTATTTCTCCTTAAAACTCAAAAGATAAATTAAAGGCACACAACAAAGATGCCCTAAACTCAAACATAAAAGATAGAAAAACTTAAACAACTAATAATTATTCTTGGCTTTCTATAGGTAGTTCCAAACTTTCAGTGTATAAAATACGCCCACAATGCGGACAAGTGACAATATCCCCACTACTTAAAACTTCTGAATAAGTCTTGTCATTCAATCTAATAAAGCAACCCCCACAAGCTTGTTTTTTTATGGTTACAATGCTGGTATTTTTCGCCCATCTTCTAATTCTTTCATAAAAGCTATAGATTTTAGGCTCCATTTTTCCTACTAAATCTTCTTTCTTTTTAAAGATTTTTTGTTGGGTTTCTTTGATATTTTGGACTTCGCTTTCTACGGAGCTTTCTAAAACATTTGCTAATTTTTCAAGCTCTAACATTTCATTTTTTAAGCTCTCTTGTCTCTCGCTTTTATGCTTGATTTCATTTTGTAAATTTTCAATTTCTCTATTAGCCTGACTAGAACGCTCTTTAGCAATATCTTCTTCAATATTTAAAGAACGCAATTCCCTTTCAGATTTAATCTCACTCATTTTCTTTTGAATACTAGCAATTTTAGCGTTAGTGTCTTGTAAGGTTTGCTCATTCTTAGAGACTTGTAGTTTTAGGGCTAGTTTTTCTTCTTCTAAATTTAAAGCCTCTTTATTCTTATTTTCTCTATCATTCAGTGCTTTATCTAAGTCTTTACGCTTTTCTCTAATGAGTGGCTCTAAAGAGTCAATTTCTTTATCCAAATTAGAAATTTCAATCAATTGTTTGAGATGAATATTCATAAAACAGCTTTCCTTTAAATGATTTGCAAGGGGTTTTTAAAAGTTTCTATTGTAACCAAATAATCATAAGAATGCAAAATTTCAGCCATAATTTGTGCGAACGCTCTTTCACTATAATAATGCGTCGCATCAATTAAGCTTATACCTAAAGATTTGGCTATCATAGAGTCATGGTATTTAATATCGCCAGTGATTAAGCAAGCTTCTTTTTTTAAAGAATGGATTGCAAACGCTCCAGCTCCGCATACAAACGCCACTTCTTTAATCATTTGAGAGCCTTTAGCGCATGCTAATTTTTCAACTCCCAAACGAGACTTGACATGCTCTAAAAGTTTATCAAACTCCCAATTTAAACTTTCTTTAACTAAGATGAGATTTTTTTCTATTAGATTATCAAAACCTAAAAGTGTCTTAGCAAAATGCTTGTTTAAATGCGTTTTATCAAAATTTGTATGCATGCTAATGAGCGAAATATTTTTTTGAATTAAAAGTTTTAAAATATTACTAGGATAAGTAGTATAATCAAGCGTTTTTAAGGGCTTAAAAATTAAAGGGTGGTGCGTGATGATTAAAGCATTTTCTTTAGCGTTAGTAGCGATCTCAAGCGTTATTTCTAAGCATGTAATCATCTCACTAATTTCATTATTTTTACTCCCTAAATTCAATCCGCTATTATCCCAAGATTCTTGAAGTTCAAAAGGTGAAAGATTGTTTAAAATTTCAAGCACTTCCCCTACTAATGCCATTTTTAAGCCTTTGAAGTTAAAGCGTTTTTTAGCCGCTCTTCTCTTTCTTCTTCTTGCTCTTTATATAATACAGCACAGCCTTTGGCTAAATCTCTGATTTGTAAAATATAGTTTTGTCTCTGTGCGACAGAAATCGCCTTTCTAGCATCTAAAATATTGAAAAAATGCGAGCATAACATCACAAAATCATAAGCTGCTAAAGGAAGTTTATTTTCTAAGCAATGCAAGGCTTCTGTTTTAGCGTTTTTAAACATTTCTAACAATCTCTCTACGCTCGCTACTTCAAAATGATACTTGCTAAACTCATATTCACTTTCTAAATGCACTTGAGCGTAACGCACGCTCTCACTATGATTTTTCGCCCATTCAATCTCTAGTATGCTCTCTACTCTTTGCACATACATCGCTAATCTTTCTAAGCCATAAGTGATTTCTACAGGAATGGGGTTACAAGCAATTCCCCCTACTTGTTGAAAATATGTAAATTGTGTAACTTCCATGCCATCAAGCCACACTTCCCAGCCTAGCCCCCATGCCCCTAGAGTGGGGCTTTCCCAGTTATCTTCTACAAATCGTATATCATGCTCATTGAGATTTATCCCTAGAACTTCCAAGCTTTTTAAATACAATTCTTGAATGTTAGAAGGGCTTGGCTTAATCACCACTTGAAATTGATAATAACTCCCTAAGCGGTTAGGATTCTCTCCATAACGCCCATCAGTAGGCCGTCTAGATGGAGCGACATAAGCCACATTCCAAGGCTTTTTATCCAAACTTCTTAAAAGCGTGGCAGGATGGAATGTCCCAGCCCCTGCAGGAATATCATAAGGTTGAATGACTAAACAACCTTGATTTTTCCAATATTCTTGTAATTTTAATAATAAACTTGAAAAATCTTGCATGTTCTATCCTTTTAAGTGCGTCTAATCAAATCATTCATGCTCTCTAGCACATTTTTACCTTTTAAAAGCAAGGCTAACTCACTCGCAATAGGCGTATAAATATTATATTTTTTAGCAATTTCTACAATGGCATTAGTCGTTTTCACCCCTTCAGCCACTTCGCCTAATTCTTCTAAAATATTCTCTAAAGGTTTATTTTGAGCTAACCCCAAACCCACACGATAATTCCTTGACAAAATAGAATTAGCGGTTAAAAATAAATCTCCAGCTCCAGAGAGACCTAAAAAAGTCTCCGTTTTACCCCCAAAAAACGCTCCAAAGCGTTGCATTTCCACTAAGCCACGAGATAATAAACTAGCCTTAGCACTATTACCGAGTTTCAAGCCATCACACACGCCCCCAGCAATGGCTATCACATTTTTATACGCTCCAGCAATTTCGCCCCCTATAATATCCTCTTGAGCGTAAGAGCGGATAAATGAGGGCATTTTATGCGAAAACTCTAACGCCAAATCTTTATTATGAGAGTGTATCACTAACGCACAAGGCAAACCTTGAATGATTTCAGTTGCAAAACTAGGACCGGCTAAAAAACACAAATGGCTAGGCTCAATAAATTCTTCAGCGATTTCACTCACAAACGCTCTGTTTAAGACCTCTATCCCTTTAGATGCGATTAAAACTTTCGCATTTTTGGATAGATTAGCATTTTTAAACCATTCTCTTAAATGTTGCACACTAATTGCTACAACATACAATTGTGATTGCAAACCTTCTTTTAAACTCACTTGTTCTATAGGGGTAGAACCTTTAGAAACTAGCGTATCATTAAGTTTTTTCAAAGGCTCTTTTAAATCCCGCCTTGAGATGATTTTAACCCGATTTTTTTCTCCAAAAGCAAAGGCTAAAGCCCTCCCCCACGCTCCGCCACCAAACACTGAAATATCCATTAAAACCTTACGCTTATTGATTTTTTTATAAAACTTCGCATTTTACAACAATAACTCTAAAATAGCCCTTATTTAACCCCCACTATTTTAAAACAAGTAATAATAACTCACAAACAAGCTATAAAACATGTTGTTTTGCACCTCATAAGTCTTATCTTTTGTTTTTAAGGAAACGCTTGGGTTTTTGATGAATGGCACTCTCACGCCTAGATTAAACTCATGCGTGTGGTTTAAAACCATTCTAAGCCCGGTATGCAAAAACGCATCAAATTTAGTGTTACTCACATTTTGGCGTTCAATCTGTGTGATAGAAGTGTTTCCGGCGATATTAATTCCAGCAAACACACCAAAAATAGGACTGCTATCATTATTATCTATGATGTTGGCTAAAAAGTCTGCTCCGCCCCCATAAAGAATGTTAGAGCTAGAAAAATAGGTGTTAGTATAAAGATATTCAATATTTATATAACCTCTAAACCCAAATCTAGGCTTAAAAAAGTATTTATACCCTAGCGCTAGACTGCCTCCATAATGCACACCGGTTTCTTTAGAGGTTGTGATAGTGGGTTGGGAGTTTTGGGATTTTTGAGATGAAACGCTAACAAGTGAGCTAGTGGTTTGGTTACTTTTATTGGCTAATAATCTATAGAGAGAATTTGTCATGTTTGGCATGCCTAGTCTAGCAAGACTAGCAAAAACCAATGGTCCTTTACTATAACAATTTTGGTTCATCAAACTTTCATCAGTATATCCTTGAGGAATTGGAAGATTAGGATAGTTTTGTGGAATGGGACAACCTTGAACCGGCAATGCTGCGCTTGGATTGTCATGTTCATTAAAATATCTATTATAGTTTTGTTCATAATCTTTTGCGTGTGGTCCCCACATACTCCAACAATTATGAAGTGGCTCATTAAACCTTTTTGTTGCTGTTTCACAATATTTGTTAAATTTATCCCAATCTGGTGTTTTTTGGGCATTTTCTATAGCTTGATTTTTTTCATCTAAATATTTTTTTACTGCTTCTTCATAATCTTGTTTTGCTTGTTGTTCTTTTTGAGTATTAGGGCTTTGGGGTTGACTTGGTTGAGAAGGAGAGGGGCTTGGTTTAGCCTCAGGCTTTTCTGGTTCTTGTGGCTTAGGAGCTGGCGAGGGGCTTGGCTTAGTGCTTGGAGAACTTGGGGTTTGTGGGATAGGTTGCGGACTAACAGATGGGGTGATAGGCTCAGTTCTAGGAGGTTCAAAAGTGGTTATAGTGCGTTTTTGCTCTCCTTGTCCTACTAGAAAGCTACCGCCCGCATACCACGAACTCTCCTCAGCCCTTAAATCAGTTAAAAAAGCTAAAGGAACGAGCAATAAAGGTCTCATAAGTCCCCTCCCCTAGAGCTTGTTTTTTGATTTGAAAAGGTGTTACAAAAATTCATATTCAATTCCTAATAGTAGATTAATGATTCAATGGAAATATAGCAACAAAAAAGTAATTTTTTACTTTATTTAGACTAATTTATAGAATGTTATTTTTTATGTAAAATTTCGTAATCTTTATATAAAAGAAAACCGCTTAAACTACCTTATTTTAGGCGTTCATGCGATTGAAATCATTGGTGTTTTTGAGAAGTTTTAGGTGCATTCAAAAGCTGTTATTCTCATTTTTAAATAATTTGTTACATAAATAAACACTATAGCATTAAATAAAAGCTATATTTTGACTGATTTATCAAAAACTTTTATAAAAATTTTGGCATTCGCTCTCTTATGGTATTAAGATTTCATTTTGTGTTTTTTAACTCTGCTATCAATCAATACTAATTGGTTTTGATTGATTGATTTTTTAAGGGGTTATTGCTCTTAATTTTATAAACCCTTTATTTTTGGCTTTAAAAAGGGGTGTTTTAAGCCTTTTATCGCTCGTATTTTCTTGCTATACTCCACTACATGTTTTAGCATTCATGCACTTGAGAGTAAAACAGCCTAATATCTTTAGAAACAAATCTTTCTCGCATGGCTTTACCAAGCCTTATAGCCTCTTCTTCTTGTAGAAAAAGCCTTACTTTTGTATAGTCTTTACAACCGCTCACTTGCTCTTTTTCGCTGAGAAGTTTTGAGGGCGAGGCATATTTATGGCATGGTATGCAGAAAAAATCATCAAAGCCTTGTTCAAATAAAAAATCTATTAGTGTGTCCTTTGAGCCAATATCGGTATAAACTTCTAAAGCAACCATAAAAAAAACCTTTTAGCAATAATCTTAATTCACACGATTTTAATCTTTTTAGCAATCAGCATAAACATAGGCGGTAATAAGAGCAAGGTTAAAGCACTTGAAGTTACTAAGCCCCCAAGCACAACAATCGCCAGGGGCTTTTGAACTTCTGAGCCTACGCTATGCGAAAATAATAAGGGGATCAGGCCTAAACCTGCAATACAAGCGGTCATTAAAACCGGTCTTAAACGCCTTTTTGCCCCCTGCAAAACGCACTCTTCTATGCTTTTTCCTTGTGATAGAAGCTCTTTGAAATAACCTATCATCACTACGCCATTTAAAACTGCAATCCCAAAAAGAGCGATAAAGCCCACGCTCGCTGGCACTGAAATATACTCTCCTACTAAAAATAATGCAATCAACCCACCGGTTACTGCAAAAGGAATGTTTAAAAGAATGAGTAAAGCTAAAGGAATATTTTTAAAAGTGAAAAAGAGAATGAAAAAAATCGCTAGTATGCTTAAAGGAATAACCGTTGAAAGCCTAGCATTAGCCCGTTCTTGATTTTCAAACTGCCCTCCATAAGTAATAAAATAGCTTGAGGGTAATTTAACTTGCTCTTTTATAACTCTTTTAGCCTCTTCTACAAAGGAATTTAAGTCTCGCCCTACTACATTGCTACGCACCACGCTCATACGCCTTGAATTTTCCCTTGCGATAGAAACAGGACCATCCACTTCTTTAATATCAGCAATAGAAGTAATAGGCACTGCCACACCATACCTAGAAGTTAATTCAAGGCTTTTTAGCTTGGTAATTGAGCTTACAAAATCACTCTCTTGACGGATTATAACCGGTGTGCGTGAAATTCCTGTAGGAATCGTATCTACAATCAAGCCTTCTAAAGCAGATTTTAAAAATCTTGAAAATTCATCACTAGCAATGCCTACATTAGCCATAGCCTCTTTGTCTGGGGTTACATACAAGTAGTTTACGCCCTCATTAAGAGTGGTTAAAACTTCACTAGAACCTTTAATACCCTTTAAAAGCTGTGCAATTTGAAAGCTCAATTCGTTTAATTTAGAAATATCTTCGCCAAAAATTTTAATCGCTAAATCCCCTCTAACACCGGTTAGCATTTCAGAAATTCTCATTTCAATGGGTTGAGTAAAGGAAAAGTTAATCCCTTTAAAACCCTCTAAAGAGTCCATAATTTTTTGTAATAACTGCTCTTTATTTTTAACTGACCATTCTTTTTTGGGAATAAAAGAAATGAAAGTATCAGTTTGATTCAAACCCCCTAAATCAAGTCCTATTTCATCAACTCCGGTGCGTGCGACTATGGTTTTAACTTCTTTAACATTATTTTTTATCGCTTTTTCAATCTTTAGCATAAGCTCTTTAGACTGCTCTAAGGAAATAGAAGGAGTAGTTTCTACGCTCAAAACCACATCACCCTCATCTAAAGTGGGCATAAAAGTTTTACCCACAAAAGGAAATAATGAAAGACTAGCCACCAAGAATATAAACGCTCCAACGATAACTTTCTTGGGATTATGCAGAAAAAATTCTAATAAAGGAGCATAGATTTTATTTAAAAATCTCGTTAAAAAGGTTTCGCTATGGTGTGTGGCTTTTAATACAATAGAACTCATCACAGGAATAATAGTGATAGATAAAACTAGCGTGCCTAAAAGCGCATAAACAATACTTTGAGCTAAAGGCTTAAACATCTTGCCTTCTAAACCTTGCAAGGTTAAAATCGGCACAAAAAATACGATGATAATAATTACCCCACTCACTACTGAAACAGCTATTTCTTTACATGAACGATAAATTGTATGGAGTTTGGTCGTAGTGGTATTAGTGCTTAATTTTTCAAAAGCGTTTTCTACCACTACGACTGCGGAGTCTATTAGCATGCCTATAGCAATAATCAAACCGCCTAAACTCATTAGATTTAAGGTTAAATCACTTATTTTAATCAAAATAAAAGCCACTGACAAGCTTAGGGGTAAAATCACACCCACTGCAACGCTCGCTCGTAAATTCCCCAAGAATAAAAAGAGTGTGATAACAATCAGCACTACCGCCTCTATTAAAGTTTTAGAGACGGTTGCAATGGCTTTTTGCGTAAATTCACTGCGGTCATAAAACACATTTATAGACACATTTTTAGGCAAAAGGGGTTTTAACTCTTCTAATTTTTGACGCACTTGCGTGATAATTTGCTTAGAATTGGCTCCTTTTAAAGAAAGCACCAAACCCTCTGTAGTCTCGCCTATGCCATCTTTTGTAACAAAGCCTAAGCGAGTGCGAGACTCACTCACCACTTTAGCAAAATCCTTGATATGCAAATGCCCCATTTTAGTAGAAACGGTGATTTTACCAATATCTTCTAAAGTAAGTGATGCGGTTTGGATTTTGACTAAAAAAGTTTCGCCATCTCTATCTACTCGCCCTGCTCCGCTGTTTCTCAAGTTTGCCCTTAAGACTTCTTCTAAGTCAGAAATACTTACGCCAAGTCTAGCCATATCATTAAAATCTGGAACAATCACAAACGCCCTACTAAAACCTCCAATAGAATTGACATCAGCTACACCACTAATCATTCTTAACTGCGGACGGATAACAAAATCTAAAAGCTGGCGTTTTTCTATCTCAGTAATATCCCCATCAATAGTAAACATAAACATGTCTGATAGTGGTGTAACAATGGGTGCCATGCCCCCTTCAACCCCTACGGGTAAATCTTTCATTACGCTTGTCAGTCGCTCATTAACCATGTTTCTAGCTAGATAAATATCCACGCTATCATCAAAATCTATCGTAATGTCTGAAATGGAATATTTAGAAACACTTCTTAAAGATTTCTGCCCTTTTAAGCCTAAAAGCTCTAATTCTAAAGGACGCACAATGTTGTTTTCCATTTCTTCAGGGCTAGAACCCGGAAGTTTTAAAATGATTTTTACTTGAGTGGGCGAAATATCTGGGAAAGCATCTACAGGAGTGGTGATAAAACTATAAGTTCCAAAAAATAAAACCAACACTGCACATACAATCACTACAACTCGTTGGCGTAAGGAAAACTCAATGATAGAGGCTAACATTATTCTTCCCCTAAGTGGTTTATCATGCCTTTTAATCCAATTAATGCCCCTATTGCCACGCTATCACTAGGCTTTAAACTTTGGCTACTGACTACAAAAATCTTATTTCGTTCCTCTAAAACATGCACTGCAATTGGTTTAAACCCCTTAGTTGTCCTAATGAATGCTAGATAGTCTTTGCCATTTCTAATTAAAGCTTGCGATGGCACAAATACAGAGCCTTTGGGCTGAGAACCTTGAATATAAACTTCCACCATTTCGCCCACATGATAATTGCCTTGGTCAATTAGGGCGGTGGCTAAAATGGTGTTAGACCCCCTATCTAAAACCACTGAAATACTTTGAATAACCCCAATTTTAATGCCATTCTCATCATAAACCGGAGAATGCCTTTTAATATTTTTGGATACATCTACCGGTAATTTAATGCGTGCGATAAGGTTATTACTCTTAGAAATACGCACATAGCTAGTGAAAGCTAAAATCTTTTCGCCAGCATTCTTAGGGGCGACGGATAATAAACCATTATCTCTAGCGATAATCCTAAAGCCATAATTACCTTTAGGATTTTTAGGGTCTATACCAAAGCCTTTAAAAGTGCTTTCTAATTGCTCCACCTTAAGACGCATTTCTTCACTAGCTAAAAAACTTGTTTGATACTCTCTCTTAGAAACCACCCCTGCTTTGTATAGCTCTAAATCTTTTTTGGTAACATCAGTAGCAATTTTTAATTTATTTTGATTGTTTTGTAATTCAAAATAGAGATTACTCAAGCTAATAGAGCTGACTTCACAAATCATATCGCCCTTTTGCACTTGCTCGCCCTCTCGCTTATACACAGCTACTACTGAGGCATCAAAACTCAAGCTTTGAACCACAGAACTCTTGCTATCAAAATCAATATAAGCGTTAAAAGGAAGTCCCTTGCTAAAAATCTCTTTATCTAGTCTAATCACATGCAAGCCCATGTGCTTGAGCTGTTTTTCATCTAGGACAATCTCTTCATAATCTTTTGCCCTTAAAAAAACTCCTAAAATTACACACAAAAAGATTAAGCATAATGATTTTTTCAATTCAATTCTCCTAATCTTGTCAAACTTTCTCCCAAAGTCTCTTCTAAAAGAGCTGTAATATTAACATATTCAATTTTAGCCTCTGCTAAGGCGATAAGAGCGTCCATGTAAGAATTTTGATAAATCAAATATTCAAACAATCCAATTTTTTGCGCCTCATAAGCCACACGCCCCATTTCCATTAAGCGTCTTTTATTGTCAATCGCCTCTTTTTGCACTTTAATATACTTTTCTTTGGTTTTAAGTTGGTTAAGATAAGAATTAGCATTAATTCTAATATTTCTTTTCATCACTTCATTTTGTGCGAGTGTCCCACTTTGCAAATCTAAAAATTTTCGCTTTTGATAGATGTTTTTAGGTGTTACGGGTAAAGGAATACGCACTTCCATAGAAAAGTTTGTAGAAGAGTTATAACTTTCAGCACCAACTCCAAATTCAAAATTATTAAACACATCTCTATTGGCCAACTTGGCATTCACTCCATAATCTTTAGCGGTCAAATCTAAAATATCCACATACAAAGAGCGGTTTAATTTTTGTTTTAAAGATTCAGGCTCTAGTCGCACATATTCAAAATCTAAGCCTATTACTTTCACATCATGCAAATGGTTTAAATAAGTGCCAAAATTAGCCCCCTCCTTTACCGGCTCCACAATGGCTAACATCGTGTCTAGCAACTTTTCTATATTGATAAGCATGGTTTCAATATTAGTCTTAGCTAATTTGGATTCCAAATAAGAATTATTAAAATTAATATAATCTTTTTCGCTCATACTCCCAGCTTTAACCTTTTTTTTAGCGATTTCTAGCTGAGAATAAAAATTAGCCTCTCGTTGCACATAAATTTTATATTTTTCTTTGGTGATTACATAAGTTAAATAGAGGCGTTTCGCACCAATAAAGGCTAGATTCTTGCTTAGAGTATAGCTTTTATCATATTGAACGGTTTTGATAGAAAGGCTTTTGGATAATAGTGAGCTAACCCATGGCAGTTTAGGCTTAATCACTAGAACGGTTCTAGGCTGAGCCTCTACAATACCTTGATAGTTTTTTACCATAGAAGTTTCATTATCAATAAAAGGAAAATCCCAAGCATTAGTGGAACGCTGTTCATTTAATCGGCTCTTAAAATCAGCTTTTTTGGCGATTAATTCCATTGAGTTAGTTTCTACTTCTTTAAAAAACTCTTTTAGGGTAAAAGTCTTAGCACTAAGCATGCTCACAAAAAGAGCTACCCCCAAAAAAGAAAGTTGAACTTTTGTGTAGCGTTTGAATAGATTAAATCGCAATTTCTTTAATATCCCCAATTTCTAAGAAACTCTTATAGATATTCAATAAGAAATTCTTACGATTTTCTTGAATCTCTTTATCTTTATCCATAACCAGCACACTTTTAAAATACTCTTCTAAAGGTTCATACAAACTAAAATAAGCTTCTATTTTGCTATCCAAGCTATCAAAATGACTCGTTTTTAGCTCATTATATGCACTAAAAAGGGCATGCTCTTGTGGCTCTTTAAAAAGATTTTTTGAAAAATCGCAAGTCTTGTTGAGATTTCTATCTTTATTAATATTAGCTAGGCGTTTGAAAGCACTAAAAAGCAATTCTTTCTTTTGAGTGTTCTTTGGGTTATCTAAAAAGCGTTTTAAGGCTTTGACTTTTTGAATGATTTTTACAATATCTCGCTCATTTGTATTAAGCACACTTCTAATAATTGATGGGTTACAATCTATTAAATTAGCAAATCTTTCTAGCAAAAACTTCTCTAACATATCCAAATCAAAGCTTTTATAAACGCCCACTTGTTGCATTATATTTTCTAAATCACGCTTTAAATCAAAGTCTAATTCATAATGAGAAATAATCTTTAATAGCCCTAATCCCATACGCCTTAGTGCGTAAGGGTCTTTAGAGCCACTAGGAATTTTACCCACACTAAAAAGAGCAAGTAAGCTATCTATCTTAAGACTTAAGGAAACTATCGCACTAAAGACATTAGAAGGTAAGGGAGAATTTTCGCTTGTAGGTAAATATTGCTCTTTGATACTCAAAGCAACAAGCTTATCTTCATTTTGGGCTAAAACGTAGTAATAACCCATAATCCCTTGAAGTTCTGTAAATTCATACACCACTTCACTCAGCAAATCCGCTTTAGCGATTTTAATGGCTCTAAGGATAAGCTCAAGGGCTTTCTCTAAAGGCATATTTAAAGATGAAAAATATTTTTGTGTTAGATATTTAGCGATAATTAACTCACGCTCCACTTTATCTTTTAAAGTTCCTAAGCCTTGCACAAAAACAACATTTTCTAAAGGGGCGTTATCTAAGGGCTTTTTCAAATCATTTTCATAAAAGAAAACTGCATCACTTAAACGAGCCTTTAAAACCTTTTGATTGCCTAAAATGATTTTTTGCTTGTCTTTACTAATGGCGTTACTCACCACAATAAAGCCGTTGTGTAATGTCTTGCTGTCTTTATCAAAGGTAGCAAAATAGCGTTGGTTTTCTTTCATAGAAGTGATGATAATCTCGCTGGGTAATTTCAAAAATTCCTTGTCAAATTCTCCAAAAAGCGCTGTGGGGTATTCAGTAATGGCTATGACTTCTTTTAATAAATTAGTATCAATCTCTACTATGATATTATGCTTTTTTTCTAACTCTCTAATCTCTTGTAGGATTTTAGTCTCACGCTTTGTTGGGCCTAAAATAACATGGTGTTTTTCTAAAGTCTCAAAATATTCCTTAGGGCTACTAACCTTAATGTATTCAAAACTCTCTTGTCTATGCACTTGTGTGGCTTGTTTAGTTTTAAAACCATATTCTTTTACTTCAATGCCATTAAAATCTTGTTGATTAAATAGCACACAAATATTATGAATAGGTCTAATAAAGCTCTTTTCTACACTAGCCCAACGCATAGATTTTCCAAAATTCAAACTCTCTAAAAACTCTAAGATAATAGGCATAATCAAATGTTTAGTAGGCTGTGGGGCATTGACTTTAGCATAATAAAGCACTTCTTTATTGTTCTTAAAAGCCGTTTGGAAGTTCTTATTATCTTTTAACTCTAAGTCTATTTTCTTATAAAACCCCAAACCAACCGCATTCAAACCTTGCGTTTTATCCTTATTGTTACACGCAATTTCAATGGGTGCTCCAAAAAACTCTTCCTTAGTTTCTTTGGTTGAAAGGGGAAAATCTTTGATAGATAAACACAAACGCCTAGGGGTGTAAAAAATCTCTATAGCTCCTACTTCTAGGGCGTATTTTTGAAAAAGGGCTTGGAGCTTTTTAGGCATTTCCTTATATTCATTCAGCAATGCTTGTGCAGGCAATTCTTCGGTTAAAATCTCTACTAATAATTCATCTGAACTCAAAATCTAAATTCTCCCTAAAAATTTTGCTCTTACCCTAAACCAAGCTAGGCTAAAATTATGGTAGAATTATACTCAAATTTATTCTTATTTATAAATTCTTAAAATCATAGAGGTAAACATTTGAAAAATTTAGCCCCGTTTATTAACACTAAGCTAAAAGCTCTTTTAGTAGGTGCAACGCTAAGTGCTTTTTTAAGCTTAAACTTAGTTGCAGAAGAAAGCTCTATTAAAGAGAATAAAAATAAGCCAAAATCGCCTATCACTCATGTTGCGATGACAAAGTGTGATAACATTAAAGAGTTTAATGCTAAGCAAAAAGAAGTTTTAAACTTCGCTTATCAATTTGGCTCTAAAGAAAATTTAGGCTATGAATTAGCAAGCATTGCATGGAAAGAATCATGTGCAGGGACTTATAGGATTAATTTTTCTGACCCAAGTGCAGGCGTTTATCATGCTTATATCCCAAGCGTTCTAAAAAGCTATGGACATAAAGATAGCCCTTTTTTACGCAATGTTATGGGGGAATTACTCATTCAAAATAATAATTTTGCCTCCGAAGTAGCTCTAAAAGAATTAATCTATTGGAAAACGCGCTATCAAGGTAATTTAAAAAGCATGATTAAATCTTATAATAAAGGCAGTCGTTGGGAAAGAAACCAAAAGTCTAACGAAGATGCAGAAAAATATTACGAAGATATACAAGATAAAATCAAGCGTTTAAAAGAATCCAAGCTCTTTAGTGCAAATACCAAAGAAGACCAAGCGTTGCAAAGAAGTGCTAATAGTAATTTACAGCTAGACCCCGTTGGTAATACTATGCCAAAGGCTCTAGCAAGTGCTAGTGAAGTTCTAAAAACCCCTATAGAGACTAAAGCTCAAGAGATAAAAGCCATTAAAGAGGTTAAGGCTAAAGAGCAACAAGAAATCAAAGAAATTAAGACTTCTTATAACAAGAAATTAGAGCATAAACCTGTATATCTAGCTCAAGCCAACCACGCTAATCTTACCCATACTAAACCTAAAAGCACTCAAAAATCTGCTAAAGCCCATCATAAACGCTCCCAAAAGAACAATGCTAAGGAAGTGTGTAAAAATTGCTCTAAGGGACAAAAAAATGCGATTTTAGCTAATCGCATTACCCTTATGCAAGAGCCTTAAAAAGCCTTAAATATGGCACAAAAAACTCTTCTTATCATTACTGATGGCATAGGGTATCGCAAAGATAGCGATTATAATGCCTTTTTTCATGCCAAAAAGCCTACTTATGACTTGATGTTTGAGACCTTGCCTTATAGTCTCATTGACACGCATGGCTTAAGCGTAGGCTTACCTAAAGGACAAATGGGAAATTCTGAAGTGGGGCATATGTGTATCGGAGCTGGTAGAGTGCTCTATCAAGATTTAGTCAAAATTTCTTTAAGCATTCAAAATGATGAGCTTAAAAACAACACCGCTTTTTTAGACACTATTCATAAAAGCAAGGTTATCCATCTTATGGGGCTGATGAGTGATGGGGGCGTGCATTCACATATTGAGCATTTTATCGCTCTAGCCCTAGAAAGTCAAAAACTCAATAAGAAAGTCTATCTACATTTAATCACTGATGGCAGAGATGTTGCCCCTAAAAGTGCTTTAACTTATTTAGAACAAATGCAGGCTATCTGTAATGAAAACATTCAAATCGCCACCATTAGCGGGCGTTTCTATGCGATGGATAGAGACAAACGCTTTGAGAGAATTGAACTCGCTTACAATAGCCTAATGGGTCTTACAAACCCCACCCCTTTAAGTCCTAGTGAATATATCAAAAGTCAGTATAACGAAAATGTTACCGATGAATTTATTTTGCCGACTTGCTTTAAAGGTTATTTAGGCATGCAAGATGATGAAAGCTTTATTTTTTTAAACTTTAGAAATGATAGGGCTAAAGAAATAGTGAGTGCTTTAGGCGATAAAAATTTTAATGCTTTTAAGCGTCAAGTTTTTAAAAAACTTCATATCGCTACCATGACCCCTTATGACAAAACATTCCCCTACCCTATTTTGTTTCCTAAAGAAAATATTCAAAACACACTCGCTGAAGTCGTCTCTTCTCATAACCTAACTCAAAGCCATATCGCTGAGACCGAAAAATACGCTCATGTAACTTTCTTTATCAATGGCGGAATAGAGACTCCTTTTAAAAATGAAAATAGAGTGCTAATTAGTAGCCCAAAAGTGGCTACTTATGACCTAAAGCCTGAAATGAGTGCCAAAGAAGTAACCCTTGTTGTATTAGAGCAGATGAGACTAGGCACTGATTTAATCATTGTTAATTTTGCTAATGGCGATATGGTGGGGCATACCGGAAACTTTGAAGCAAGCATTAAGGCTGTAGAAGTAGTAGATGAGTGCTTAGGAAAAATCCTTTCACTAGCCAAAGAATTAGATTACGCCATGCTTTTAACAAGTGATCATGGAAATTGCGAGCATATGAAAGATGAAAATCACAATCCCTTGACTAATCACACCGCCGGAAGTGTGTATTGCTTTGTTTTAGGAAATGGTGTCAAAACCTTAAAAAACGGAGCCTTAAACAACATCGCTAGTAGCGTGTTAAAACTTATGGGTATTAAAGCCCCAGAAGTTATGAGTGAACCCCTATTTTAGATTAAAGGAAAAACAATGCAAATTGATGATAAATTATTACAACGCTTAGAAAAATTAAGCATGCTAGAGATTAAAGATGAGTATAAAGAAAGTGTTAAAAGCCATTTAGCCGAGACCTTAGGTTTTGTAGAAAATATCTTTACTCTAGAAACAAGCGATTTGAATATAGACACCAAGCTAAGCACCCCTTTAAGAGAAGATATAGCACAAAATGAGCCTAGTGTAGCACAAGATATTTTAAGCCAAAGCAAACACAGCCAAGATAACTACTTCATTGTGCCTAAGATTATTGAATAGACAAGGATAATAAAAAACTCAACTCAGCGTTTAAAGCAAGTTTTTATAAGATAATTGATAGTCTCTTGGGCTTTTGTTATCATTTTTAATAATGTTACTTTTTATAGATACTAACATTATTTTATGGTTTATTCATTGTTATAATGTTAAAAAATATGCTATAGTTCTACAACTTTATGGTCATGCCATTTTGTTTTTTTAAAATTTATTTTTAGGAGTTACTATGAATGCTTATAAAACATTTCTTAGTTTAGCTTTAATTAGCAGTTTTGCTTTTGCAGAAAATTTCAATAACGCTGTAGTTGAAAAAGATATTCAAAATATCTCTCAATACACTAATACCGGTCATATTCAAGGGCTTTTTAATCAAGCTAAGAATGGACAAAATGTCGCACAATTTGAGCAGAGTCTAAAAAATCTCAATAGCACCTTACCTCTTTATCAAAATGCCCATAACGATACCGATATTTATAATAATGATATGAAAATTTATAGTGGCATGAGTAATGCAACCATTCAAAGTGATTTGAAAAAATTAAGCTCTCTTTCTAGCCAACTTACAAGCGGTAGCACATCAGCGGTAAGCCAAATGTCTTGGTATATTGGCGATGGTTATGGCAATCAAAATAAAGTTAATTCTGTAAAAAACTATGTCAAAAATTTAGAAAATGAATTTCAACAAGCCCAAGCAACCTTACAGAATGATTATAAAAATGCCGAAGTTGAGCAAGAATTACAAGATATTTCCAAATACACTAATACTAGTTGGCTTAATGAACTTTATAATGCGGGCAAGCATAACAAAGGGTATGAAAGACAATTTGAGCAAACCCTTGATAATGTCATTAACGCTCTACCTTTATTCAAAAACGCTCGCACTGAATCTAGCGTGTATCAAAATGATATTAAAAACTATGGTAATGTCAGTAATTCAGCCGTTCAAAACGACCTAAACACATTAAAAACACTTGCTCATGAAATTTGGGGTAATTATGGTAATTCAGGGACTAATCAGTTGAATTGGTATGTATCTGATGGCTATGGCAATCAAAACAAAGTTAATTCAGTGGAAAATTATGTCAAGAGCTTAGAAAATCAATTCAATCAAACCCAAGCTAATTTAGAAAATGACTATAAAAATGCAATGATTGAAAAAGACATTCAAACTATTTCTCAATATACCAATACAGACTATATTCAAGGGCTTTTCAATCAAGCAAAGAATGATCGCAATGTCGTACAATTTGAACAAAGCTTGAAAAATCTCAATAGCACTTTACCTCTATTCAAAAATGCTCATAATGATACAGACACTTATAATAATGATGTCAAAAAATATAGCAATCTTAATGATGCAACCATTCAAAGTGATTTGAAAAAATTAAGCTCTCTTTCTAGCCAGCTTACAAGCGGTAGCACATCAGCGGTAAGTCAAATGTCTTGGTATATTGGCGATGGCATGGGTAGTCAAAGCAAGGTTAATTCAGTAGAAAATTATGTAGAGCATTTAGAAAATGAATTTAATCAAGTTCAAGCTAGTTTAGATAAAGCCTATAAGAATGTAGAAGTCAAGCAAAATATTCAAACAATTTCTAAATATGTCAATACAAGCTGGCTTAACACTCTCTACAATGCAGGCAAAACGAATGCTGGATATGAAAGGCAGTTCGAACAGCTCTTAGGCAACTTAAACAACGCTCTTCCATTATTCCAAAATGCCTATGCAGACAAAACTACCGCTACTAATCTTATGAAAGAATATGGCAATATCGGTGGGGCCATTCAAAATGATTTGAAACAATTACAAAGCATTTCTAATAAGCTTACCGGCTATTCTAGAACTTCTGGCATGAGTCAATTAAATTGGTATTTAGCAAGTGGCTGGGGCAATAAGCAACAAATCGCTCAATCAGAAAGCTATGTTAAAAACTTAGAAAATGAGTTTAACCAAGTTCAAACTAATTTGAATAATACCCTTAAGGATTACCACGCTATCAATAATCTTGCAAATACCCTTAATCAGTTTAGCCCTTATTACTATAATGCGGCCAATCAAATTGTTCAAGCAGATAATAACACTTGTATTCATGGCATGAGCTGTTTTAACCATCAAGCCTATAATTCTTCTGTTTTACAAACTGAGTTTTTGGGAAATACGATGCAAAAATTAGTTCAAGAAGACGAGCAAGCCCTAAGACAATTTGCTAAAGACCCTAGTAACGGACAACTCGCTCTAAAGATTAAAGCAATCAATAATGCTCTGTATGATAATGCCCTAAGAGCTGATTATAATGCTACAAGAGGTCTTTTAAATAAAGAATATGATAGTTTAGTCTTGCAAAACGATAAAATCTTAGAAAAAGATGTCCAAGAAATCAACACTTATCTTGAACATAATCCTACCATAGCAAACGCTATGCACCACCATATTGACGAGGTCAATCACGCCGATGAAGATAAAGATTACTCCGATAATGATATGGATATGCTAGATAGGTTTGAAAAATAGCCAACTTAGAAAGACTTCTAGGGTCTTTCTAATACTTTTTTAAAAACAACCACCTTATAAAATCTCTTTTAATTCTTTAAAAGATAAAAAATGAGTCTTAGAGACTCTTAGACATGAGATTGAAATGATTACTAATTAGTAAACCCCAATAAATCGCTAAAAATACCGGTAAAATTAAAAAACTTAATGGTAATTATGCAGAACTACAAAATAGCCTTATAGCATTGCAAAAATTGAATCGTGCGATGGTAAATAGAAGAAATAAAGAAGCAATCAATAGTGCCATAAACAATATCCAAAATTCTCTGACAACAACTTCGGTGATAGCAACACAAAATATTCACCTGCTTATCAAGAGGCCAATTTGCCAACCAGAATGGCTCTATCCCTATAGGTAGTCTTACTTGGTAATGGGAATATGGGTTATGCTACTATCAATGGAAAAAATTGCTATGATAATGCAACACAGAAACAACAATGGCAAAGCCAGCAAACAATAATCAATGGACATAGCCAAAAAACTTAATGTAGAATTACCTCAAATGGAAGCTATAAATACAACAAGCAGTAGTCCTCAAAAGCTACTAACTCAAGTAAAAAGCATTGTAGAACAGTTAGTTGCAACCAAGGCATGGTCTACTTCTGGATCTTGTTCATTTCTTGGAGAGGCTAATTACAATGTGCAAGTCCAAAACATGCCTTTAGTTAAAGAAACCAATGAAATTCTAACCATTGCCCAAAACCTTATTGTAACTTCTAATAATCTCAACAAAATTGAACAATCAAGCATCATAAACGCAATTTAGTTCAAACTTAGAAAAATCTAGTCAATACCAATTAGAGATTATCAGTCAATCCAATCAAATCGTAGATATTTTTTAAATCATAGGAATTCGAATACCAATCTCAATGGAGTGTTAGTTATGCTTTTTCATATCTTTTTTTCAAAATACCAAAATTCATACGCATCTCCACATCAAAGAGAAATTGGAAATGCGTGCTATTAATCTTCTTTTTATCTATGATTCGCTGTTTCTTAAAGAGGAGCTAAAGGTTTCACCCGCTAATTGAATGCCTCCAAAGACACCAAAATTGACGGCTTTATTTTGATAAGACCTTTCAAAGATGCTATACAATACATCTGTGCCTACGCATAAGTATAAAGCCCTACATTATTATAAGTGTCTCTAAAGCCAAGTAAAAGGGCTTAAAAAAATAAGCTTATACATTACTATTTATTTTTATTTCTATAAATCTCAGGATGCGTGCTTTTAAAACGCCTATGAAACCAAAAATAGCTTTCAGGGTGCTTTTTTATCGCCTCTTCACACAAGCTCGCTTGAGCTTGAGTGCATTCTAAAATATCATTTTCAGCATTATCAGTAATTTTAGAGCGGATACTTGGATAATAGGTTGCTGTATAATGCGAGTAATCGTCATTAAAATCAATAAATACAGGCTGAATATCTATATTATAACGGCGTGATAAAATAGAAGCAATGGTGGTATGTGTGGCATCTTTATTAAAAAATTTAACCACAACCCCTTCTTTATGCGAAATATTTTGATCCACTAAAATCCCTACTAAACCATTGCCTTTATTATACATTTTAATGAGTTCTTTCATCGCCCCTACTTTATTAACAAACTGCACCCCAAAAGCCTCTCGCCTACTCATAATCATGTGATTTATAGGGGCAAATTTAGTCAAACGCCCCAAACACCCACGCCCATAATTTTCATAATATTGAGCTAAAGTCGTGCCTACTGCCTCCCAGTAACCAAAATGCATGCATAAAGTAATCGCTTGTCCTTCCTTGCTTAAAGACTTCCACACATTTTCTTCATTCACAAGGCTAAAGCGTGCGTCGTATTTATCTTTAGGAATGAATATTACTCTAATCGTTTCTAAAATGATGAATGCAAAATTTTCATAACCCTTTTGAATAATCTTTTCTTTTTCAGCTTCACTCTTAGAACTTTCAAACACAAAATCTAAATTAGCCTTAGCGTCATAATAACGGCGTTTATCAAAAGTTTTCATAAGCCACGCTAAAGCTTTAATGCATCTTAAAAACCATAAATGGGGCATTCTAGCTAGAATAAACCCTAAAGAATTAACTAAAAATTCCACTAAAAAAATACTAAAAATGCGTAATTCTACTTTAATACCCCTATCGTCTTTATTTAATATTTTTTCGTGTATTAGGCGTTCTTTATAAGTCATTTGTTTTCCTTTAAAATTTTTAAAACGCATTCTTTAATTTTTTTAGGCTCTATCTTTTGGATAGAAAAATCATCTTTATTATAATTGGCGTATTCGTTGCTAGTGAGTGAAACATTGATATGACTTTCTAGCTTAAAACGCTCCATAGGTGTGTTACCATAAAGGGTGATACTAGGTTTTTGCAATGCCCATGCTAAATGTGTGATACCAGTATCGCCCCCTATAATTAAATCCATTCTAACAAGCAATGCCTTAACTTCGTTTAAAGTGAGTTTAGGAAGCAATAGAATATCGCATTGATTTTTTAGCGTGTTATAAAGCGTAGTAGCTTTATTTTCATCAGCATGCCATAACAAGCAAATCTGAAAGCCTTCTAGTATCAAAGCAAGCTCTTTAAAACATTCTAGGGGATAGGTTTTATTGATTTTAGAAGTTTCTAAAACAAAAAGGATTTTTGGTTTATTCTCATTTAAATTCAATTCATTGATTTGCAAAGAATTTGAATAAGAAAACACTTTAGCTCTAGTCAATAAACTCTCTTTCATTTCTATTTTCAAGTTTAAGGCTTGAGAAATAAGCGTGAAATTGCGTTTTAAAATAGGCTCATTATAAGCAATAGTAACTTTTTGAGTGTAAAATAACGCACTCAAACTTTCTCTAGCAGAAGTAAAACTAAAGCCGACTTTTTTAGGGGCTTTTAAAAACTTGGTAATGAGAGCGGATTTTATCAAGCCTTGCATATCAATCACAATATCGTATTCATAAGTCTTTAAGGATTTAAAAAGTTTGAAAATCTTAAAAGGGTTAAGGGATTTTAAAGTGCTTTTTAAAGCTATGGGGTGTAATTTATCAATATAAGGGGAATGCTCTAAAATCGCACTAAAATTTTCATCTACAAACCATTCAATTTGAGCGTTAGGAAAATGCTCTTTGATAGTAGCCAAAAACACAGCACTAACAATAACATCGCCCAGTGCTGAAAGTCTAACAATAGCTATTTTCAAGTAAACTCTACAATAAAAGGAATAGGTTTAATGAGTTTAGGAAGCATTTCTTTAGCCAAATAAAGCTCATTACTAGAATGAATAATAAGCTTGTTTTTTTCTAATCTATAGCTTAAATGGTGGCTGTTTACGACACACAAATTCTCTGCTAAAGACAGAATGAAACTCAGCCATTGTAAGGTTAAAAGGCTTGGCATAATCTCGCTCATATGAGCGATAGCGTTATCTTTAGGGATTTTTTTATGGCTAAATTGAGCGAGCAAGCAAATAATCGCCCTATCTTGATGGCTAAACCCATAACTCAAAGCGTTTAAAATAAAATAAGCACTATGCTTGTGGGCTAGATAAAAATTTAAAATCTTGCCCATGCTCGCTAACTCACCAGCAATCTTTAAATGGAAAAGATATTTTTCATCTATTTTATGCAAAGGATATAGCACTTCAAACAACTTGACACATTCTTTTTTCACCCCTTGACTATGCTTTTCATGGGGTAAAAACCTATCTTTTAAAGAAATTAAAGATGGGTTAATATTAGGAGGGAATTTATAATAGTGGTGGCGGAGCAAATCACTTAAAAACACGCCTTCTCTCACTCCTACCCCACTACTAATCATTAAAGAAGTTTTTAAATGCTCTAACACGACCAATAAAATCAATGCCCCACTTCTAATATTATCTAAACGCTCTTCATTCACCCCTAAAGCTCGTAATTTATCTTCTTTAAGCGTGATGATTTTTTCAATAAAAGCTAGATTTTTATTCACATCTATTTCATAGCCATGCAAAGAATCTATAGGATAATCAAAACGCTTCATCAACACTTTACTCAACGCTCTAATTGTCCCCCCTACTCCAAAGGCATTTTTATGCTTAAAAGGTAATTTAGAGACTTCTTTTTGAATAAATGCTTTAGCCAATTTTACATCTAAGGCTTTATCCAAAAACAATTCTTTAATCCTAATAGTGCCAATATCAAGCGAGACTAAATCCTTAATCTTACCCTTTTCTATCAACGCACACTCCGTGCTACCCCCTCCAATATCTATGGTAATGCCTGAATTTTTATGCAATAAGTTCGCACACGCAATCCCGCCATAAAACGCCTCTTTTTGCCCATCAATGACTTTGATTTGCAAACCACAAGCTTGTTTTACTCTTGCTACAAACTCTAATCTATTAGGGGCATCACGCACCGCTGAAGTAGCCACACATAAAATCTTCTTGCTTTTATACTTGAGAGCGATTTGTTTGAACTCACACAGAGCTTTTATGGTGCGTTGCATAGGAATTTCTTGTAAAACCCCTTTGAATGCATAGCAACCCTCTGAAATTCGCACTCTAGATTTGGCTTCAAAAAGCAAGTGAAAACCAAATTGACTTGTCTTTTTAAAGATTGCTAAACGCACCGAATTAGAGCCTATGTCAATCACGGTCGTGATTTTAGCCATTACTAGCCTTTAATCTTGCTCTTGTAAGCTTTCATATTTATATTTTAATTCTTCTACGCTTTCTGTGTTATTAGGGTCAGGCAAAATTGCATCTACAGGACACACGCTCACGCAACTTGGCTCATCATAATACCCATAGCACTCTGTGCATCTATCTGGGTCAATATTATAAAGGGGGTCGCCCTCTTCAATCGCCTCGCTAGGACACTCTTCTCTACAAGCATCACATGCAATACATTCATCGCTCACTAATAACGACATGATTAACTCCTTTTTATCATCAAAGTTTGAATACGATTTTTACTCAAAATTAGCTTAAAATTCAATCTAAAAAGACTATTTTTTTCTTATTTTGAGAATTTGGAGCTTTTTCTAGAACGCCTAAAGCCCCTAACGCTCTTAAGCTTTCATTCGCCTTTTTGGTCTCTACAAAAACGCTTAGTCCCAAACGCAAAGCAAATTCTATCATGTCTTTTAAATCTTCTTTTAAAAGCTCTTCATCTAAAATAACCCCATCAGAACCTTGAATAACGGATTCTAAAAGCTGGTAATGACTTATTAAAAAATCATCATGGATAATCAAAGAGCTTGCATGACGGCGTAATAACCCTAAAATTTCTAAATCAAATACGCTTGGTACACCCACTTCATACAATTCTTTGAAATTGACAATAATACATTCTGTGTCTATAAATTCATTTAAAAGCTTTTCTCTAATCTCGCTAGGGGTCAAAAAAACATAGTCCTTAGTTTTAGAGATAACTCTAGGTAAGTAAGGATTATACGACAAGCTTTTGCCTAACATCTCATAAGAGAGCATGCTCTCTTTTAAGGCTAGGCTTTTTTGTAAATTTTCTAAAATCTTTGGCATTTATTTCTTGCATTCTTGAATAGATTTGAAATGCTCTTTTAATTCAGTCTCTGACTGAATGCGTTCTTTAGGAATTTGAGAAAAGATTTTTTTAGCCTCTTGGCAATTATTAAGTTTATAATACCCCCATGCCAAAGAGTCCAAGTAAAGAGCTGAGCTAGGCTCTATCGCTAGAGCCTTCTTCACATACTCCATGCCCTTTTTAATATCCACGCTATAATCAATAAGCGAATAGCCTAAGAAATTATAAAAGAAAGCGTCTTGCAAATCTTTCTTGCCTTGATTTTTAGCTAAAACTTGCTCTCTCTCTAAAACAGCTTTTTGTAGTTTTGAAATCATGGGCATCATTTCTTCTTTGGTAACTTTCTTATTTTTCATGCTTAAATCTTCATAATGATAAACCACTGCTAATCCTAAGAATTTAGGGTCTTTTTTTTCTTTATAGATTAAAGAAGCTTGTTTAGATGCTTGAGCAAATTTCTTTTGGGCGGTATATAAATCCAGCAACAAACGCCTATCAAAAGGAAATAATTCTGCAATTTGTTGGGCCTTATCAAACTCTTTTAGTAGGATTAATACCCCTATGTAAAGCTGAGCGTTTTGGACAATAGGGTTTTTTTCATACAAACGAGCAAAAGTAGTTTTGGCTAAATTAAGCTCATTAAATTGCGTGAAAGTATTGAAAGCTTTTTGACATAATTGCTCTGAACACCCGTATTTATCAATATGTGATTGCAATAAATCCAAAGCATCTTTTTTACGATTTTGTATGAAATAAATCGTAATAAGTTTTTCTAAACTATCTTCATCATGCACTTGGTTATAAAATCTATTTAATAAAGGGAAAGCCTTGTCAATATTTTTTTGACTTAGATACAAAGTCCCTAGCACATTATCTGTGCCTATCGTCTTTTCTTCTTTGCGGATTTTTTTTAATAGCTCAATCGCTTTATCAATCTGTCCCATTTGAGCGTAGCCATCTACTAAAATCTTATTGATAGAGACATCATTATGGTTATTAGTGATTTTTTGATAGAGCATAGCTAAATGCATAGCGGTTTTAATATCCCCTAAGCTTGCCGCTGAAATGGCTGCCTCTTTAGCATAAATCACTTTATTGGTGCGTTTATAAAGATTTAAATACCCTTTTTGTGCACTAGCAAAATCCCCCCTATGAAAAGCATCTGAACTCAACAAAATTTCATGGTCTTCTGAAAGGGTTTCTGCATTCAAGTAGAATGACACTTGCATAAGCAACAAGCTAACTAAAATTTTTTCTTTAAGTTTAATTTTCATTATCTATTTTTCCTTTTATGTAACTAATTTTTATTGTAGCATAGTTAGTCTGCTGTTTTTAACACATATGCTTAATTCCGGGGCAACTTTGACAAAAAGCCTCTTTTTCTTCCTTAGAAAAGCTTTTTACACTCTCCCAAAAAGGAAAAGCTTGACATTGTTTAGGACGCACGCTATAAATTTGACATTTTTTAGTCTCTAAATCTAAAAACACGCATGCTAAACCTAAATCTTTGGCATCTTTTTCTATCAAAGAATATTTATAGCCCACTTTTTTTACATATTTTTTAGTAAATTCTTCAAATTCTAATTTTAAAAAAGCACTTATTTTTTGCATTTCTTCAATATTTAAAAAAATATACCCACTCTCTCCTACACAGCATTTTGCCCCACAACTCTCGCATGCCTTACTATCAAAACTAAAATCAAAACCTTGCATAAAACCTCTTATTGATACTGCACGCCTACGCCAAACTGCACCACCAATCCTTTAGTATCTTTAGAAATTTTAATGGGTAGCTGGCTTTCTGCACTTGGCAAATACTTATTCAATAGCGTAAAAAAACGATATACTTTTTTTAATTCATCTGTTTTAGCCCTAATATCAAAACTCGCTTTTTTAAGAGAATCTTGTTTCTTAGACACAACCTCAATTTGATAATTTTCAAAACAAAGTTTCAAAATTTTATCCAAAACCATTTTAGATTCTTCATAGCCCAAAACTTTTAATAAAAGCAAGCTAGTATCCCTTTGAGTGCGATAATTATTAAGGCTAGTCTCAAAACGCCTTTGGGTATATTCTAAAAGGCTTTTTTTACGATTCTCTTCTAAAAGCATGCTTTTGAACTCAAGCATGCTAGGCCATAAAAAATAATGAGTATTTAACCACCCAAACAATGAAAAAATCCCTAAAAATATAAGGTTTTTAATAATAAAGCCCACATCGCCGGACTGCTCTCTATCTATATGAGAAAAATGTATTTTATCCATGCGACCCCCTTAAGGATTTTTAATAAAAGCGGTATTTGAAGAACTTGTAGAGACAAAATTAAACCACCCATCACTTAGGGGGAAAAATTCTGCTTGAGAGTAATCAAACATTGAATTTAACTTGTTTTGAAACAAAAAATAAAAGGCCTCTTTTGATGGAGTCTTGCCCTTAATAATAATGCTTTGCTGACCCATTTCAACTGAAGTAATCGTAATGGAATCTGGCACAATATTTAAAAGTCCTTGCAAAATATCCTTAATATTATCATTGTAATCCAAGCGTTTTTTAGCCTCTTTAATCAATTTGAGCGTTTGAGCAATCTTCACTTGCAAACGATTGATTTCATGGCGATAGATAAGCTCTTGAGTTTCTAAAAACATAGCATTGTTGTTGGTGCGCTTACTCGCATTTTTTACAAACCATACTAGCCCTAAAACAACCATACACGATAATACCAAATAAAAAATCCAAATTTTAGAAAGCTTGCTAACAAGGTGCTTAACCTTTGGAGGAATAAAACTATAACGCATGTTCATCATTCTCTATACGAGCAAGCATATTCAGTTGCTCTACTAATGAAAAAGTAAGTTTGCTCACTTCCATCATCAAATATTCTTGCAAATGCAATAAAGCCTTTTGATGGATTTGACAACTATCTAAAAGCACGACTTTTTCTACAAAATCTATATCCTTAGAACTATAGACATTCCTTAAATTTTCTTGCAAAATATCAGCAATAATAGGAATATTCGTCAAGTCTTCAATAAGATTTTGAGCGTTTTCTTCAGGTTTTTCTGCACCATTATCTTGAACCCCATCTAAATTCATAGCCTCCTCTAAATTATCAATATCCTCTTGAATCTCACTCAAAAATGATTCTATCATTTCATTTTTCACTTCCATAGACTCATCTGGACTGCTTTGCAGAAACACTTCAGGTTGCTCTTCTAAAAACACCGATTTAGCCAAAAAAATCTCTTTTTTATCCGCAATCAAAAAATAAACTCTAGAACGCTCCATAAGCAAATATAGCGATGGTCTACTTTCTAAACTATCATAAACAAAACGATAAATAATATTAAAAGGCGAAAAAAGATAATCTATGTCTTGGATTTTAAAACGCTTAAAATCTTTTAGAAAATCTTTGGACTCTATATAAGCGCAATATTTTTGGTTAATTTCACAAACTCTATAGTCTTCTTTAGGATTTTCTAGTTTTAGTTGCTCAAAAACACTTTTTTCACACACAATTTCTTTGGCCTTACTCATAGCACTAAAATAAGTGTAAGGGTATTTTTGAGTATAAGTTCGAGCAATTTTTAAGGCTTGAATAGGAATCTCGCCATTCTTAGTTTCAAACATTTTATAAAATTTTTCTTTAACTTGAGAATTTTTGATTCTTAAAACCTGAATACTCAAATCATTCTTATCCACATTAAAAGAAATATACACTTGAGAAAAAAGCTTTTCTCTAAGCATTCTTTCTAGCCCTTTAAACACCCTATAATCCCCTTAACTTCAACTTATTTGTTCTTGATTATTACAGCTATCCATACGCATCTTCAAATATTCTTTAGCCCTTGAAAGCTCCCATTCCTTAGGGATAACAACAGGTTCTAACATATAATAATGCACTTCACTAAAAGGCTTAGGAATTTCAAATTTATCCCAAGTATTAAATTGCCATGCACTTTTACAAATAACCCTACACACACTAATACCTACGCCTGATTTTTGAGCTAGAGCAATAACCCCATCAGCTATGCTGTGTCTTGGTCCTTTAGGGCCATCTGGAGTGATACCTACATCATAGCCTTCTTTTAAATGCTTAAGCCCCTCTATCAAAACCCTAACCCCCCCTTTTTTACTAGAACCCCTAATGTTTTTAAAGCCAAAGCTTTCAAATAAACCCGCTGCAATAGAGCCATCAAAATGCTGGCTTGCAATCACATAAATACAAGGTTTTTTAAGCCTTAAATAAGCAAAGCCTATCATGCCAAGTTCACCATGCCAACAACTTACAATAAATTGTTGCTCTTTTAATTTTTGAGATAAAAAATAGCGGTTCTTACAAGTTTTATGCAATAACCAAAGGACTCCCCAAGCCAAGCGTGGAACAATCCTTAACACTAAATTTTTTCTAAAAAATTTTAAACTCAACTCTTCCCTTTAATCACTCTTTGACTGCCCCAACTAAGCGTCCTTTATCATTAGAAACAATTTTTACTTCTATAAGTTCGCCCAAATTCCTTTTTTCTTTACAAGTTACTTCAATAAATTTTCCCGTATCACTACGCCCCTCAAAACCTATAACTTGATTTTTATCTTCACGCACATTCTCTACTAACACCACATGCGTTTTACCCACTTCAAGTTTTGCTTTTTCTTCTAAAATTTCTTTATGCCTACTTTGTAATCTTTCTAATCTTAAAGATGAAACTTCTAAAGGCACTCTCTCTTTCCAAGCTCCCGCTTCAGTAAAAGGGCGTGGCGAGTAAATAAAGCTATAGAGCGTGTCAAATCGCACTTTTTCTAGCACATCCATAGTATCTTCAAAATCTTTATCGCTTTCATTAGGAAAGCCTACGATAATATCAGTACTAATTCCCACTTGAGGCACTAAGGATTTTAATTTCTCTACTCTGTTTAAAAACCATTCTTTGGTATAGCCCCTTTTCATGGCTTTTAATATTGCACTAGAGCCACTCTGTAAGGGCATGTGGATATTCTTACACACCTTAGGATTGTTCGCAAATCTCTCTAAAAATTCATCATTCATATGCAAGGGGTGAGGTGAAGTGAATCTTATCCTTTCAATGCCAGCAATCTCACTTAATTTATCCAACAAATCGCTAAAATTCACTTTTGCATGCTCATTACTAAAACGCACGCCATAATTATTCACATTCTGTCCTAAAAGCATCAGCTCTTTAGTGCCATTGCTAGCAAGTTTTTCAGCTTCTTTTAAGATTAAATCCATAGGAATAGAAATCTCTTTACCCCTAGTGTGCGGAACAATACAATAAGCGCATTTTTTATCACAACCTATAGAGATGTTTAATAACGACCTAACTTCAGCCTTTTTCTCAAAAAACTCAAATGCATACGCACTTTCATCATAATCAATAGCCACCTCAACCGCTTTTTCTTGATGAATGACTTGAGAGATTTTAGACACATTCCTAGCCCCTAACACAAAGCTCACACTTGGGGCTTTTTTGAGTATATCTGCTCCCATATGGCTTGCTGTGCATCCACAAACACCGATTTTTGCACTAGGTTTTTTAATCTTAGCAAATTGACCGATTTCTGAAAATAATTTTCGCTCTGGTTTTTCACGCACACTACAAGTATTGATTAAAATCAAATCCGCTACTTTGGGGTCATTAGTCTCTTTATAGTCTAGTTTGGATAGCTCGCTTAATAAATGCTCACTATCCCTAGAATTCATAGCACAACCCATCGTTTCAATATAAACTTTCAACACAAGCCCTTAAATAATGTGTAATTCATAAAGAAAATCTTTCTCATCAGTGCTTACTCTCACTTCATCTAAATAAGCTGTATGCCCCTTTTCTTTGAAAAAATCCACCGCCTTAAGCATGTCTTTATGAGCGTTTGAGGGAGCAAAATAAAAAATAGAATGCTTATCTTCACTAAATTTTTTATACAAGTCTTCTAATTCAACGCTCTTTGTGTCTGATTTTCTTGTGTTCTTTGCTAAAACTAATTTCATAACTTTCCCTTTTTATTTCATCTATTCAAATCTCTAATTTTAACGCATTCTATCTTTAAAATAAATTATTTTCTCTCAAAGCACTTTTTTACCCCCTAAAAACAAACATTCCACTTCTTTAGCATGCAATAAAAATTGTAAAACCGCTTGTTCTTTAGTAAAACTTTCATCAAAACTAAACACACTCAAATCCGCTCTTTTATTTTCTTTTATCTCGCCATTATTTAACCCCAAAGCTTTAGCCCCATAATGCGTAGCCCCTAAAAGAGCGATTTTAGCTAATTCTAATAAGGGCATGGGTTTTTGAGAAAATAAAAACGCTCTTAATTCATCTAAAAAATTCAGCGAAATATTAGAGCTCAAACCATCTGTGGCAATACTCACATTCAAATGTGCTTTTCTAACTTTTTCTAAATCCAAAACTTTCCCACTTAGTAGGCGATTAGAAACAGGACATGTGATTAAAAAAGCGTTTTTGACTTGAGACTTAATTCTTTTTAAGACTTCTAAAGGTGCAAATTGATTATGCACAAATAAAGTATGTGTGTCTTTAAACATTTCAATGTAATCATTCACGCTCTTATAAAGCGATTTAGCATTAGTTTGGTTTAAAAATTTTTGATAGAAACTCTTAAACCACCCACTAGAATTTTCTAACCATTCTAATTCTTCAAAAGATTCTAAAAAATGCGTAGAAAGCAAGCTTTGTGAGTCTTTGGCTAACTTAATGATACTTAATGCCATATCTTTTTGGACTGAATAAGGGGCATGCAAGGCTAGAGCGATTTTAAAACGCTCATTTTCTAACGCTTTTAAATCCCTAAATTGTGTCTTAAATATTTCTAGTCTTTCTAAGGAATAGCTACTTCCTAAAAACTCCATAAATACCACAGCATTTAAGGGACAATCTTGTAATAAATTGACCTCTTTAAGATAGCTAGAAATCGCCCCCACACTCCCCACTCCACTTTTTAGCTGTGTGTTTATAGCGTTTTTGATAGCCATCTCACAATTTTGTAAAATCGCCCCCCTATTTTCCATCACGCTTTCTAGCCAGTTAGCAAAACTCCCGTAATTAAAACTCGCCTTATTGTTAGAAAACTCAAAATGAATGTGTGGGTTAATAAAGGCGGGTAAAAGAATGGAATTTTTAAAAAATTGTACCTTTAAATGAGGGTATTTAAGCACTAGGCTTTTATAAGCGCCTATTTCAAGAATCTTTTCATCAAAGACTACGCCATAATCTTGTAAAACTTCGCATTTTTCATTACAAAGAAAAACTAAAGAAGCCCCTATGATTTCTCGCATAAGCCCCCTTTAAAAAACGCTGTTTGTCCTTTTAAAATCACTCTTTCAACCACACCTTGTAATTCTAAATCATAAAAAGGCGAATTTTTATTGCTAACCCTTTTTTTAGCATCTAAATCTACGATAATAAGATTAGCCATTTTATTTTCTTTAATCTCGCCTGAGTTTTGCCCTAAAAACTTTGCTTGATTAAAAGCCATGACCTTAATAAGCTGTTGTAAGCTAATAATATTTGTTTGAACCAAAAAGGTATAAGCCACGCTAAAGGCGTATTCTATACTCTCACACCCAAAAGCACTTTCTTCAAAAAGCTGTGCGTTAGAGTTTTTATGAGTATGGAGACTTGTTAGCATGGAGATTTCATTATTTCTTAAAGCAACTTGCAAGGCGTTTTGACTTTTCTTGTCTCTTAAAGGGGGGGCAATTTTAAACCTAGGCTCATAATTTTTAATTACGCTTTCATCTAATACTAAATGGCTTAATGGCACTTGAATTTGTAAATTCGCCCCTAAATAATTAAAGGCTTTTGTAAGTTCTAGTGTGGCTATACTACTGATTTTATTTAAAAGCATAGGAATGCCTAAGGCTCTAGAAACTTCCATAAAACGCACTAAGTGGGTGTTTTCAAACGCATTGTCTATGAAACTTTGCCCTAATTCATAGGCTAATTCCCCACTATTTAAGCTTTCAAAAGAATTTTCTAAGGATATCAAAAGGGGCAAGTTATAGGATTTTGCATAATGGCTGATGAGCTCTAAAAAAACATCACTTTGGGCGATTAAAATTTCCCCCCCTTGATTTTTAAGCGTAGCAATGTCTTCTAATCTGCTATCCTTAATTGCCATAATATTTTTAATATTACTTTGAGCGTGATTAAAAATATTAAGTAGCCCTACCCCACCTTTAAAAGCCTTTTGTCTTAAATTTTCATAGCCTTCTAAACAGGTAACGCTTAAATCAATTAAGCTTGGCAATACAAATAAGTTCGCACACTCAATTACTTCTTCGTTATCTGTTGGGCTTAAGTTTTCTTTTATTTCCGTAATGAGAGAATCTTTTAAACGAATATCCGCTACCCTTAATTTTTCATCATCATAAAACGACGCATTTTTTAACAGCATATCCCCCCCCCTAATTTTGTAAGAAATTTGTCAAGTTTTTCATAGAATCTGTCATAATCAACACCCCCATTAAAACTAGCACTAACCCTGAAATAATCTCAATAGTGCGGTTGTATTTCTTTAAGGATTTTAAAAATAATAACGCCCTTTCTACCATTAAAGCCACTAATAAGAATGGAATGGCTAACCCCATAACATACACTACCATAAGCAACAAACCATAAGTATCCTTGCTTGCACTCATCATCACAATAGAAGTAAATATAGGTCCAATACAAGGCGTCCAACCTAGGGCAAAACTCACCCCTAAAAGAAAGGGATAAAAGCGTTGCATACTATTAGATTTACTACTAAAACGCACGCTTTGAGTCTTATACAAAAAAGTAAAACGAAATAGTCCTAAAAAATGCAAGCCAAAGAGTATGACAATACCCCCAGAAATATAATTCACCCATCCCCCCACAAAGCTATGAATAAGCTTTGCCATAGACATGCCCACACCCAAAAATACGAGCGAAAATCCTATAACAAACATCAAGGATTTTAAAAAAACCGAAACTCTTTTAGCCTTACCATCTTTAATATCTTCTAAAGAAATTTGAGAGATATAAGACATATATGCTGGAATTAAAGGCAACACACAAGGGCTTAAAAAAGTCAAAACCCCAGCTAAGAGCGAAGTTAAAAAAGGCGTTGTCTCAAATAAATTTATCAGCGTGTTATCAAACATATTTTAATCCTTAAATCTTATCTTTATGGTATCTAAAATCCTATGATTTTTATCTTTGTATTATATTCATTAAGTTTATTCAATCAACTTAAATCAATGTAATTCTATTTTTAAGTTGTTCTATCTAAATTTTTATAGCTTGTTTTCATGATGTTAAAAATTAGGTTTTATTTTTAAAAACCCTTAAAATAGCCCATCGGTTTTCTAAACTCTTAGTTTTTTATTTTTAATTGCCCCCCTTTATGCTACAATTCAAACTTATTTTTATTTCATTCGTAAAATCATTTAAAAAAAGGAAATTTCTTAATGTCTCATAACAGATTAAAATTTTTTAGTGCTTTAAGTTTAAGTTTATCTCTAGTTAGTTCTCTAATAGCTGAAGAAAGCTCTTTCTTTTTAGGGGCTAACTATCAAATGGCACAAATGAGTCAAAGCTCTACTATGACTAACCCTTATTACAATAACCCTGATATTTTCGGGGGGGGGGGGGTAATACCTCTCTTTTAGATAGCCAAGAATTAACAACCCTTTCTAATGATGTTTCTAGTCAAATCACAAATTTACAAAACCAAATAAAAAATTCAAGTAATCAAGCTCAAGCACAACAAAAAACCCAACTCGCTCAGTTAAAAATCCAAGAACAAGCTATCAAGACCTTAAAAGCTATTCAAAATGACCCTAGCTTACTTAAAAACTCTCAAATAGATAAAATAGCTAAAAGCTTACAATTAAATGCAGGTTTAACACAAAATGGTGTAGGGATTATGAGTTTAGGATTAGTGTTGGCTCAGAGTAATGAATTATTACAACTTATCAATCCTAGTCAAGTTAGTAGTAATCCTAAACAAGCTACGCTTATAGCAAGTAATCATTATGCCTTAGAGAGTAATGCTAATTCAAATGTAGTTTATAGTTTGTCAAAATTAAGGAAGCAATCGTTTGAGGGGTATATAAAGGGGTTTTTCAATAATTTATCTTTTGGTAGCAATAAGAATCAAACTACAAAATCTATCATTCAACAAGCTCAAGATATCTTAAAAGCCTTAGAAAATCCAAAGGATACAAATACAGATATTGCTAGTATTACTCTACAAGTAAATGGCAAAACTGAGACCATACCACAAGCTTTAACTTCTATTATTAGTGAAATAGAAAGTAACACTATTGGTAGCCCTAAAAATACATCAAGCAACTCTAACACTTCCTTAAGTGCTAGTGGTGGTATTGAAGCTTTAATGTTATTTCAAATGCTACAAGGCATAGCTGAGAATAGCCCTACAACTAATTATGCTTATGCACTATATAATAATGTAACCATGTTGCAAAAAACGACCGGAAATTTCTTTAATTGTCAGGTTTATGGGCAAGTTTCTCTTGGGGATAATTGCCCTATAGGACCAGCAAAACTACAGCATTTAATCCAAGAGATAGACCCAAACCTTATGACAATCTATAACCAATTTTATTCAATTGCCATGGCTTGGATTGGAAATAGCATGGCTGTTTTTACTCCTACTTTACAAGCATTGCAAAATAAAATTAATGACTTAAATTTCTCAAGCAACTCCACAAAAGAAAGAGAAAAACAAGAAGCTCTAAGCATTATCAATCAAGCTATCTTAAATAATGAAACCTTTGATAATCAGATGAAAGCTCTAAATTCACAATTTGGCTATTGGATACATGATGTTGCATTTAATGAAATTTTATCAAGTAAGGTTAATGTCAATTCAAATGGTGATGCCACTTTTGATAACAAGACAATCACAGCACAAGAAGTGTATAATGCTACTTACAAATGGTGGGTTAAAGCAGGTGATGTTGCTAACGCTCTTATTGCTCACAATCCTAAAGAAATTAGCAAAGCTATCAATGGTTTGTATAATTTTTATAACGCATCTACTCAAGGCATTCCTAATACGCAATTATATACTACAGGTGGTGATGATAGCACGCTTAATCAAATCTTAAAAGAAATCAATAATCAGTTGCCAAATCAATACAAACAGCATTTTACTTTTATGGCATTACCCCCCAAACTCAACACCTATAACGAATTACAATCTTC
>NZ_FZMR01000005.1 GCF_900198405.1 Helicobacter cetorum
GTTTTTTTTGGAGGGACTTACAAAAACTCTTTTAAACTTTGTTTTTAATAAAATCTTAGTATTAAAGTGTCTTTTTTATTTGTATAAATATTATTTTATTGCAATAATTAACTACGATTTAAGGCAACTAAAATAGCTTACCCATAAAACAATGTTTTTAGCAGAGCTTTCTTTGGTTTCAAAAAAATCTAGTTCTCAAGCTTAGTTTTATTAGAATGTGGTGTAAAAAATCTGTTTTGTTTGTTTTGGTTTTTTAAAGTAAAAGATAAATTATAAGTTTAAAAGCCTCAAAAACAATGCGATGTTTTTATTTTTTTAAAAGATAAGTTAGACTTTTATATATGAGTTTTAGAAAAGCCTAAGCCCCTTAAATAAAGCAAGCAAAACAAAAATTAAGCCTTGTTTTTGTCTCAAAACAACCATTTTTAAAAAAGAACGCTCAAATTGTAATGATTTTTAGCTAATTTGATAATAAAAGCACCGCTTATTTTTTGCGCATCTATTCAAAGGCATTAAGCATTCTATAGAATAAAGCTATCTTACACTAATAGATACCAGAAAAAACCACGCTTTCATTTTTTTGAATTTTTAAGGCAATTTGCTTTTTTAAGTTTCGTTTTTTTATAGCTCATTTTATCTTGTTGCAAGCTCATTCTTAAAGATAAAAATATTTTGGTATCGCTCTTTGTTTTTTAAAAATGTGTTTAGCCCTTTTTAAAACGCTCGTTTGATTATACCTTATAACCAATTATAAAAATGCTTAAAAAGTTATCACTTTTATTTTCTTTGTCAAACTCTTTCATCTCTAGCTTTCAAGAAATGCTTATATTATCCGTTATTTCTAATACCTAATTATTAAATCTCAAAAAGGCTTATTTTGAGTAGTTGTTCCTAAGTTTTTATCTTGTAGAGTAAGGGGATGGTTGATTTTTGCATAAATTCCAATCGTTTTTTAACCTAGTTTAACCCCCCCACCTTTTTAAAGCCTTATACTCTCTATTAACCCCAAAATTTAGGCACTCTTTAAGCTAAGTCTAAGTCTAAGTCTAAGTCTACTATACTCAAAGCATTTGAGATAAAACTTAAATTTAAAAGGGGTGTTTGTGGATTTTTCAGAGAATAAAGATGACAAAATGAATGAGAAAAACATTTTAGAACCCATAGGTGCAATACGAGTCGACCAAATAAAAGATTATTTTAAGATTTGCGATAAAATCTTAAGCCAAAAAAATAATCCCAGCATCACAAATGCCTTATTAGAAAGAATGCACACGCTACATTTTTGTTCAAATAGAACACGAATTGATTTTATCCCCCAACACATACAATCTTACCTTATAGGCACCATGGAAAAATATCATTTTAAAGACTTTGGGGATTTTTCTTTTCATCAAAAATGTCCTAATTATAATAACTTAAAAGAGTGCGTAAAAGAATTAATGAATAATCCTTTAGTTGGAATGGGAGAAACTAAAATAGCTATCCTATCACTTTGTTGGCAAAACAAACCTTATTAAAATATTTCATAAAAGGAGCAAAATATGAAAACAAACTTATTAAAAGGATTAGGAGCATTAAGTTTAGCATTGGCAATGCCTTTATTTGGGGGTGCACCTATTGATGTGTCTATGAAAACAGAAAAGAAGTTTAGCAATATTACTAATGATTTTTTACCAACAATCTTATCTTAACATTCAATCTAATGTGGATAACATTATTATTCAAAATATTGAGCTTAATCGTGGGAATTGCAAAGATGAGATGTATGATGCAATTATGCAAAAGCTTGGCTATGAAGATAAATATGCGACCCTAAAAAATATGGAAAATGAAAGAGCTGAGATTTTGGAAGAGCTTAAAGATCAAGATAGTCTTGTATTGTTGCAAAAATACAATACTCTATTGGGATTAATAGAATATGATAAAAACGAGATTATAAAGGAACAGACCCTATATAATTTTCTCAGTCCCATTACTACCTATGAGGAACTCATTGATAAACTACAAGGTATAGCCAATTATCAAATAGGAGGAATAATAGAAAACGGACATCGCGAAATTATTCTAACTAATTTTTACCCTCATAGCAATCAGGAACGCGCAAATAAAAAACTCTATTCTTTAAAATTTTTTTACGGTACCTTGGACTATCTGTGGAAATATGGTAGGAATTTAGACCTATATAACTGCAAAGAAAAACCATGGTTTTAGATGCTTGCATGACCCTTTCCAATTACAATGAAATTTTTCAATACTACCTTAGTGATTATGTCAAAAGCATAGTGGGAGATGAATACTATAATAAACTTACAAGTAGCAAACAGTGGGACATGGCAAAAAAATGGGACACTAAAAGTATCGAATTTCAAGAATTCGCACAAAGTGTTCAAACCTCAGCAGAAAAGGTGAAGAAAGCCTATTTTCCAGAATTAAAAAAGCAATTAAGCTTAAATATTAAGAAATTGTAAAAGGAATTATCTACTTGGCAACAAAAATACGGAATATATCCCAACAAGAGAGATCAACAAAGCAAAAATAGCCTTCACAAAAACTCGCTCAATTGAATCAAAAAATCAAAGAAATGAAAGAACAAGGCAACACTATGGAAGTCCCCTTAAAATTTGGTCAGGTCTTTAAAACTAGAGCTTGTAGTAACCTTAAAGAAGCTAAAATTAAAACCAATAAAGGTACTTATACTTTTAGCTTTTAACCAAACTCCCTACAAGACAAAAAAGCTTACAAGCTCTTTTTGTTATTTTACTATTTACCTTAATTAATCTATTTTCTTGTAAAATACAAGCTTAAATCTTAATTTAAAGTAGCCTATGATTAGTCTAATAGAACAAATCCCCTATGTCCCTTACCCCCTAGCGCTTTATGAAAAATTAGAGCAGAATAACACGCTTTTATTTGAGAGTGCTGAGATTGAAAGCAAAGCACATACAAAGTCTTTATTGCTCGCTAAGGCGTGTTTAAAATGCGTGTGTGATTTTAATAAGGTAACAATTACTAGTTTAACAGAAAATGGCTATGCGTTTTTAAAAAAATTAAGCGCTTTTTTTAAAACCCCTATAAAAGATAATGTCTTAACTTTAATTTACACAAAAGACACAAGCCCTAAAGATGAATTTAATAAACTCTTTAGCCCTAGCCCTTTTGATGCTCTAAGGGGGCTTTTTAAAAGCATTAGCACCAAACACAAACACCCTTTTGCACTCTTTTGTGCCGGATTGTTTTCTTTTGAAATGCTGAATTTTTTTGAAGATTTGCCCAAGCTACAAACACAGGACAACACGGCGAATGACTTTATCTTCTATGTCGCCCAAAATCTAATCATCATAGACCATAAAGAAAAAACAACCGAGATTTTAGGGGCGTGTTTTGATGTGCTTTTTAAAACAGAAATACAAAAAGAGTTGCAAGATTTAAGAAGTCTATCTAGTAGTATCACGCAAGATTTTATGCCCAAAAAAGTTAAACAAAATACAGAAATTAGCACTAACTGCACAGACAATGCGTTTGAAAAAAAGGTGCTTTTTTTACAAGAAGAAATCAAAAAAGGCGAGATTTTCCAAGCGGTGCTATCACGCAATTTTTATATAGAATGTAAAGAGCCTTTAAGTGCGTATTATTATTTAAAGCTTGCTAATCCTAGTCCCTATATGTTCTATATAAAAGATAGCGATTTTATCCTTTTTGGGGCAAGTCCTGAGAGTGCTTTAAAATACAACGCTAGTAATAACCTAGCTGAGATTTATCCCATTGCAGGCACTCGTTTAAGGGGTAAGGATAAAAAGGGCAACATTGATTATGATTTAGACAGCAAAATGGAGTTTGATTTACAACATGACCTTAAAGAAAGGGCTGAACATATCATGCTAGTGGATTTAGCCAGAAATGATATGGCTAGAATTGCCAAAAAACGCTATTGCGATAAGCTCTTAAAAGTAGATAAATATTCTAATGTCATGCACTTAGTTTCAAGGGTTGTAGGGGAATTAAAGCAAAATTGTGATAGCTTGCATGCTTATAGAAGTTTTATGAACGCAGGCACTCTAAGTGGAGCACCTAAACTATCAGCCATAAAACTCATTTATCAATTAGAAAATCAAAGAAGAGGTTCTTATGGGGGGAGTGTGGGTTATTTAAATAACGAAGGCTCAATGGATTCTTGTATTACGATTCGTTCATGTTTTGTCAAGGACAATTTAGCCATTATTCAAGCGGGAGCTGGTATAGTGTTAGATAGCAATCCTAAAAGTGAAGCTGACGAAACCAAAGCTAAAGCTCAAGCACTAATTTTTGCCATTAGGAAAACAAGCTTATGAAAATCTTTTTTATAGATAATTTTGATTCTTTCTCTTATAATTTGGTGTATGAATTAGAGGGTTTAGATTATGAAGTGTTAGTGTATAGAAATGATATTGAGCCTAGTTATCTTATAAAGCTTATGGAGCAAGAACAAGAAACACCCCTTTTATTTATTTCACCAGGGCCTGGTAATCCTAGTAATTCGGGTAATCTTTTAGAAATCATAGAAATGGCTAAAAAGAAATTCCCAATTTTGGGGGTATGTTTAGGCTTACAAGCCCTAGCGCAAAGCTATGGGGCTAAGATTGTTAAAAGTTTTGAAATTATGCATGGCAAAGCAAGTGTAATCACGCTTAAAAAACACGAAGTTTTTAAGGGCTTAGGGGAGAATATGGTTGTGGGGCGTTATCATTCTTTAATGGCAAGTGATTTGCCTAAAAATTTAGAAGTGATTGCAGAGCATGAAAATATCCCTATGGCAATTATTGATGAAAAAGATAAAATTTTAGCTTATCAATTCCATCCTGAAAGCATCATGACTTTAAAAGGGAGTGTTTTATTAAAACAGAGCGTGGAGTTTTTAAGAGGGATACAAAAATGAAAGATATTTTGAATACCTTATACGACCAAAAAAATTTGAGTGATAAAAAAGCAGAAAGGCTATTCACGCTTATTATCAACGAAGAAGTCAGTCCAGCACAGCTTGGAGCGATACTATGCGCTTTAAAAATTAAGGGCGAAAGTTTTAATGAAATAAGCGTAGCCGCACAAACGCTTTTAAAACATACTCCAAAGCCCTTTGATAGCGACTTGGACTTAATAGACAATTGTGGCACAGGGGGCGATGGGCTAAAAACTATTAATATTAGCACCATAGCCGCACTCATTGCTAGCTCTATGGGACTACCTATGGCAAAACATGGCTCTAGGAGTGTGTCAAGCTATAGTGGGAGTGCGGACTTGTTAGAAAATTTAGGCGTGGGTATTGAAATGGATAACGCGCGCTTAAAAAACTGCTTAGAAAAAACTAATTTTGCTTTTTTATTCGCACCCTTATACCACCAAAGTTTTAGAAAATCTGCTCCTTTAAGAAAAGAACTCTTCACTAAAACGATATTTAATTGCTTAGGGCCACTCATTAACCCCTTAAGGCCAAAAATCCAGCTTTTAGGGGTGTATGATAAATCCTTATGTAAAAAAATGGCGCTATCTTTAAAGGCTTTAGGCGTTAAAAGGGCGATGGTGGTTAATGGTGGGGGGACTGACGAAATCGTGTTGCATGACATTACAAGCGTGTGCGAATTGAAAAATAATGAAATTTTAGAGTATTCTTTGAGTGCGAAAGATTTTAATCTGCCCCCTTATGATTTAAAAGAGTTGCAAATCAAAAGCGCGCAAGAAAGCGTAAGCGCGTGTTTAGAAATTTTACAAAATAAAGGCAAAGAGGCACATAGTGCCGTGGTTGTGGCAAATGTTGCGAGCTTATTGTATTTAAGTAACAAGGCTAAAGATTTAAAAGAGGGCGTTGCTATGACTTTAGAACATTTAAAAAGCCTTAAAGCCTATACGCATTTACAAAAAATTATAGAGTTAAGCCATGCCTAGCGTGTTAGAAAATATTATCAAAAACAAACGCCTAGAAGTCGCAACGCTTAAAAAAAACTATACTTTGACACTAAGCTTAAGTAATAGAGATTTCAAAAAGGCATTATTAGAAAAAAACACAGGCTTTATTTTAGAGTGTAAAAAAGCTTCGCCTTCTAAAGGGCTTATTAGAGAAGATTTTAATTTAAAAAAAATCGCCAAAACTTATGAAAAATTTGCGAGCTGTATTTCAGTTTTAGCCGATAGTCGCTATTTTTTAGGCTCGTATGAAAATATCCAAATCGTTTCACAAAATAGCACTAAACCCATTTTGTGTAAAGACTTTATCATAGATAGTTTTCAAATCAAGCTCGCTAGAATGATGGGCGCAGATGCCGTGCTTTTAATGTTGAGTGTGTTAGATGATAAAACCTATTTAAGGCTATTTAACTTAGCTAAGAGCCTTAATATGAGCGTGCTTAGCGAAGTGAGTAATGAAACAGAAATCAAGCGCCTTTTAAATTTAAAACACGACATTATAGGCATTAATAATAGGGACTTACACACACTAAAAACTAATCTTAATAACACTTTAAAACTACGCCCCCTTTTGCCTAAAAATGCTGTTGTGATTAGTGAATCTGGGATTAATACGCATTCACAAGTTAAAACTTTAGCGCCTTTTATCAATGGCTTTTTAGTGGGGAGTTCTTTAATGGCACAAAAAGATTTAAAAAAAGCGTGTGCTAAATTGATTTTAGGGGAGAATAAGGTTTGTGGGCTCACACGCATTAAAGACGCTAAGATGGTTTATAAAAACCATTTTATTTATGGGGGATTGATTTTTGAAAAATCTTCACCCAGATTTGTAAAGATTAAAAAAGCGCTAAAAATCACAAAAGCCGTTAAAAAACTAGATTTTGTAGGCGTATTTACTAGCCATAAAATTAAAAAGATTGTAAAAATCGCTAAAAAGTTGGATTTAAAAGCGGTGCAACTCCACGGCAAATACGCGCCTAACAAAATAAAGCGCTTAAAAGAATTACTGCCAAAAACTTGTGCTATTTGGCAAGTTATAAGCATAAAAAGCTCTAAAGATTTAACGCCTAAATGTGAGAGCGCAAAATTAATTTTATACGACACTAAAGGCGATAAGTTTGGAGGTAATGGCGTGAGTTTTAACTGGGGTATTTTAAAAGATGTTAAAGAGCCTTTTATTTTAGCTGGTGGGCTTAATTTAGATAACACTAAAAAGGCTTTAAAAATTAATGCCTTAGGCTTAGATTTTAATTCGGGGCTAGAGAGTGCCCCTGGTGCTAAAGATAAGGATAAAATTAAAAAATTAGCTAAACTTTTAAGAGAGTATTAAAATGGATAAAAAAGCGTATTTTGGGGAGTTTGGGGGGTGTTTTGTTTCAGAGTTGTTAGTCCCTGCACTTAAAGAATTAGAAGAGGCTTTTTATGCGAGTTTAAAAGATAAGGCGTTTAAAGAAGAATATAACACCCTTTTAAAAGACTTTGTAGGCCGCCCAAGCCCTTTAACTTTGTGTAAAAATATTGTAACTAACCCTAAGGTTAAACTTTATTTAAAACGAGAGGATTTAATCCATGGCGGGGCGCATAAAACTAATCAAGCCTTAGGGCAAGCCCTTTTAGCTAAAAAAATGGGTAAAACACGCATTATCGCAGAAACGGGTGCTGGACAGCATGGCGTAGCCACAGCTATTGCATGCGCGTTATTGCAATTAGAGTGTGTGATTTATATGGGGGCTAAAGACATAGAAAGGCAAGAGCCAAATGTATTTAGAATGCGTTTATTAGGGGCAAAAATCATTAGTGTAACGCAAGGCTCAGCTACACTTAAAGACGCCGTTAATGAAGCTTTAAGAGACTATGCAAGTAGCTATAAAAACACGCATTATTTGCTAGGCACAGCTGCTGGACCACACCCCTACCCTACAATGGTTAAAACTTTTCAAAAAATGATAGGTGATGAGGTTAAAAAACAAATTTTAGAAAAAGAAAATCGCTTGCCAGATTTTGTTATAGCGTGTGTGGGAGGGGGGTCTAATGCTATAGGGATATTTAATGCGTTTTTAGAAGATAAAGAAGTTAAACTCATAGGCGTAGAGCCAGCAGGCTTAGGGTTAGAGACAACTAAGCACGGCGCGACTTTAAATAGTGGGAGTGTGGGGATATTACATGGCAATAAAACCTATCTTTTACAAGATAAAGAAGGTCAAATACTAGAAAGCCATAGCATTAGTGCAGGGCTAGATTATCCAGGTGTGGGACCAGAACATAGCTATTTAAAAGATAGTAAGCGTGCCACCTATGAGAGTGCCACCGATAACGAAGCTTTAGAAGCGTTTAGTTTGTTGTGTCAAAAAGAAGGTATTATTCCAGCATTAGAAAGCTCGCACGCCTTAGCATATGCCTTAAAACTTGCTAAAAAATGTGATAAAGAGAGCATTATTGTAGTGAATTTAAGTGGTAGGGGGGATAAGGACTTAAACACCGTTGCTAACGCCCTAAAAAGGGAGACTAAATGAGATACTCACAAGTTTTTAAAACATTAGAGCAAGAAAATAAACCCGCTTTTATTCCTTTTGTAACCTTAGGCGACCCTAATTATGAATGGAGTTTTGAGATTATCAAAACACTCATTGATAGTGGTGTGAGTGCCTTAGAACTAGGCTTTGGCTTTTCTGACCCTGTGGCTGATGGAGCCATAATACAAGCGAGTAATTTAAGGGCATTAAAGCACGCCAAAATGAACAAAAACTTTAAACTTCTCAAAGAGATTAGAGAGTATAACACTCATATTCCTATCGGGCTTTTAGTGTATGCGAATTTAATTGTGGCTTTTGGAATAGAAAAATTTTATGCCACAGCTAAAGAATGTGGTGTGGATAGCATCTTAATAGCAGATATGCCTTTAATAGAAAAAGAATTAGTGGAAAAACACGCTAAAAAACACGAAATCAAACAAGTTTTTATCGCTAGCCCTAACGCAAATCTTAAAGACTTAGAACAAATCGCTAATAATTCGCAAGGCTACATCTACACCTTAGCTAGAAGTGGGGTTACTGGTGCAAGCAATACGCTAGAAAATGATGCCAATAACATTATCAAAACCTTAAAATCCCTTTGTGCTACCCCATGCCTATTAGGCTTTGGCATTTCTAAAAAAGAGCATGTGAAAAATGCTAGAAATATGGGAGCAAGTGGCGTGATTTGTGGCTCAGCATTAGTGAAAATTATAGAAGAGAATTTGAGTAACAAAAACGCTATGTTAGAAAAAATTAAGGGGTTTGTAGAAGAGATGATGGGGTAGAGTTAAGGGTTAATTTTAAATGAAAAACTAGCGGTATTTTAACTTTCTGTCTAAATTAAGTGCTATAATTAGCCATTAAGTTCCTATGAATAGAGAGAGTGTGATGTTAGACAACAAAGAAACACCAAAAGAAGAAAAAGATAAAGAATTAGAGGGAGAAGACAAGAACGATTATACCGATTACTCTAATTCAAAAGCAAATATTAAACAAGAGCAATATAGTATTCGCGATCTAAAAACATACTATGACGAAGAAACACAAAAAGAATATAAAGACAGATTATTGCGCCTTGACCCAGAATTTCAACGAGGTGGGGATATTTGGGAACTTGACCAAAAGTCACAACTTATTGAATCTGTATTAATGGGTATTCCTATTCCCATTTTTTATTTTTTTGAAAATGAATATGGTCAACAAGATGTAATAGATGGTCGCCAACGCTTAGGAACTTTCTTTGCTTTTATGGATAATGAGTTTGAGCTCGTTGAACTAAACATTCTAAAGGATTTAAATAATAAAAAATTTCAGGATTTAGAACCTATTTTGCGAACCAAGATTCAAAGATATCAGCTGCTTGTCTATGTTATACAACCTCCAACACCGCCTAGAATTAAATACGATATTTTTGATAGAGTGAATCGTGGAGGCACGCAACTAAGTGGTCAAGAAATTCGTAATGCCTTGTATCAAGGAGAAAGCACAAAACTTCTCGATTTATTAGCAAATGATAAAAACTTTAAGAACGCGTTAGGCTCTTTTAATAACAAAAGAATGAAAGATAAAAATATGATTTTAAGATTTTTAGGATTTTATTTGCTCTACAACGACAAAATGGAATATGAATATAGAAGCGATATGGATGAATTTCTAGTCGAGGTTATGAAATACCTAAATAGGCAAAATGATAGCGTACTTAATAGCTTAAAAGAAATGTTTCGCATAACTATGAAAAATGTTTATGCAATTTTAGGTAATAGTGCATTTAGGTTTAATTCTAAAGAAAGGATTCGCCCTATTAATGTTTCCTTATTTGAAGCCATAAGTTATCTATTTACTTTACTGAATGAAAAAATGCTACAACAAAAAAACTTGAAAGAAAAGATAGAACGATTAAAAGAGAACATGGATAAAACAGGTTATTTTAAAAGTGGCACAAGTGGTTATGCTAGTGTTAGTTACCGCTTTAATGAAGTTTTAAAATTTAAAAAGAGCTTAGAAAATGATTAAAACTATTAAATTAAGCAACTATAAAAGCCTTAATGATGAAACACTAGATTTAAAAAATTTAACGATTCTAACAGGACTCAATTCAAGCGGAAAGTCTAGTGTTATTCAAGCAATTTTGGTCTTAGTGAACTACCATAAACCACATGTTTTGTTAGAAGAAATTATCAAGCCCTATAAAGAATTTGAATCCATTAGAAATGAATTCAATAACGCAGAATTGGTTTTTTTAGAATTAAAATCCGATGAAGAACAGCATATTGCACTAAAACTACTTTATAATAAGGAACCTGAAAAAATTGATAATTTACAAAGCAATCTTTGCTCTTTTGAAGAAAATCTATTTTATATATCTGCCAATAGAATAGGATCTCAAGAGATAGCTATGATGAATAGGACTCATAAATTTGGTGTGAATGGAGAATTTGTGTTTAGCTATTTTGAGCAACACAAAAATGAATTTATTGACAAAAATTTAATTAAAGAAGAAGCAGGTAACAACAACCTAAGTAACCAGATAACATTTTGGTTAAAATATATTTTAGATATTGAATTAAAGATTATCACTTCATTAATTAATGCGTCTATTGTTGCTATAAAATATACCACTGATGATTTAGATAGCATTTCGCCTTTAAATATGGGGGCTGGCAATTCTTATGTGGCTAGATTAGTGATTATGGGGTTAGCTTGCAAACCAAATAACACGCTAATCATTGAAAACCCAGAAATTCACTTACACCCTAAAGCTCAAAGTAAGTTGGCAGATTTTTTTAGTTTTTTAGCCCATAAGGGTGTGCAAGTAATTTTGGAAACACATTCAGAGCATTTAATCAATAAGGTTCGTTACAATATCTATAATACAGAACTAAAGAAAGATAAGTGCATTGCAGAATTAAATAAAGACGAGGCAATCATTTATTACAAAGAAGATTTGCGAAAAGATTTTAAGACTCTTTATATTAATGAAGATGGGCGTTTCGCTAATCGTGATGGCGAGGAAGTGCCTTTTCCCAAGGGTTTCTTTGATTCTACATTAAAAGAACTAATGATGATTAGAAATCACATATAGGATTTTCATGTCGGCGTATTCCCTTGTCTTAGATAATGATTTACTGAAAGAATTTCATGCCTTTCGGTTTGGTAAAACTTTCAATAAGAAAACTATCGCCAGACTTTTGGAATTTTATAAATCTCATCATTTGATGGATATTAACCAACTTAAACGCACTAATTTGCTAGGGTTTTATGAAGAAATGGATCCTGCCTTAATTAGTCAATCATTAAGCTCACCTGAAATCCCCCTAGAAGAATTAGCACAAAGCACAACCTACAAAATCATCCTGTCCACAGAACAAAATTGCAAATTTCCTAAAATCAATATTTTTGACACAAAATTAGAATGTAACTTTTCAAGCACTTGTTATAGAAATATGTCTAGAACAATGGCTCACAATCATATTAAGGCCTTATGTAAAATGGCAACAAAAATTTTTATTTATGATGCCAAGCTTGCTAAAATCCTAAATCAAAACCAACAAGATAAATCAAAGCATGCAGAAAATCAAAAATGTTTTAAAGATGAAGTCAAAAAATTTTTTGAACTTATGCCCCAAAAAGAATTGACTTTTTATTTTAGGGGCAATCCCAAAAAAGAAAATAATCTTGCCCATATAGCACAAAAGGAAGTGGGAAATATTTGTAAGAAATGGAAATTTCAAGTGAATAGCGAATCTTATCAAACTTATCATGACCTGCACGACCGCTACCTACTTATTGATGATAAAATAGAAGTTATTTTAACTAGTGGCTTTGACAATCTTTTTAATGAACAAAAAGATTTCACCTATATAGTGCGACACCTAACCAGTAGCCGATTTCCAAGTTTTTAATGATTTCATAATGAATTTCTAGTATAAAATCTCTATAACTCTTTAGTGCAAAACTATTTCTTCACCTTTTTCTTTTAAATTTGCACACACTTTTTCATACCAATTTAAAATGATTTGTGAAGTCTCTGCACTAGGGTCTACACATTTATTAAAAGTGCCTCTGCCTTGTGGAATGGTTGTGCCATTATTAACCCAGTCTAAAACCCTAACCGGTCTTCTATAAATAAGCCAATCATACTCTATTTAGACGATAAACAATGGGCGTCTTTACTAATATCATACGCCCATTAATCACTTGTGCTAAAGCAACAAGGTTTTGCCCCACCTTAACAGCTCCCACATGATTGACTTTCACTTCATTCAAAAACTTAGCGATTTGGTTGTTATCATGCTCCCAACCGCCTAAACCAAATAAAGCTATTTTTTAAAATCTTTATTGTATCTTCAACCACAGTGACTTTAGCCACAACGATATATTCACTATATTCCATTACATAAGAGAGTTTTGGCACAACAGAAAATCACTTCAAAACCTTTCTTGTGGAGCATCCGACATAATACACTAAGATAAACCCTAGTCACACCATCAGAACCGAGGCGTTCGCATGTTGACTCTGATGCAAATTCTTCGTCTGTTTCCTCAGTAGGAATGAGGCTTGCCAAAGTCATATTATAAATACCGCGTATGTCAATCTCATATACATAAGTTTCTATTGCCATTGCCCCTACTACCTAATAAATTCTCGTATGATGTCCATTTCATATTCTTCTACCTTGCCCCTTGATATACTTACAGCCACTACACCACCTGAAGCTTGCACATTGATAGCATCTCTAGCGTAAGTTCTTTTATAATGACCATTTTCATACTCTTCCACCTTTCCATGTCTATTAACGGCAACAAGAATACGCCCATCAGTATCTGCAGCTACAATATTGTTTCCATAAGTTCTTTTACGATGACCGTTTTCGTTCTTCTATTTTTTCATTAACTACCTTTAACCACAAGTGCCATATAAATCTCCTAAAAATAAATTTTGATATACCCAAATACCTAACTATCAACCTAGCCCATAGCCCAACCTAACAGAGATGCCTTTAGGTGTTTTACCCTAGAATTATTAAAAATATCTTAGAACGACACAGAATCTGTAAAAATTATTTCATTCAAAGTCTTACCTTAAATTATAGTCTAAGATTATAAAAATACTCCTTGAAACATCAAACAGTATTATCAATACATATATAAAACATGCAAAGATAAGAGTTTCTATCAAAAACACTACAGATATATAAGATTTTATTATCTCAGAATATCGCACAATTAAAAATACAACAGATAAAAACAATGAGAGTTATTTGTTCTTTCAAAGACAACAGCATCTGTTTCTTAGCATTTTCAAAAGCCTCTTTTTGATTAATTTTGTCTAAAATATCCCTTAATCTAGTAGTTATAATACCTAGTGTTGCAGCATTGATTGACATTAGCACTATCAGCAAAGTAATCAAATTCTGTTTCAAAAAACACATAAAATAATCAGATTTTAATACATATTGCAATGCTACAATTGCAAATCCGAATACAATAGATATCGTTCCATTTTTTAGAATATTATTGCTCATTGTCAATTCCTGCTATCTTAGATAAGATTTTTTCACTTAAATCCTTGGCATTACCCTTAAGTTCCGCTTCGTCTATTTCAACTGACTTTATGCAACCAGATGTCTTTATTCTTTTTCTAAATCCTTGAATCTTTATAAGTATATCCCCACCACCTTGACTAGCATAATCTACAATTCCCTTAATTTCCTCATTATCTTTGTTGATATGGAGATTTGCGTTAGCTCCAGCAGCTATTTCCAATGAAGTCTCAGTCGTATTGGTACTCTTTGCTAAATTCTTCAGGTCTTCACTTAATCCACCTAAAATATTTGCCATATTTGGAGTAATCAATCTAAATTTAATATTTTGTATCTGTTTATCAGGGTCTTCAACAATGCTCCAAAACTCTTGTTTGTCAAAAATTGATTGAATATGAATTTCTAAATTCTTGTCTGCTAACAATTGGTTGACCGAACCTGCTATGATTTTCACTACAAAATCAGTTTTTACAAAGGCTTTCTTCTTATCTTGCACAAAAAGAATCTGTTGCTCCTTATTATTTAGAAAACCAACATAAATGGATGGGTATGTATCATACAATTCTTTCTGAAAATACTCATTCTCTACTTCTGCAATTTTCTTTGGTGCAAAACGAAAAAGAAGCAAATCATTTTTCTCACACTCAAAACCCCCTATGAGCGAAGTTTTTTGGCTTTTCCATTCTTTAACCTGCTTCAATGCCTGATGGAATAGGATATTTTTGCGTTCAAGCAATGTCTCAATATTGCCTATCTTTTCTGAGTCGTCCATGTCCTCAAATAAATTGCCTTGAAAATATCTATTTTTTGGCAAAATTTGATAACGATATAAATTAAAATTTATAATCACAACACACCCCTTTCTATATTATATATCATAAAAATGATATATTATTTTATGATTATAATACTACTACACATGTTTCAATAGCACCCTGGATTTCAAAATAATAACATAAAGTCATCCATTACATAGAAAAAACATAGCAACACCAACAAAAACACGATTTATAGAGATACCCTAGAGTCATACGACAGATTGACAGAAACTAAAACTTTAGTTCCATTATTATTGCAGTTTTAATACCACAAAAGAGTTTGCAACAGGTTCTCAAATAACCCCACCAATAATGCAAGGCATATAAAATAAATTTGACAATCATAAGAGAGACAGCTCCTTTTTTTATCAGAGTATAAATTTAGATCTAATATATACAAGGGCATTTGTCTAAAACAATTAAAATCGGTTAAGAAAAAAGCTCTTGTTAAGTTAAACCTTCCCTCATAAGTGACTCAAAGGATTACCCCCTTTTTTTTGCTAAACACCCCTTTATGAACCTCAAATGCATCTCAAAACTTGCCTAAAAACACAGTGATCTAAAAAAGATAATACTCAAAAATATCACTCCTTTGAGCTTTTAATTCTCTTACAAGCCTCCTTATGTCCTAAATCACAAGTTTTTGACAAAGCATTTGAGACTGTTTTTCACTCTTGGCATATATGTCTTGACTGCATATATCTCCAAGGTAAAAATAAGCTTCTTTACAACCAAATCAAATCACTCAATACATAGGTAAACAATAAAACAAAACGAACATCAAAAA
>NZ_FZMR01000007.1 GCF_900198405.1 Helicobacter cetorum
CCCAATAACCAAAGAAAAAGATAAGCATAAAAACATTGAGATACCCCAACACATCGTTGAAAATCTAAAAAAACCTTTAAGAGAGTATCAAACAGAGGCTTTGCAAAAGTATTTGCAAACTAGAGAAGAAACCCCCAATAAAAACCATTTAATGTTTGAAATGGCAACCGGTAGCGGTAAAACGCTCGTTATGGCAAGCTTGATTTTAGATTGCTATGCTAAGGGGTATAGAAACTTTATCTTTTTTGTTAATTCTAGCAGTATCGTAGAAAAAACCAAGCTCAATTTTACTGATAGCGCCTCTTTAAAATATTTATTCACAGATAGCATTACTATTGATGAACAACAAGTTGAAATCAATCCCATTAATTCCTTAGAAAATTCCAAAGAAGATGCGATTAATTTATATTTCACTACCATTCAAGCCCTTTATTCGCTATTCACCACTGAGAGAGAAAACGCCCTAACCCTTGCTGAACTAGCCCATAAAAAAATCGTATTTTTAGCTGATGAGGCGCACCACTTAAACACCGAGACCAAGAAAAAGCTTAATAAAAGCGATGAAAATAATAAAATAGGCTGGGAAAGTTTAATCAATCAAGCTTTCAAACAGCATGAAGAAAATCTACTATTAGAATTTAGCGCCACCATTCCTAACGATAAAGAAGTCAAAAAGAAATACAAAGATAAAATCGTATTCCAATACGATTTAAAAAAGTTTAGCAAAGACAAGTATTGCAAAAACATCTTTTCGCTTTTGTATAAAAACGAGAGTTTAGAACAGCGCTTTTTAGGCGCTATGCTATCAAGCTTATTTAAAGAGTTATTAGCCAAACAGCAAAAAATCTTTTTAAAACCTTGCATTTTGTTTAAGAGCGAGAGTATCAAAGAGAGTTTAGAAAATCAAACGCTATTCAACGAATTTTTAGAAAACTTGCATGAAAACCATTTGACAGACTTTTTTGATGTCTCACAAAACGAGCTATTTAATAATGCAGAAATTTTTTTCACGCAAGAAAAATACACCCCAAAAACAATCATCGCTCTTTTACAAAACAAGTTTAAAGAACCTTATCAAATCAACACTAACGACGAAAAAGAGCTAGAAAATAACATGCTCTTATTAAACTCACTAGAAGAAACAAACAACCCTAAAAGAGTGATTTTTAGCGTAGATAAGCTTAATGAAGGTTGGGATGTGCTGAATTTATTTGATATTGTCAGGCTTAAAAATAAAGTTGGCACCAAACAGACGACCACTAAAGAAGCCCAACTCATCGGTAGAGGAGCTAGATACTACCCTTTTAGTTATGGCAATAAAGATACTGATAGAAGAAAATTTAATTTAGACAATCATTTAAGCGCTTTAGAGCGTTTAGATTATCACGCAGTCTATAGCCCTGATTTTATCACTAATCTTAAAGACGCTATGGATAGTTTGGGGCTTAATTTACATGGAGACGATGAAAAAGAAATCATACCCTTAAAACCCACTAAAAATTTCAAACTCTACTACGCATCCAACTCACGCCACAAGAAAAAAGAGCAAGAAGGCTATTGTTATGAATCCGAGCAAGCCCAAAAAGAATTGCAAAAATTCCAAGTGCCATTATTTGCTTTAGATATTACTCAAAAAAGCGTAGATTTTGAAACTACTTCAAGCGATAGTGCGCATTTTGAAGCCCACACTTTAAAAGAAATCCCCACGCCCTTTTTTCTAAAAGCCCTCAATTCCTTGAGCATGGATTTTAAGTTTTTAAAAGAGCATTTTAGCCCTAATTTATTCAATCTTTTTAACAATAAATTAGAGTTTATAGAAAAGGTTATCCGCCCTTTAGAAACGAATTTCAGCACCAAGCAAAGGTTTGATAACCCACAAATCAATCTCAAAATGGCGCAATACATTCTCAAAAACCTTAAAGCATGGGTCAATAAAGACAAAAACCAAAAAGTGGTAACCCCCTTTGAAGTCAAAAGCTTTGACCCTAAAAACCGCCGTTTATACAAAGCCAAAAGCAAGGTTGAAACCTATGAATACCCATGGCTACTTTATAAAAAAATGGAAAAGCTTGATAGCGAAGATGAAAAAGAATTTTTACAATTCATTGAAGACAAAAAAGACAAAATGGATAAAAAATTCAAAGAATGGTGCGTTTTAAGAAACGACCATTTTGAAGAATTAAAACTATTTTGCGATGATGAAAACAAGCCAAGTTACGCTAAAGGCTTTGAGCCAGATTTCATACTATTTGCTCAAACGCATGAAAATGAATACTTAGGCTTTACTTATTACTTAGAAGTTAAGGGAAAGGATAGAGCAGAGAACCAAGACAACGCATGGAAAGATGAATTTTTAGAAATGCTAGAAACTAAAGATTTAAAAGAGAATAACAAAGTCTTAAAACTGCATGGCTTGCCTTTTTTCATGCTTGAAAAGGGCAATAAAGGCAAAACCATTTCTAACAAATTCACCCAAAAATTCAACACCCTCTTTTAAGGACACCCCATGCTAAACCTACTAGAAAATCTAATCATAGAATTTAAAAGTAAAGAAAACTTAGTAACTTTAATCATAGAGCATAACGAAAAGCTGCTAGAATTTATGCTTAATAATGAATTAGCTAACGAATATAAAAAACACTTTTTTAAAGAAATTTCTAACACGCTTATTTTTAACGATAAAGCGTTATTAGAATGTTTAGAAACAAGAGAGTTAAACCACTCTTATACTCGTTTTAAAAATAAAATAGGGCTATTTTTACATAACAACTTCATTAAAAATAGCGAAAAAGTCGTGCTAAATTTCCCTTTTAAAGACAATGTTTTATTAGGTAACGCTAAAGACAACGATACTAAATCTAACGAACTTTTTTACCATGAAATCTTACATAAAAACGAAATTGACACACTTTTAAATCAAAAGGTTTTAGAAAATTTTGAAATGCACGGAGAACATGAAAAGGGCGACTTAGAAAACGCCCTAAAAGATAAAAACACAAACTATCTTATCAAGGGCAATAATTTAATCGCCTTACATTCTTTAAAAAAGAAGTTTGCTAAACAAGTCAAATGTATCTACATTGACCCCCCTTATAATACCGGTAATGATAGCTTTAACTACAACGATAATTTTAATCATAGCACATGGCTAGTGTTTATGAAAAACCGCCTAGAAATCGCTAGAGAATTTTTAAAAGACGATGGCGTGATTTTTGTTAATTTAGATGACCATGAAGTGCATTATTGTAAGGTTTTAATGGACGAAATTTTTGGGGTTAAAAATTTTATAGGTGATTTCATTAGAAAAACTAAAAGCACGACTAATGACGCAAAAATAGGTATTAACTATCAGCATGAATTTTTACTCTGTTATGCGAAAAATAAAGAATTTGTTAATCTCTTAGGGGGACAAAAGAATTTAGAAAACTACAAAAACCCCGATAACGACCCTAATGGAGCATGGATTAGCGATAATCCTAGTGCGAAAAGTGGGAATATGAAAACGGGGTATTTTGCTGTTACTAACCCCTATACAAATAAAGTGGATTATCCGCCTGTGGGCATGTTTTGGCGTTTTTCACAAAATACGATACAAAAACACATTGATGAAGGGCGTATTTGCTTTAAAAAAGAGTATAAAGACAATGAAAGGGGTTTTATTTACAAACGCTATTTAAAAGATTTAAAAACCACGCAAAAGACTTTTGATAGCTTAGAATTTACAGACAACCTTTATATGAACCAAGTTGCTACAAAAGAGCTAATCCCTTTAGGGTTTGCTGAAGTGTTTAAAAACGCTAAACCTGAAAGTTTAATTGCTACGATTTTAGAACACGCTACAAACGAAAACGATCTCGTGCTAGACTTTTTCGCCGGTAGCGGAACGACTTGCGCGGTCGCACACAAAATGAAGAGACGCTATATAGGAATTGAGCAAATGGACTATATAGAGAGCATTACCAAAGAGAGATTAAAAAAGGTTATTGATGGGGAACTTGGGGGCATTTCTAAAAAGCTAGATTTTAAAGGGGGTGGGAGTTTTATTTATTGCGAATTAAAAGAAGTGAATTTACAAATAAAAAAGCAAATCCTTAACGCTAAAAATACAAGCGAATGCTTAGAAATCTTTAATGCGTTAAACAAGCGCATTTTAAAACGCGCTGATTGTGATATTCACGCATTAAATAAAGAAGAGTTTAAAACCCTTAGTTTAGAACAACAAAAAGAAATTTGTTGTGAATTGCTAGACTTTAACGAAGACTATTTAAACTTAGGCGATATTGACGAAGACACATGGGAAATTGATGAAAACACTAGAAAATACAATGAAATCTTTTATAAAAAATAATCCTTAAGGTTTAATCCCTTTAAAAAGTTTTTAGCTATAAGAAACGATTTGCAAAATAACACTATAATTAAAATTTTAATAAAAGGAGATATTGATGTTACAAAGTGTTAAAAAGAAAGCTTTTCTAGCGCTGTTATTCAGTGGGCTGTGTATGGTAGGGCTTAGAGCAGAGCAAGACCCCAAAGAGCTTGTAGGCTTAGGTGCACAGAGTTATAAAACGCAGGATTTCGCTAAGGCTAAGAAATATTTTGAAAAGGCATGCGAATTAAAGGAGAATAGTGGGTGCTTTAATTTAGGGATTTTATATTACAAAGGGCAGGGTGTGGAGCAAGATTTCAAAAAGGCCGCTCAGAGCTACACTAAAGCATGCGATTTAGGCTATAGTAGCGGTTGCTTTATGCTAGGCAATCTCTATTATGATGGGCAAGGCGTTTCTAAGAATGTTAAAAAATCTTTAGAATACTATTCTAAAGCATGCGATTTAAAATACGCTGAGGGGTGCGCGAGCTTAGGGGGAATCTATCATGATGGCAAGGCAAATGGAACAAGAGACTTTAAAAAAGCGCTAGAGTATTTTACTAAAGCATGCGATTTAGATGACGCTGATGGTTGCACTATCTTAGGCACTCTATATGATGAGGGGCGTGGCACGGCTAAAAATTTGAAAAAAGCCCTTGAATCTTACAATAAAGCATGCGGTTTAAAGGATAGTGCGGGGTGCTTTAATGCCGGGAATATGTATCATAAAGGCGATGGCGTAGCGAAAAATTTTAAAGAGGCTATCGCTCGCTACACTAAAGCATGCGAATTTAAAAATGGCGGAGGGTGCTTTAATCTAGGGGCTATGCAATATAATGGGGAGGGTGTTAGCGCTGATGAGAAAAAAGCGATAGAGAATTTTAAAAAAGGGTGCAAACTAGGCGCTAAAGGCGCATGCGACACGCTCAAGCAATTAAAAATCAAAGCTTAGGTTTTGATAAGCTTTGGGCTTATTTTTTTATAAATGGTGTTTTTTCCAAGCAGTTCAAAGGCTGATAGATTTTAGAAAAAAAAAGGGGGGTTGTTTTTTATTAAGCCCTATCCTTTTTAAAATAATTGGTTTTTAAAATCTTGTTGTGTTTTAGTGGTGATTATAACAATCGTTTTAATGATAAAAATTATTGTGGTTTTTGATAAAAGGCAGGCTTGTTTATTTTATCAACCATAATGATAAAACAAAGAATTAGCCTTATTAACTATTTGATAAGACTATCTATGATAACTCTTGTGATGATTGCTTAAAGATTTTTCACACAAATTTCACTAAAATCATTCCGCTAAATTTATCATTTTTGTAAAATTCTATGCGATAGATTTTTTCTTGCTTATCTAGTGAAAAGCGTTTTTGAAAATCTTTGAGCTTGATAGTGTAACCCACTTCATTAGGCTTACTCTCATTAGTTGCACTAAAGCCAATCACATTGACACGAATATTTTCAATGGCATGGATATAAAAACTCTCTTTGACTTCAATAACGCTCCCCATTTTAACCACTCGTTCACTATTATCTATTCGCATTTTCACTTCTTCTAAAGAATTATCAAACTCTATGTAAAAAGGCGATAATCGTGTCATAAGCTTGTTGCCGTATTTTAAAAACACTTCTTTTTGATTTTCTATTAATCCTACAATATAAGCGTTACTCTCTATAGGAATTTCTGAGATATAAGTGTTTTTAGGCAAAGGAAAATGATTGAGCTTGGGGCGTAAATTAAAGATTTGCATTTTAGGTAGAGAGTCAATTTTTGCCCACAAGCTTTTATCATTGATGAGAGCATGCACGCTATTAGGATTAAGCTCAAAATCTCGCTTGAAAGGAATATTAAGCTGGTTTAATAAACCCTCAATCGCTTGCAAATGATAAAACACTCTTGTTTTTAGGGGGAGTTCTTTGCTCGCTTCATTCGCAAACGCACTCTTTTTTTGATTGATGGCATAAAAAGTCAGGGCTTTTTCCATTTCTTTATCGCCTTGTGCGGTGTGAGTGTTTCGCAAATGATACTCTTCAATGGGGCGTAGTAAATGGGCGTTGATACTATCAATCGTATTGTTAGCAAAAGAAAGTAAGTTGGGGAATTTTGCCCCCTTAACTTCATCTTGGTCAATGATAAAGCAATTTCCCCATCGCTTAGGATTAAGCATAGAATCAACATAAATAGGGCGATAATACCCACTCCCATCATGCAAGTGCAAAATGGCATCAATACTTGGCTCAGCAATAAGAGATTTGACATGCTCAATAATAGGATATTCAGGGTCATTTTTATCTAAAGTGGCGAATTTGCGGTTCATATCCCCATACAAGCCCCTATGATTTCTTAACATAGAATGCTTGTTTAATACCGGAACAACCTTAACAGAGCCTTTTAAAATGGTATAGTGTTTTAAAAACAAATTAGTCGCATTAAAACCCCCCGGTTCATCGCCTTGAATCCCTCCTAAAAGCAATAAATGGGGGGCTTTGTCTTTATCATCTAAATTTTTAGGGGTTTTTTCTATAGGGGTAATATCATAAATTAAGGGCGTTTTTTCTATCGCATTCAAAAATACCAAAGAATACAAGCTCAATACTAAGTGCCAAATTTTTCTCATCAAATCTCTCTAATTTTTGAAATTAAACAAATGCTAATTATACCTAAAAACCATTTTCAAGGGGCTTATTTAAGGTTTCTGCAAAAAGGAACGAAAAATGCTTATAGGTTTGTAATTTTACCTAAAAGGTTTTTTTATGGATATGTTAAAAACTCTTCAAAAGCATTTGGGAAATGTTGAAATAGGCGATTTTAAAACTAATGGATTAGAAAAATCCCAACAAATTGCAAAATTCAGTAGAGACATGAAAAATGTTAATGAGAGCGTTGGGGCGTTACAAGTTTTACAAATCGCTTGCAAAAAACTCTTAAATAAGAGCATGGGTTTAGAAGATAAGGACGCTTTGCAAGCTTCTATCACCAAACAAGAATTACAAGAAATTGTAGAAAATTGCCAGTTTCTAGCATCGCCTTTGTTTGATACTGAGCTAAACATTAGCATTAATGATGAAGTGTTTTCAATTATGGTAGCTAATCCTTTGAGTTTATTAGAAAATGCAAGTGAATTTCAAGCTTATTTGGAAGAAAAACTAAACGAAATTAAAGAAATGTTGGGTTATTTGAGTGAAAGCCTTTCAAACTCTCAAACCTTTATGCCAAGTTTTTCAAACAACCGCTTTAAGGATTTGTTAAGCGATAATCTAAGGGCTTAACGCTCTAATTGAGAAATTTTAAGTTTCCATAAGAGATATGAGCCTAAAAACGCTATCACAAATAAGCCCACTAAATAGTAGCCTAAATCCCCAAACTCTAAATTTTGTAAAAAATTGAGTAAAGGGTTTTTGAAAGTGATATGCAGTTTTTGTGTACTAACTTGAAACAATTCTACCAAACCTATACCTAGAGCGATAAACACGCTTAAGGCTGTGATGGAGATATTATAATAGATTTTTCTTAAAGGGGTTTTGAACGCCCAATCATATGCCTTGAGCATGAACGCTCCATCTAAAGTGTCAAACAAACTCATACCAGCAGCAAAAAGAATGGGTAAAGAGAGCATGCCTACCACACTCACTTTAATCGCACTACTTGATAGGGCGAGAAGGGCAATTTCACTTGCTGTATCAAAGCCTAGTCCAAAGAGAAAACCGATAGGATAGATATGCCACGACTTAGAGATGAAATTAAATAAGGGCTTAAAAAAGCGATTGAGTAAGCCCCTATCTGCTAAAAGGCGTTCAATCTCTTCATTTTGTTGTTGATTCAAGCTTTCATTAGAGTGCGATTTTTTAAAGATTTTTAATAAATCTATTAAAATAATGGCGTTTAATAGCCCCATAATAAGTAAAAATATCCCAGAAACCAAAGTCCCCACTACCCCACCCATTTCTTCTAACATTGGCGTATGTTCTTTAGCCCAAGCAATCGCAAACGCACTAATTGTTGTCATTAAAATCACCACACTTGAATGCCCCATAGAAAAGTAAAATCCTACTCCATAGGCGTTTTTACCCTGTTGAGTGAGCTTTCTAATAGTGTTGTCTATACAAGCGATATGGTCAGCATCAAAGGCATGCTTTGCCCCTAGCATGTAAGCCATAGACGCCGCAGCATAAAAAGTGGCGTTATTAGCCATAAAAAGCAAAATGAAACCTAAGAGATGTAAAAACACAATCGCCAAAAAATAAGGAAACCACAATTTCACAGCACACCTTTTTTGTGAGAATAAGATTTTTAGAATAATTGTAATATAAAAAGTGTCAAAGAAAGTAGGCAGTGTTAAAAAAATTAGAGAAAGAAAAGAGAGTTAAGCTAAAACTAAGATATATATATACTTTTAAAGCTTAAAAAGCAATAAATTTAATTGTTAAAGGAAGTTTAATGGCGTATTTGAAATGCAAGTCTTGTGGAAACAAGGAAGAAACTAATTTAAAGTTTTTTGTGAGAGTGATTGGAGCGGCCTTGCCAGCTGGAGGTGCTACCGCTTGGACGACTTATCTTTTTGCTGGAACCGGATTAGCACTACCTATTTGTGCGGCAATTATTGCTGGAGGAGTTGCTACTTTAGCTTTTCAAGATGAGATTATAGAGTGGTTAGCTAGTAAGGGATATAAATGTGAGAAGTGTGCTAAATCTTCTTTTGTTATGAGTAGGGATTGATAGGGTGGATAAATGAAAGATATGAAAAGATTGTGCAAGAGAATGGTCTTTGCAGTTAGTTTAACTTGTTTTTTGGCAAACACTATTAATGCAGATGATAAAAAGCCTACTCTTAGAGAAATATGTGTTAAAGCTATAAAGTCTTGTGATGGGTATTCTCAAGAACCATATTATTATGATAAATATTATACTTTTAGTATTCCAAAATTTCAAAAATGCGTTGCAAATAAAGTAGCAGAGACACAACAAAGAACCGGATGGGATATCGCAGGCGATATTGCTCTTGGAACAGCCAAAGTGGCAGGACATGTAGTTATTGGTGCATTGAAATTAGCTGGAGGATTATTAGAGAGTGCAGTAAATATGTTTTCTAAAGATGAAGCAATCAGTGAGAGTGTTGGTCAAAGAATAACGAGAGAATTAGACGAGACTTTTACGCAAACAAAGAATGTTATGGTAGAACAAAAAGAACAAATAGTTAGAGATAAAATAGAGAAAGAAATAGCTAGAGATAAGACTATCCTTGCAAAATGCAGTCAAGCTATAAAAAGGTAAGGATAAGCATACTAGATTTATACTTGTGTGCTCAAAAACCTAACCCATTCATCTCTATCAATTAAAAGCACTTCATTAGCTTGGGCTAAATTCTTGGCCGCTTGTGTGAAGTAGCTATTAGTAATCACACAAGCTTTTTCGCAATTATAGTAGGCTTTAGAAGAGACAACTTCTTGAATGGCTTTAGGCGAGACTTTGTGCGAGTAGCGTTTGGCTTGAACCACCCATTTAACGCCGTCTTTTTCTATAATCAAATCCGCTCCATAATCGCCACTTTTTTGAGTAACTTTAGCTTTAAAGCCCTTTGAAGTGAAAAATAGTTTGCAATATTCTTCAAACTCAAAGCCATTCATGGTGTCAATTTCTTTTAAAGTGAGTTTGAGTTTTCTTTTTTGATATGAAGTTATAATACCTTGAAGTAACACAAGCATTGAAAAAACACCCAAAATAACAAGCAGTTTGAAAAGCAAATCATCAGCCGAAGTAACGAGCTTAAACTCTAAGGATTTTTCTAATAAAACATTCCAAGAGAGATAAATCCCTAAGCTAACGATAAAGACAAGAAAGATAACTTTTTTCTTTTTATTTTTTTTGTGGGGCATAGAGATGGGTTAAATTAAAAACATGGAATAAAAAGCTACAGCCATAGGGTATCTTTTTTAGGAGCGTTTTTAAAGCGTTTTTCTAAGCCTTTCATCAAGTCCTGGTATAGCTTATTAAGTGCTTTGATAACAGCGTCATTATAGGGTTTATTCTCTTCAGCAGATTCTGCTAAATCGCCCAAATGATTGGCGTATAAAATAGGGACTTTAAAATGCGTTTCAATAGGGGTGCTTAAAAAACTGCAAGCAACCTGTGGGGTGCATTCAGCTTGCAAACTAGCTTTTATGACAAGCAAACGCACCGCACTCTTAGGGTTTATTGTAGGGTCTATACTGCTTTTTAGCTTTTCTTTAAGCTCTTTTAAATCATTAGGGATTTCTTCAAAAGACATTAAAACATTGCCTATAGGATTGATAAAGGCGTTGTTAGATTGGGGCTGTGAAGGGGAGGCTAAAACGATTTTATAGCCTTGTTCTTTAAAAAAACTAGCGATTTGTTTTTCTAAAGCTTTTTTAAGCTGGTCTTGGTAGAAACGAGGGACAAAGCGTTCGTTAAAAAAGATTTTAGGGGGGTTTAAAGTTAGGGTAATTTTAGGGGCGTTTGAGGGGGTAGGCGAGCTTTTAGAAGTCTCTTTATAATTTAAATCTAATATAGTATATCCTAGCCATTTATTATGACAGCCAAGCATGCTTAAGATAACAGCCCCTAAAACAAGTTTTTTAAAACCCATGCTTACCCTTTTAGCACTCCACTAATTTTCCATGCTCTAATTTCACATGCTTAGTAGCTAATTCTAGCGTGCTTGGGTTGTGTGAAATGAGAATAATCAAACGATTTTCTTTTAATTCTAAAATACTTTGTTTAATACTCTCTTCAGTTGTGCTATCAAGAGCAGAAGTGGCTTCATCAAAGATTAGCACTTGAGCGTCTTTATATAAGGCTCTAGCAATGGCGATTCTTTGGCGTTGCCCGCCACTAAGATTAGTGCCAAATTCATCTAAAATGCTTTCTATACCATTAGGCAATTTTTCTACAAAATCTAGGGCTTTTGCTTTTTTCAAACACTCTTTGATTTTTGCTTCATCAATTTCTAAGCCATACGCCACATTTTCAGCCACACTCCCATTAAAGATAAACACCCTTTGAGTTACTATGCTAATGTTTTCTCTTAAAGATTTTTGCGTGATACTCTCTATTTTTTTATCATTAATGAAGATTTCACCTTGACTTGGCTCATAAAGGCGTAAGATTAAATTCACTAATGAGCTTTTGCCACTCCCACTTTCGCCCTTTAAAGCGATGATTTCATTTTGTTGAAATTTTAAATTGATGTTGCTTAAGGCGTAGCGTTTTTCATTTTCATAAGTAAGCCATACGCTTTTAAATTCTATGGTGTGTATGGCACTATCTAGCACCAACTTTCCATCAATAATAGAAGGCTCTCTTTCTAAAATTTCATGCACTCTATCGCTAGCGACTAAGGCTTCTTGAAAATTAGAAATAATCCTAGTAATGCGTTTAATAGGGGTATAGAGCATAAAAAGAGCGGTGATAAAAGAAAAAAATGCCCCCACACTAATCTTGCCACTAATAACTTCATTCCCCCCTAGATAAATCACTAATGCTATAGCAATGGATCCTAAAAATTCCATTAAAGGCGAAGAGATTTCAGCCACGGCGATGTTTTTGATACCGATTTTAAAAAACGCTTCATTTTCTTTCATAAAAGTCTTATGTTCTAATCTCTCGCCATTAGAAATTTTAATCGCTTCTACATTATTAAAGACTTCGCTTAAGCGTGCGGTAATTTTTGCGTTACTCTCTTGATTGGCTTTAGCGAGTTTTTTTACCTTACGAATGATTTTGCTAATAGGAATAGCAGCTAAGGGCATAATCACTAGCCCTACTAACGCTAATTTGGGACTTTGATAAATCACCACACCCACTAATCCAATAATCGTTAGCCCTTCTCTTATGCTTTCTGAAAGATAATTTGACAAGCTCGCACGAATTAAACCTATATCATTAGTAATTCTAGCGATTAATTCGCCCTTTTTAGTTTTATTGAAAAAATCCATTTCCATTTTTAGAAGGCTTTCTAACATAGCGTTGCGTAATTTTTTAATAATATCAAGCCCGATGAAGTTGGTGAAATAAGTGCCTAGATAAATGCCCCCACTCTTACCAAAATACGCCAAAATCACTAAAAAAGGTAATACTTTTAGCATTTCAACATCTTTATTAATAAAAATATCATCTAAGGTAGGTTTGACTAAATAAGTCCCCCACGCCGTGCTTAAGGCTACAACGACTGAAGAAAACATCACAATGATAAAGCTTTTATAATGCTCTTTAAGATATTTGGAATAACGCTTGAAAAAGAGTTTCAAATGCTTGACCTTTTGGTTTTTGATTAAACTATTATTATAGTATTTATTGAGAGATTTTTATGCTGAGTTGAAGTGGGTTTGTTTAGAAATGGACTTGATTTTATAAAAGGGCATTAATTTTTTAGAATTTTAATAAGGCTGTAAGATTGTTTTTTGAGTTAGTGTTTTTTAAGAAAATGGCTAAAAGTTAGAAAGATATTAGAACTAGTATAGTTATCAATGATTTCTGTGGTTTTGTTGCTTGAGCTAATGTGTAAAGTTTGGCTAACCAATGGGATTTGAACTCCCAATGTCCATAGTGAGCTGTCATGCCTTATTCTTAATCCAAAAGTAAAATTTAAGTTAAAATCATTTAAGACATTATTATGATTGCTAAAACCAAGAGTATAGATATTAGCCACACCTAGTAATCCGCTAAAAATTCCGCATGCACGGATAATGGAGTGTTTCTCATGTAAAAATACTTTGTTAAAAAGATTGATAATGATGTTTTCTCCTATTCCAAAGCGGTAGTGGTTTAGCGAGGAAAAAGAATTATTGATATTACTAAAACGCCCTGCATAATCGTAGCGATAGCCAAACTCTGCATAAGAACTAAAACCCAAAAAAGGACTGATAAATTTTTGATAGCCCAATTTAGTTTGCAAACCTAAAGAGTATGAGTTTGCTCGTATGCTTTGAGGAGAAAAACTTGCTATGGGTCTAGAAACAGATTTTAGAGCAAGGAGGGTAACGGCTTGGTTGGCATTAAAATTTTGTGGTTTAATGAGAGTGGGTAATGGAGTTGCTTGCGTGTTGATAGTTGGGGGGGGGGGGGGTAGGGGGGGGGGGGGGGGGGGGGGGTAAGGAGTGGCGTTGGATAAATTGATAGGATTAAGCGTGGGAATAGCATAGCTAGGTGCACCTTTTTGATTGAGAGCGTTTATAGCTGTGATAAGGCTTGATAGGCTTTGAGATGCTGGGGCATCAGATTGGTTTGAAATGACAGATTGCAAAATAAGCTCGCCTTGTGCTTGGAGTTTTTTAGAAATATCATGCACTTCTTTTTGGCTGAAATAGAGTGCACCTAAGTAGTAAGAATTTGACCAACTATTATATTCACAAAAACTAGCTTGATAGCCACCAGAAGGATAAGGCACAGGGATTTCACCACTCTTTCCTTGACAATATTGTGTGAGTTCTGGAGTTTTTACTCCCATAGCCCAAAAAGGGTCGTTAGGGTTAGAAAATACATTGAGCATGTAAGGAATCATTTTTTGGGTATAGGCATTAAGCAAGCTATCAAAAGCACTAAATGCGTTGTGTTGTAAGGCTACTTTCATCAGTTCGTATAACAAAGAGTTTGTAAAATTACCATTGAAATTACTATTGCCAAGTCCTTGAGAATTGATGTTTTCAAACGCATCGTGAAGTTCTTTTTCATAGGTGGTGTTAGGTTTGCCATCAGTGCCTGAGCCTCCTCCTACAACATTAGGAGCTTGAATGATAACTTCAGTGCCTAACTGCCCAATATTAAAAAGAGTGTTCCATACTTGCTCTATGCTAAGTCCTAGAGTTTTATTCCAAGTGGGTTTAGGTGGATTGAATGTGCCACAAGTCCCTCCTTTAGAACTTTCCCCAAATAAATTTAGCAAAGCACAAGACCTACCATTATTGATAAATTGAATGTTGTTTAAATTTTTGCCAAACGCACTACCGACAATATATTGTTCCCATTGATTATGGAAATCTTTAGCAAAATTTTCGCTAATTTTGACTACGCCTTGTAAGACTTGTTGTTTTAAAGTGGATGCCTCCAAATTTAATTGCGCTAATTCAATTCCGTATTCATTTTGAAGGGTTTTATTTTTTTCTTTGAGCTTTTCAATGCCTTGTTGAAAGCTTGTTTGCATGGCTTTAATTGTATTGTTGAGTTCAATAATCGCTTTATGCACCTCTGCATAATCCATGCTACTAATCTTATTTGGATTGAATGAAATGGGTGGTTGGTGGTAGCTAGTTTTTAAGTCATGTGAAATTATTAGCATTTTTTCTTTTATGGTGTTATAGATTGTAAGGCTTTTTTGTAATGCAATGATATTCTCAATATGGGATTGTTCTAGTTCTTGCTGATAAGAGTCTAAAGTCTTTTGAGCTTGGGTAATTAGAGATTGGTTTTGTTTTTCGTAGTTTTCTAAAGCTTGATTGAGATAGGCTTGGTAAGCTTTTATACTATTTTTCAAGCTATATCCCTTAGGGTTAGAAGTTTTTAAACTTTCTTGTATTCTAGTTAAAAGAATTTGTTGTTCTTTTTGGTCAATGTTTGGAATAAGCTCACTCAGAGCTTTTGCATAAGACTGCAACTCTTTTTGCGTTTGTTGCTGATTATATTCTAGCAAGTGAATTGTATTGTTGTAATCTTGGTTTTTTAGCTGTAGGGCTTGGTTATTATTGTTTATATTGTCACTGCTTGTGTTATTGTAGGGGTTGGGAGCATCCTCTTCTAATATTTGAGGACCACCACCAACTTCCATACCAAAGCTTGTGAAATACCCATCTAAAGAGCCTTTTAAAAATGGTGAGTAATCAACTAAAGTAGCATGAACATTATTTAGTGCAAGCAATGCAATTAAAAAGGCACGCTTTAGCAATATCCGTTTTTTTTGAGAGACCATTGCCACACCCTAAGTAATCTGAGTAACTCTATTCTATCGTAAGTTATCTAATAAAACAATATTTCTAAGAGATACTCAACAGAATCTTGCGTCTTGCGGTCATCCAGATCGTGTAAATTGAGATTAGGACTATTGATCTTATTAGTTTAAAATATAGTAAAAATATTCTTGATTTTTAAAAGTAGTTTATAATTCTCTAACAGATTGTATTAGAGGAAATATGAACGATAAACTTTTAAAATTTTTAGTTTTAATGGCATTTAGCACAAGTTTTTTGCAAGCCCATGCTAGTGGGGTCAATAAAGCGTTATTTGATTTGAAAGATTCTTATTTAATAGGTCATCTAGCTCCTAAATCAGTGGATATTGGAGGCTGGAAAGGTAATACCAAAGAATGGGGGGCTACAGCTTTAAATTACATCAATACAGCTAATGGGGACGCTAAGAAATTCAGTAGCTTAGTTGAAAAAATGCGGTTCAATTCTTCGGGGTTAGGCGTATTTAAAACGCATTCTTATTTAAAGCAAGCTTTAAAAATAGAAAAAGATTTGAAGTATAACCTTAAGGTTATTGCTAGAAACGCTTTTTATAGCTATCGCACAGGCATTTATATCCCTTTAGGCGTTTCTTTAAAAGACCAAGAAACGGCTCAAAAAATGCTTGCTGATGTGAATGTTATCAGTCAATATCTCAATAAAATAAAAGATACACAAGGTTCTAATAGTGTGTATAGTGGCTATAGAAATTACAATTACTATGGATATTATGCGAGTCCTTATTGGCCGTATTATGGGTTATATGGTTATGGCATGTATGGCTATGGCGGTATGATGATGATGATACAAATGCAAGACTATCTAATGTTAGAAAACTATATTTATGCTTTAGATAGGGAGGAGAGCTTAGAACATGAGGCTAGAATTGATGATGCACCTAGGGCTGATGATAGTTCTACGCCTATAGATAAAAATGATGATAGAGATGATAAAGATAGCAAAGATTTTAAGAATGACCCTAAAGAAGATTTAGCTAACGCTAATGTTATGGGATTTTATCGTAACCCAAAATTTAGCAAAGATATTCAAACACACCGATTAAATCATGCGCTAGTGAACTTGGATAATAGCCACCAACTAAAAGATAACCCTTTGTTTAACACTAAAGCCTTGCCTTCTAAGAGCGTTGATGCCATTACGCATGAGGCAAAGCAATTAAATGGCTTAGTGAAAGAAATTCAAGATTTAAAGGCTCAAGGAGCGAGCCAGCATAAGATTGATTCGGTTGTGGATAAGGCGATTGATGTGAGAGATAAGCTAGACAATAATCTCAGCCATTTAGATAATGACCTAAAAAATGCGCCCAATGACCTTTCAAGCTCTGAAAAAACACAAGTGCATGAGGCTATGGAGAGCGTGCAAAAACTTAGTGATAGTAGCGATACGATTGGAAGCTATTTAGATGGGAGCATGAAAATTGATGATGAACATGACATGATGGATAATTCTAACATGCTGACTAATCAAGCTCCCTTAATAGTTCGCCCCCAACATGACAGACAAGCTAACCCTATCAATAACGCTAATAACCAAAGCCATGATAGCTCCAATACGCTGATGAACCACGCTAACGCCAATAACCCTCCAAATAACCTTGATGACACCAAAGATAATTCCAATAATACGACCGACACACAAGATTCTAGTAGCAATGCCAACGATACAGATGATTCTCACAATGATAGCTCTGATAATGACAACTCTAATGATATGAATGATAATAGCGATAATGCGGATAATACAGATAGTAACGATAATAATGGCGATGAAAATCCGGGAGGCGATGATAGCACGGATACAGGAGATGGGGGAGATATGCAAGATATGAATGATATGCAAGATATGCAGGACATGAACGATATGAACGATATGCAAGACATGATGAATTAAAAAATCTTTTGAAAAGTTATAGGGCTTTAAGGATTAGAATGGAAAAACCAAGAATTCTGGCTTTTCAAAAAAGTTTATTAATGACAGATTGAACCTAGCTGTTCCTTAAATTTACGATTGCCATAGTTAAAAACCTTTGACCCTAACTTAGGAAAATTTTTCTTAATAACTTTGTCTAGCTCACTTAACTCGCATCTTGTAACAGCTATTTTTACAATAGCGGTTTGCAACTTCTTATTGATATATGTCCCTGTTACTTTAGTATTATCCAATAGATAGCTGTATGCGACAGCTCTTAAGGCATCAATATCTTCATCGCTGAGCTTAGTCTCTTTTTTAAATTCTTTTCTATAGCCCTTAAAAAGTTCATGGATAGATAGGATTAAACGCATTTTTGCCTCTGAAGTCGCTTGAGTAATGCCCATTTTTTCATTCATGATCGGAATGGCTGCAATACCCAGCTCTTCACCTGGTTTCAATGCGTACTCAGAGAAGACCCATTTTGGTGCATCTTTATAGTCTTCTTCAAAATATCTTAAGTTTTCTAGGCTGGGTTGTTGATCAACAAGAATGGGTTTAGCCACTAAAAAAGCACAACAAACACTAACGCCCAATGCTATATTTTTCAATTTCATAAATTACCTTTAAGATTTGATAGTTATAATATTACGAAATTTTTAAATAAAAATCAATAGTTAACCAAAAGATAAAAATGATTTTATACAATTTTTTGCGTTATCTATTTTTTTTTTTTTTTTTGAATGTGCAAGAAATGGCTTATACAAGAGTTTTTATGAGGGTTATTTTTTATAATAATGAAATAAATTAACTTATTTTATATCTAAAAAGTTTGCAAAATAAACGCATGGTTTTTCTATAAAATTAGACTTTAAGATATTGCTTGGGGCATTAATGGTCTTAAATATTTGGATAGAAATTGATAATTAAGAGATTGATTATCATCTAAGAATTATCATCTAAGAATGAGACACTGAATCTCTAAGCCTTTATTAAAAATAAAAAACCTTTATTTTGTCTTGTATTCCATTTTTACATGTCCTTAAACAATTAAAATTCCATGCAAGAGTATTTTTATTTGTGAGAAATATAGTTTAAATGCTCTGTAGGATAAGATAGTAATATCAAGGGGTATTTAGGCATTTTTAGAGAGCTATAAAAGCACTTTTAAAATCTTTTTGGCTCTGTTTTTAATCAAGTGCCGATAGTTAAAGCATGCCTTTTAATCTAAAGTAAGAGAATTTCTTTTGAGTTTTAATGATAAAAATAGAAAATTCCTTTCAAGTGAGGAGAGCCACACAAAGAGGTTATTTTCTTTGAGTTCTTTCCTCTTCGTGTTTTTTATGTGGTTTTTCAACTTTTTGCTGTGGAGTAGCAACCTTTGATGTGCTGTCTTTAGTGCTACTGCTAGTAGGGGGTGTTCTAGTCGTAGTAGCTCCACTTTTAATGCCCTTTCTTTTAGCGATAGCCTCTTCAGTTTGTTTTCTAGCCTGCTCTTCTTCTCTTTTTAAGACGCTTGCATTAATTTTCTTCTCTTTTTCTTTTTGGCTTATTCTAACCATACTCACTAGGTATTTGATATAGCCATCATACATATCGCCAAATTGCTCATGTAAAGCACCAAAATCTGAACCCTTATAGAGCCAATTAAACAATGGTAATGAAAGCTCTGTTCCTAAGTCTTGCAAGATATGCTTATAGAACTTTTCTCTATCATTCACTACAAAAGAAACTTTGCCATTTTTATTTTCGTAATAACAAATACCTTGTTTTACACAACTTTCTAAGCTGTCCTTAAAAAACGCTCCAAAAGCGGACAAATCGCCCTTGCTCATTTTGGTTTCAGAGTATTTGTTAAAGCCCTTAACTCTCTCTTTTTCCAAATTGACCATGTTTTTCAAAACTCTCTTGCGGTCTTTTTTGACATTGCCGGTAGAGTTGTCATAAAACATGACATTGGGATCAATCGTTGTGCTAATTGTAGCATCTGCCCATAACCAACAACTCATTACTAAAAAAACTAAAAATCGCACCATAATAAACCCCACAAAAAATTAAAATTTAAAAACCATTCCAAATATTATAAACATTATCTACAAATAAATCAGAACTAGCTCTATAAAAAACTTTTTTAAAAAAGTCTATCTCACAAAATTCTATCATAATTCAAATGACAAATGCACTAAAAACATTAAAAGCACTCAAAAAATTTGAGCCAACACTACTTTTAGAACCACTTTAAGCTAACATATGTTTAAAAACTCTCAGTTTTTAATGATGCTTAGACTCTTCATGGTGCTTGTGATGACTTGCTTTCTTCTGTTCGTGGTATTCCTTTTTCTTATGGTCATGAAAAGGTCCTTCGCAAGTGCAACTATGCAAATCCAACTCTTTTTTGCGATACTCTTTCATAGTAATCTGTCGCTTCTTATCAGTAATGACCTTAAGAATCTCTTCTTCGCGCTTTTTGCGCTCTTCTTCGCTCAAAGTGTCTAAATTCTTACTGATTGCAGCTCTAAAATGCGCTTTATACACTCTACGCTCTTCTTCATTCATAGCCTTTAAGCGCTTGTGAACCTCCGCACGAAACTGAGGAATTTCTTCAGGAGCAACTTTTCCTGCTTGTTCAGCAAGCTGTTTGTTATCCATGTTTTTAAAATCGCTTGCTTGCAATGAAAGACCTAGTAACCCTACAAAAAATGCCGAA
>NZ_FZMR01000006.1 GCF_900198405.1 Helicobacter cetorum
TTATTATAAGTGTCTCTAAAACCTACACTCGCTCCATTATAAGAAAAGAAACCGTAGTATCTTAGACCGATATTACGCTTTTTACCAAAGAATTGCTTGTAACCCCATTTGGTGTAAAAACCATTCATAATGTTAGTTTGACGGCTATTACCAGCTCTAAATTGGGGGAGGTAGGGGGTGGACTCTACTTGAGCATTTAAACTTTCAATTTTTTGTAAAGTGTTTTGGGCGTTAGCAAAATAATTACTCAAGCCTGTAGCGTTTTTAGTGATTTGTACGATAGTGTTTTCTTGTAAAGAGCTTGAACCAGCTTTTGAAAGAATCTCACCACTCTTAAGTTTATTGAGAATGGATTGAGACTCATTAACGATGCCTTGCACGAGGTTGCTAAACTGTGCAGAAGTGAGACTATCGCCATTATTTGCTGCGTTAAACTCTGCAAGCAATCTAGCGTCTTTTTGTATCATAGGGGCGACTTCTTCTAAGACTTTTTGTTGGTCGGTAATGAAACTTGCAAGGTTTCTTTCAGTTTGAGTTTCAGCACTCCCACTGCTCAAGCCGTTTAGATAAGATTGGATAGCATTGAAGAATACATTGGCTGAGCTGAGATAGGAGAGCTGGCTGGCTAGACCTGGGAAAGTAGTGCTTTGATAGCCTGATTGGAGATTGTTAGCAATATCTAATTTAAGGCTAGGTGTCCAACTATAGCCTGCTTGTTTGCATTGAGCAATGGTAGGGCTTGTTAAATCGCCACAATAGCCACCACCTGAAACACTATCTAAGAGCAATTTTGCCATTTGGTTTAAGGAATTGGGGTTAACAAGAGGGCTACCACCATCTGTGACTTGAGAATCAGAAACATTAGGAGCACCAACAGCAAGGCTTATGACCGAAACTTTGCTACCTATTTGGGGATTAGGGGTGGATTTTATACCTAGTTGGCTTTCTTGATAAGCACCTAGAAGAGAGTATAGATACTTTGTAAATGTGTTGCTCAAAGCCCCTACGATATTACCCCCTTGACTATTGCCTTGATTTATATAAACATTATTCGTCATATTGGAATTAAGTTCTCTTGCTAACGCGTTAGCTTGAGATTTCCCCGGGTTTTTAACATCTTGCATTACTTGTCCTAGCTCATAACCCACGGTAAAAAAGCCTCCATCATCTTCAGCATGACTAAGGCTGATACAAGCAACAAGACTAAAAAATAGAACTTTGCTTTTGCGTAGCATAAAACTCCTTTAAATCATTAAATTCTTAATAATCCCATTCACATTCAAAACACATGTATGTGTATGTGTATGTGTATGTGTATGTGTATGTTTTTAAAAACTTTGATTTAATTATAGCATGATTTTGTGCTTATAAGAGTTGAATATTAACTTGATTAAATGGGTTTTGTTATTTTGAGTAATTTTTTTATACTATTTTACACAAACCTACTTTTACACAAATGGGGATTAAGAATTTTTAAATCTGTAGTAACCCAAATGATTTGGGTTACTGTTTCAGTTTTTTGGTTTATTTTTAAGGGTTACATGCCTACAGGGATTTTAACATCGCCGTAATTTACAGACTCTTTGAAAATCTCATCAACTTTGGAAATCAAGATTTTAATGGTTGACTCTTCTAAGGGCAATTTGTGTAGCTCTTGGCTTAAGATGTCTCTATCAAAAGAGCGGGCACGCACTAGTGCAAACACTTCTTCATTGTTAGGATTAATATAAATTCCTAAGCGATTCACATCAACTAAACTAGTATAGATAGCATGTGTCATCTTATCAAAAAGCTCGTTGGTAAGCTTTTGTTTGATTTTGTTACTCTTAGAAATATAAGATTGTTTAAGTTTGTGCAAGATGTTTTGAGCCACTCTAATTGTGGCTCTTTGAGTAGCAATCTTTTCTATTTCCTCAGTTTTCTTGCCATCTACAATATGCGAGCTATCCACCCCTTGCGTAACATACTGACTACGATTTTGTAACATCCAATAAGGCACATTTTCCAAAAATGAATTTTTTTGCGAAGTATTTGGACAAGTGCAAGCTTGTAATACCAATAATCCAATCCCACACAAGAACGCTTGTTTTATATAAGGTTGATTTTTTAAAAAAGAGTTTCTCATTACTGCCACCTTTCTAATTTGTTTATTTTTTAGTGTAGCATAATGTTTAGATATTAAAGTGTTAAAAAGGTTAAAAAGAAGTTGCAAAAAAATAATGAGTGGGTATTATGCACTAAGCATTAGAATAAGCCGGGTTCTGTCAATGGATGGTCATTTATCTAGGAAATATTTTGCAATATCTCTCAAGCGAAGTGTGTATTAATTTAGACTTACCATGCACTTCTTGCTACAAATTGGGTTTACCCAAACAAGCTAGATTGCTCTAACTTTGGTAGGCTCTTACCCCACCCTTTCACCCTTACCTTAAAAAGGCGGTTTGCTTTCTGTGGCACTCTCCCTTAGCTTACGCTAGCCATCTGTTAGATGGAATTTTGTCTAATGTAGCCCGGACTTTCCTCTATTTAATAAAAATAGCGACCATCTTCTAATGCTTTAATATATTAGAAAAAAGTAGCTTTAAAAGAGTTTAAAATGAAAGGGTATAGAGAATATTCTTATTCCCTTCATAACTTGTTACAATAAGTGTGCCATCTCTAAAGCTTGCTGAAGTAATGTTTTTAATCTCTTTAGGCAAGCCATAAACTTTAACAATCTCTTCTTTTTTAGGGTCTAAGACTAAAAGAGTGTTAAATTCTTTGCTGATAGCATAAAGTTTATTATCTTTTAAAGCTAACGCACTGATATGCAACTCGCCTAATTTTCTCTTTTCTTTAAGCTTTGTATCACCAAGTTCAGGGACAAACTCCGCATGCACTTGCTTATCGCTATTAAGCATAGAAATTATAATCAAATCATTATAACGCTTGTTTGGTATTGTAACCAAATAAGTATCCTTATCCCCACGCCTTGCACTACCAATATAATAATTTTTTGCCCTAGAAGTTTTTAAGCGATTGCGTTCCACTTCGTCAAAAGAATTAGCCCCCTCTAAAAAATAAGGGTAATTTTTAAGGGCGTTAGCGTTTTTATTAGGGGTAATTTCTACGCTCGTTTTATTATTACCCATAATCACAATATTTTCATCTTCGTTAAAATCCGCTCCCACAAACGAACCTACCGTAGCACTATAATAGCTATCCAAAACCATATGGCTATGAATGGTTTTCAAATCATCACTCACAAGATAGAGACCTTGATTTTCTGTGGTAAGAATCGCATTTTCTTCCTTAAAACTTAAATCAGTAATCGCTCCATTAAGCTTCAAAGAAAGCACTTCTTTTTTTTCAATCTCTAAAGTTTTGGTGATTTCTAAAGGTGAATGTTGATAATCATTGTCTTTAGGCAAGGCACTTAACTTAGTAGGCTCACCCACATCTCTTCTACCTAAAAGACTTCTTGGGAATTTCAAATCACCCCAATTTTCCATAGACCAAACAGCCTCTTTTAAATTCCAAGAAAAACGCACCGGGTCGCTTTGCCCTATATAAGGAAAAGGTCCTGTAGAAAAAAACGCTTGCACCACATTAGAGCCTACTACCACAAAGAAAACCCAAAAAGCGCTTTTATTGAGCGTATTTAAGGAGCGTTCTTTGAAATTTTGAATACTAGGGGCAAAAAAGAGCATGAGACTCAAAAGCACCACTACGCTAAAAAAGATAAAAAACGCCCAAAATTGTGTGTGTAAACCTAAAATGGCTAATGCAAAGCCCTGCCCCACATCTTCTAAAGCATGACTACCGGTATGATAAAAACTCTCATATAGCCCACTACTAGCAATGAGTAGTAGCAAGGCGATATATCTAGGCTTAAAACCAAAACGCACCACTAAAAGTGCTACAGCTCCTATAAAAATCATGTTCATGCGTTGTGCCCAGCAAAAAATACAGGGCGAATCTTTTAAAACATAGCCAAAATAGAAATTCGCTAAACCCACAGGAAAAATCAAAATCCCTAAAATTGCTAAAGAAAAAAGGGTGTAAAACTTATGGTTTTCTTTATTCATGTTATCCCCCTATAGATTGATATTAGGTAAAACACTAGAGCTGTGGGCTATAAAAATAACTAACTCTACTAACCACACCACAATCAAAATCCCAAACGCCAAATTCTCTTTTTCAGGCTTTTTAAACACTATAAAAATAGCGATTAAACTTAAGAGTAGTCCTAAAAACTCCATGCTATTCCTTGCCGGTAGTATTACTCACCTTATAAAAAAAGGCTATCAAGTATAATCAAAATAATACCTAAAATCATTTGAATTAAGAATTAATCTTAAAATAATGGGGTTGTAAAAATGTGCTAAAATGCGTTGTTTTCAATCTATTTTATTAGGACAATGAAATTAGCATGCGTGTTTTTATTATCCATTTAAATGAAAAGACTTGCCAAGATTTTTGTTTGCAAGAAACTGATATTGAACCTCTTAAAGAAAGTCTTGAAAATCAAGGGGTTTCTTATGAAATTTTTGATGCAATTTATTCTAAAAATTTAAGGGGGGGGTTGCATTCTTTGGTTTTAGAACACACGCACCCCTCCTTTATTCCCAATGATTTACTAGAGCTTTATTTAAAAGATAAGCCTTACTCTAAAAATGTTGTCAAAGACTTTTTTTATGCGCTTTTGCATTGTGGGAAGAGAATGAGTGCAGGAGAGCTTGGGTGTTATGCGAGTCATTATTCTTTGTGGAAAAAATGCACGGAATTAAATGAACCTATTTGTATCTTAGAAGATGATATTAAGATTAAAGAAAATTTTAAGGAGAGTTTGGAATTTTGCAAAAAGCACATGAGCGAGTTAGGCTATATTCGCTTAATGCACTTAGAGTATGAGGAAGTCCCTAAGAGTTCCACTCATATTGAAGGTGTGTCTAAAATTTCGCATTTCAAAGATGGCATTGGCACTCAAGGTTATGTAATTAGTCCAATAATGGCTCATAAACTATTAAAATATAGCGCTAGAAAATGGGTTATGCCTGTGGATACCATTATGGATAGGTATTATTGGCATGGTGTAAAAAACTATGTGTTAGAGCCTTTTTCTATTTTTGAAGATGAAACTTTGAGTGAGCTTTCCAATGTGCAACGATTAAAAGTGGTTCAAAAATTGTCTTTGAGTATTAGAATAGGAAAGTTTTTCCATAAAGCTGTGGTAAAAATTATCAATAAAATCCTTAATATTACTTCTAAAAATTAGCTTATTTGATTTTAAGTTCAAAAGTAGGGGTTAATTGGTTCTTAGGTAGGGCAATAATTTGAGATGTAACTTCATAATGGCAATAATTTTCATCTTCAAAGAGCGATTTGACAAGCAAATGATTTGAAAAAAATGAACTTTTTTGATTGGTGTTGAGAACGCCATTATTTAAAAAGAGAGAGGTTTGTGTGAGTTTAGTTATTTCGCTCAAATTGTGGCTCACTAAAATCACGCTTAAATTTTCACGCTTAATAAAATCAAGCAAACCAAGTTCTACTTCGGTTTTTAGGGTGTTGTCTAGGGCATTCAAAGGTTCATCTAAAAGCAATAAATTTTTCGCACCTATTAAGGCTCTTGCCAAAGCAACTCGTTGGGCTTGTCCGCCAGAGAGTTGAGAAATTTTTTGCATCCTTAGATTTCCTAAACGCATTAAGCATAACACTTCGTTGATTTTATCTTTGTCTTTAGGATTAGCAAAGGCGATATTTTGATAGACATTTAAATGTGGGAATAGGGCATAATCTTGAAATACAAAGCCGATTTTTCGTTCTTGTGGTTTTAAAAAAATCTTTTTTTGAGTGTCTAGCCATATGGAATGATTGACTTCAATATAGCCTTCATCTACCTTTTCAAGTCCGGATAGAACCCTTAAAATCGTGCTTTTACCAGCCCCTGATTCTCCGCATAAAGCTACAATCTCTTTTTCTTCAATTTTTAAGTCTATATCTAAAACAAATTTACCCCTAGCCCCTAAAAGGGATTTTTTGAATCGTGCTTTTATCATAAAAACGAGCTTTGTTTTTTATTCAGAAATAGGGTGATAAATAATAAACTAAAACTAATAAGCGTAAGCGTTAAGGCGTATTGATGGGCTTTAGCATAATTAAGAGCTTCAGCTTCATTAAAAATTGCAATACTAGCCACCCTTGTTTCACCTAGTATATCACCCCCAAGCATCATTACTACGCCAAATTCCCCTATGGTGTGCGTGAAAGTTGTAATAATAGCAATTAATAGACTGGGCTTGATATTAGGAAGTAGGACAAAAAAAAGGGTGTAACACTCCCTTTTACCCAAGCTATAACTCGCTTCTTTTAAAGAAGTAGGCAAGGAAATTAACGCGCTCTTAATAGGGCTTACCATAAAGGGTAAGGAAAAAATCATGCTCCCTATAACAAGCCCTTGAAAGCTAAAAGCTAGTTTTAAATTTAAGCTCTCTTGTAAAAACGCCCCTAAAAAAGAATTAGGCGAAAAGGCTAAAAGAAGATAAAACCCTAGCACACTTGGGGGCAAGACTAAAGGCATATATACAAGCGTTTCTACTAAGCTACTTAAAAGATTGCGTTTAAGACTTAAAAAATAGCCTAAGAAAATGCCTATAGGAAGTAAAATAAGAGTGGTAATCAACGCTAAAGAAAAGCTTAGACGCATGGTAATTAAAAATTCATTATCCACTCTTACAATGCCTTTCTTTTTGTAAGTTTTAATCTACAATGTAGCCGTATTTTTTAAAGATAGCTTGAGCCTTAGGAGTAAATAAGAAGTCTTTAAAAACTTTGGCTAAAGGGCTATTAGCTCCGTGTTTAGTGATAACTAAAGCTTGTTTGATAGGGCTATAAAGGGCTTTATCAATGATGAAATAAGAGAGATTTTTATCTTTTTTATCTATTAGAGATAACGCCCCAAAGCCTATTTGAGCGTTGCCACTTAGAACAAATTGATGAGCTTGTGAAATAGAAGTGCCATAAATGATTTTAGATTGAATACTAGGAGTGAGTTTTAAATGCTCTAAAACTTCTAAACTTGCTTTTCCATAAGGGGCTAATTTAGGATTAGCCATAGTGATATGCTTAATTTTAGAGTCTTTAAGAATCTCTAAAGAATTAATTTTAAAATCCTTACTCCATAAAACTAACACCCCTTTAGCATAAACTTCTTCTTTAAAAGGGGTTATTTTTTCATCATAAAGCTTTTTAGGTCTAGCAACATCTGCTGAGATAAATAAATCAAAAGGAGCGTTTTGAGTGATTTGAGTATAAAGCTTTCCTGAAGAGCCAAAGCTAGTGCTAATAATATCTTTAGGGTGTTCTTTTTGAAATTCTTCAATAATGGCTTTTAGAGCGTGGGTAAGATTAGCTGCAGCAGCGATTTTTAAATCTTTTATTTCTTTTTCTTGGGCTATAAGCATACCTAAAAAGAGAGATAAAAAAAGAGTTAGGAGCTTTTTAAACATAGGGCGCATAGGGTAAAATCCTTGATAATTAAAACTGATAGCCAATTTTAACGCTTTTTGGTTAAAAAATAGAATTTTTACATATAAAATCATAGGGGTAGTTAAAACATGTTATATTATTTGTTTTTATAATCAAAATTTTAGTTTGACTTTTTAGGAGTTATATGTTTTTAAAACGAGTTACTGAGGCTTTAGAGGCTTATAAAAATGGCGAAATGCTGATTGTTATGGATGATGAAGACAGAGAAAATGAAGGGGATTTAGTTTTAGCTGGGATTTTCTCTAGCCCTGAAAAAATTAATTTTATGGCTACGCATGCAAGGGGGTTAATCTGTGTGTCTTTAACCAAAGATTTAGCTAAAAAATTTGAATTACCCCCTATGGTTAATAACAATGATTCTAACCATGAGACCGCTTTCACGGTTTCTATTGACGCTAAAGAGGCAAAGACAGGCATTTCTGCTTTTGAAAGGCATTTAACCATTGACTTGCTCTGTAAAGACACCACAAAACCTAGCGATTTTGTGCGTCCGGGTCATATCTTTCCCTTGATTGCAAAAGATGGTGGGGTGCTAGAGCGCACAGGGCATACTGAGGCTAGTGTGGATTTATGTAAGCTTGCTGGATTAAAGCCTGTAAGTGTGATTTGTGAAATTATGAAAGAAGATGGCTCTATGGCTAGAAGGGGCGATAAATTCTTAAGTGATTTTGCCACTAAGCATAATCTTAAAACCCTTTATGTTTCTGATTTAATCAGCTATCGCTTGCAACATGAGAATTTGCTTAAAATGTTTTGCCAAGAAGAAAAAGATTTTTTAAAACACAAAGTGCAATGCTACACTTTTTTAGACCACCAGCAAAAAAACCATTATGCTTTTAAGTTTAAAGGTTCAGCACCTAATGATTTAGCCCCCTTAGTGCGTTTCCATCCTATCAAAGAAGATTTTGATTTTTTAACTTCTGGTGCGTTTGATGTGTTTTTCAAAGCTTTAGAGCTTTTAGAGTTTGAGGGAGGTTATTTGATTTTTATGCACACGCACACCAAAGAAAGCAATGTGGTTAAAAATTTTGGGGTTGGAGCATTAGTGTTAAAAAACCTTGGAATAGAGAGTTTTAGGCTACTAAGCTCTTCTGAAGATAAAGAATATAAAGCCTTAAGCGGATTTGGACTTAAACTTGTAGAAACCATTAATCTTTAAAATTTTTTAATACTACCAAAAGCCTAAAAACTCAAATTTCAAAGGGTTTAAGCTGAGTTTTTAGGTATAATACATTCTTTTATAAGAACCCCTCTACAAGAGAATTTGATTAATATTTAATGAATTAAGGCATGTTGGATTTACTCAAAGTATTGCAGAAACTATGGATAGCGTGTATTATCTTTTTAATTTTAAATTTTAGTGCAATGGATGCAAAAAGCACAAAACTTGAAGAGGCACTTAAAAACCATTCTAAAAACCATGTTTGGCAACATTTTAAAGAAAGATTTAAAAGGAGCAATACTATCTACTATACCCCAAGCAGTCGTTGGAAATACTTAGGCACAAGTGTAGGGATTTTGGGAGTATCCTTAGTGCTAGGGATTGTAGGGTTATATTTGATGCCAGAGAGTGTAACGAATTGGGATAAACAGCATTTTGGAGTGAATAGTTGGTTTGAAGATGTGCGTGTAGGTCCTAAATTAGATAATGATAGCTTTATTTTTAATGAAATTTTACACCCTTATTTTGGAGCTATGTATTATATGCAACCACGCATGGCAGGCTTTAGCTGGATGACTTCAGCGTTTTTTTCTTTTATTACTTCTACACTTTTTTGGGAATATGGTTTGGAGGCGTTTGTAGAAGTGCCTAGCTGGCAAGATTTAGTTATTACGCCCTTGTTAGGCTCTTTATTGGGAGAGGGATTTTATCAACTCACTCGTTATATTCAAAATAATGGGGGAAAATTATTTGGCTCATTATTTTTAGGCCGTTTATTGATTGCTTTAATGGATCCGATAGGTTTTGTTATTAGAGATTTGGGATTGGGCGAGGCTTTAGGGATTTATAATAAAAATGAATGGCATTCTAACTTAAGCCCAAATGGCTTGAATATCACTTATAAATTTTGATGTTTTTAAAATATTTTTAAAAAAATAGGCTAAAAAGATAAAGAATAGTTTGAAAAATTACTTTTTAACGCTATAGTTGAAATATTTTGAAAGAACTTAATTCTAATTATATTACAAAGGAGCATTCCTTTTGCGACATTTAGAAGTTTCTAATAAAGCCAAGCTACCCACTAAATTTGGGGAGTTCTATATCCAATCTTTTAGAGAAAAAGGTTCTGATGGCTCTAAAGACCATTTGGTAATTTTTACCCCCCATTTTTCTGGCACACCCTTAGTGCGTTTGCATTCAGAATGTTTAACCGGCGATGCTCTAGGCTCTCAAAAATGTGATTGTGGGGGGGAATTACAAATAGCAATGGAAAGGATTATTAGCTCTAAAGAAGGAGGGCTAGTGATTTATTTGCGTCAAGAAGGGCGTGGTATAGGGCTGTTTAACAAAGTCAATGCTTATGCTTTGCAAGATGAGGGCTATGATACCGTGCAGGCTAATGAGGCTATTGGGTTTAAAGATGATGAGAGAGATTATAGTATTGTAGGAGAGATTTTAGAATACTATCACATTAAAAAAATGCGATTACTTACTAATAATCCTAAAAAAATCACCGCTTTAGAAAAATACGCTGAAATTGAAAGAGAAAGCTTGATTGTGTGTGCTAATGAGCATAATCAAAGGTATTTAGAAGTAAAAAAGCTAAAAATGGGGCATTTGCTGTGAAAGCTTACCCTACTTTAATTAGCTTTGAAGAGGCTTTAGAGATTGTTAGACAAGCAAGTATTACGCCTTTGGGAAAAGAAAAAGTTATCTTTAATGAGGCGATAAATAGGATAGTAGCTACAGATATTCTAGCCCCTTATAACGACCCAAAATACAATGTTTCAAGCATGGACGCTTATGCGTTTAATAGTAAGGATAGTGAGCTTTTAATCACAGAGGGGTTAAAACTATATCCTAATGACAATCCGGCTGGCAATTCATTTGAAGTGGTGGTAGAAAAAGGTCATGCCATAAAGACTTTTACTGGAGCGAACATGCCAAAAAATTGCAATTCACTTTTAATTGTAGAACATGCTGTGATTAAAAATGAAAGGCTTTTTATTGATAATGAGAAAAACTTGCCTAAACCAAATGAATTTGTGCGTTTGAGCGGACAAAATTATCATCAAAATGACAAGCTATTTTCTAAAGGGCAAAAGATTTCAGCTTATGGTATAGGGCTTTTAGCCAAACTTAATCAAGTGTTTGTTGAGGTTGTTAGAAAGCCTAGAGTTGCGATTTTAAGCACCGGTAATGAGCTAGTTGAAGTAGGGCAAGAGACACAAAACCCTAACGCTATAAGGAGCGTAAATAACCATATGTTAAAAGCCCTTATAGAGAGCATGGGGGGAGTGGGTGTGTTGTATGAACTTATGGGCGATGATTTATACGCTACTAAGAAAATCATGCAAGAAGTATTATTAGAAAATGACATGCTTATTACTACAGGAGGCATGAGCATGGGGGATTATGACTTCACACAAACTGCTTTAGAAGAGCTTTGTGAAGTGTGTTTTAAAAAAGTGCGTATCAAACCGGGAAAACCGGTGGCTTTTGGACTTTTTCATCAACACAAAAGGGTTAAACCCATTTTAGCACTGCCCGGAAATCCTGATGCCTCTTTAATGACTTTTTATCTATTTGGGAGAGTGGTTTTGAATCGTTTGTTAGGAAAATCAGAAAGCACTTTGCCTATTATGCATGTGGTTTTAGAAAAAGAAATTATGCGTAAAGACACTCGCTTAGAGTTTCGTTTTTGCTCTCTCAAGCTTAAAAATGGCATATGGCATGCGAGTTTAGAGCCTATGACCTACAGAAATCCTAGTGAACATGGGGTTATTTTATTAGATGAAGAAAAGCTAGAGTTTAAAAAAGATAGTCTCATTAAAGCTATGCTTTTAAAAGATTTGATTTAAGGATAAGATTGTGGTAGAAGTGCGGTTTTTTGGACCTATAAAAGAAGAAAATTTTTCAATTAAAGCAAGTGATTTAAAGGAATTAAGAGCGATTTTACAAGAAAAAGAGGGCGTAAAAGAGTGGTTGAGTGTTTGTGCTATAGCTCTCAATGATAAAATAATAGAAGATATCAATACGCCATTAAAAGAGGGCGATGTGATTAGTTTGTTGCCACCGGTCTGTGGAGGATAGATGTTAAAAATCATTCAAGGGGCATTAGACACACAAGAACTTTTAAAAGATTATCAACAAGAGGCACAAGCACAAAATTTTGGGGCGTTTTGTGTGTTTCTTGGCATTGTGAGAGAAGAAAATAACATTCAAGGCTTGAGTTTTGATATTTATGAAGTGTTATTAAAGACTTGGTTTGAAAAATGGTACACTAGAGCTAAAAATTTGGGTGTGGTGCTAAAAATGGCTCATAGTAATGGCGATGTTTTAGTAGGACAAAGCTCATTTTTGTGTGTTTTAATGGGGAAAAATAGAAAAAACGCCTTGGAATTATACGAAAATTTTATTGAAGATTTTAAGCATAACGCCCCCATTTGGAAATATGATTTAATCAATAATGAACGCATTTATGCCAAAGAAAGAAGCCACACTTTAAAGGGAAGTGGACTTTTAGCTTAACAAAGGAGTTAGTATGCAAACCATTCATATAGGCGTTTTGAGTGCGAGTGATAGAGCTTCAAAAGGGATTTATGAAGATATAAGTGGTCAAGCGATAAAAGAAGTTTTAAGCGAGTATTTGTTAAACCCTTTAGAATTTTATTATGAAGTCTTAGCTGATGAACAAGATTTGATTGAAAAATCGCTTATGAAAATGTGTGATGAGTATCAGTGTGATTTAGTCGTTACTACAGGAGGCACGGGGCCTGCTTTAAGAGATGTAACCCCAGAAGCTACAGAAAAAGTGTGTCAAAAAATGTTGCCTGGATTTGGAGAACTTATGCGAATGGCAAGCTTAAAATATGTGCCTACAGCGATTCTATCACGCCAAAGTGCTGGCATTAGAAATAAAAGCTTAATAGTGAATTTACCCGGTAAGCCAAAAAGTATTAGAGAATGTTTAGAAGCGGTTTTTCCAGCCATTCCTTATTGCGTGGATTTGATTTTAGGGCGTTATATGGAAGTGAATACAAAAAACATTCAAGCCTTTCGCCCCAAACAATCTTAAAGGTAAAATATGGAACTTTCTCATCTAAATGAGCAAAACCAACCCAAAATGGTAGATGTAGGAAATAAAGAAGTAACTGAGCGTATTGCTTTAGCAAGCGGTCGTATTAGCATGAATAAAGAGGCTTATGAGGCCATTGTTAATCACTATGTTAAAAAAGGCCCTGTGTTGCAAACCGCTATTATTGCTGGGATTATGGGAGCTAAAAAGACAAGCGAATTGATTCCTATGTGTCATTCAATCACGCTTAATGGGGTGGATATTGATATTTTAGAAGAAAAAGAGACTTATAGTTTTAAACTCTATGCAAGAGTGAAAACTCAAGCTAAAACAGGCGTAGAAATGGAGGCTTTAACTAGCGTGAGCATTGGGCTTTTAACCATTTATGATATGGTAAAAGCGATAGATAAAAGCATGGTTATTAGCGATGTGATGTTAGAGTATAAGAGTGGAGGGAAGAGCGGAATTTATGATTGTCAAAAAGGTTTTAATAAAGAAAACGCTTAAAAATATTCAATTTTCTAGCTAGGCTTAAACAATATTAAGGTAGAATAAAAGTTTTAGAATAGTTTATGAACGCCGATTGGGTCGTTAGCTAATATATAAGTTTTAAATAAGGATAGACATGCAAAATAATATGAAGAGTTTATTAGGACAATGTATTTTTGGGGCGAGTGTGTTGGCTTTATTAGTAGGCTGTAGTCCGCATATTGTAGAAACAAATAATGTTGCATTGAACTTAGCTTATCAAACAAACACGCATAGTGCTAAGGCTTTGGAAAAGAAAATTTTGCTTTTAAAACCTTCATTACAATATAGTGATAATATTGCTAAAGAGTATGAGAACAAATTTAAAAACCAAGTTACACTTAAAACTGAAGATATTTTAAAAAATCAAGGGTATAAGGTTGTTAGCATAGAGGGTAGTGAAAAGAGTGATTTATCTTTTGCACAGAAAAAAGAGGGGTATTTAGCGATTGCTATGAGCGGAGAAATTGTTTTACGCCCTGACCCTAAAAAAACCACGCAGAAAAAATCAGAACCCGGATTATTATTTTCTACCGGTTTGGATAAAATGGAAGGGATTTTAGTTTCAGCCGGCTTTATTAAAGTGGTTTTGATTGAGCCTATGAGTGGTGAAGCATTAGATTCTTTTATGATTGATTTGAGCGAGTTAGATATTCAAGAAAAGTTTATTCGTAACACTCATTCAAGTCATAGTGGGGGATTAGTTAGCACTATGGTTAAAGGCTTAGATAATTCTAACGATGCGATTAAAAACGCCTTAAATAAGATTTTTAAAGATATTATGGAAAAGATTGACAGGAAACTCACTCAAAGCAATTTAGAGGCTTATCAAAAAGACGCTCAAGAGTTGAAAAATAAGAAAAACAAGCAACTTTAAAGCACTTGAATAAGAAAATTGGAGGGGGTTATTTAGGAGTTTTTTTAAGCTCCTTGTGTGCTTTAGATGCGAATGATTACACCTATTCAATCCCCGAAAAAGAAGAGTTAGGCTATCGTAGATTTTTAAAGAAAAAATGTTTAAGAGATGAGACAAAGACACCATGTTTTATCAAGCCTAAAATAGCCAAGAAAAAACCCTTTAATTTAGATAAAAATTCTCGTTATTATGGCACAAGCGTGGTGCAAATGTCATGGCTACAAAGTATGCAAAAACTTAAAAGCCATTCGCAATACAAAAATATTCCTTTTGCAGAAATCAGTCTCATTCTTGGTTACAAGCATTTTTTTGATAAAAGGGGGCGTTATGGTTTTCGCTACTATGCCTTTTTGGATTATGCTTATGGTTTTTTACCCAAAGATGATTTTTCTTATCGTTCTGATTTGATGAAAGATGCGGGCATTCCTAATAGCTATCAAAAAAAGCTAGAAAGAAAAGAAACCTTTATTAACACTCTTATTTATGGTGTAGGGGCTGACATTTTATATAGGCGTGCTTTTGGAACGCTTATTTTAGGGGTAAATTTAGTGGGAGAAACTTGGTTTTATGAAACTGATATTTTTAAAAAATGGTCTAAAGAGCCTTTTGCAACTTATAAGCCCACTATGTTTCAAGTCATGTTGAATACGGGGTATCGCTACCGCTTTTCAAGACATAAGAATTGGGCGATAGAGTTTGGCACACGCATTCCTTTTTTAACTAATCATTATTTTAAAACTCCTTTATATACTCTTAATTTTAAGCGTAATTTATCTGTTTATCTCACTTCTACTTATGATTTTTAAGAAAATTTGTTGTTGCAAAATTCTTACTTGTTAGGAAAACCTTAATTTGATTAAGTTATAATGCACTCAAAATGTTAAGCTAAAGGTTGATAAGCCATAATCTAAGGAGTAAAATTATGGGACAAAATTTAGATAAAGATTTTCTTAAAAATACTTCCTCAACTGCTTCTTTGTATTCTCGTCGTGATTTTATTAAATCTATTGCTGTTGCAAGTGCGGCTAGTAGTGCTGGAATGTTCTTGCCTAGCGACTTAGAGGCTAAAGCTGGCGAAAATCAAGAAAATTGGAAGTGGGATAAAGCCCCTTGTAGGTTTTGTGGCACAGGCTGTGGGATTATGTTGGCTAAAAAGAATGGCAAAATTGTTGCCGTTAAGGGCGACCCTATTGCTCCGGTCAATCGTGGCTTGAATTGCATTAAGGGTTATTTTAATGCCAAAATTATGTATGGCGAAGACAGATTAGTAGAGCCACTATTAAGGGTGAATGAAAAAGGCGAGTTTGATAAAAAAGGGAAATTCAAGCCTGTTTCATGGAAGAGAGCCTTTGATGAAATGGAAAAGCAATTCAAAAAAGCCTATAACGAAATGGGACCAAGTAGTGTGGGGATTTTTGGTTCTGGGCAATACACTATTCAAGAGGGTTATGCAGCAGTTAAATTATTAAAAGCTGGGTGGCGTAGCAATAATATTGACTCTAATGCTAGACATTGCATGGCTAGTGCGGTAGGGGGGTTCATACAGACTTTTGGGATTGATGAGCCAAGTGGGTGTTATGATGATATTGAATTGACTGATACTATTATCACTTGGGGGGCAAATATGGCAGAAATGCACCCTATTTTATGGGCTAGAGTAAGTGATAGAAGACTGAGTAACCCTGAAAGAGTTAAAGTTGTCAATTTAACAACCTTCAGTAATCGCTCTTCTGGTATCGCTGATATTGAAATTATTTTCAAGCCCAACACCGACTTAGCGATTTGGAATTATATTGCTAGAGAGATTGTATATAACCACCCAGAGGCTATGGACAAGGAATTCTTAAAAAAACATATTGTTTTTGCTACAGGGTTTGCTGACATTGGCTATGGTATGCGAGATAATCCTAATCACCCTAGTTTCAAGGCAAGTGAGAAAGATACCGTAAAAAAGCAAAATGAAATCATTTTAGATGAAGAAGAGGCTATCGCTCTAAAGCATTTAGGCGTTAAAAAGGGCGATAAATTTGAGATGAAACACCAAAAAGAGGCCGGTAAACATTGGGAGATTTCATTTGAAGAATTTAAGAAAGGCTTAGAGCCTTACACTTTAGAATATGTTGCAAAAGTCGCTAAGGGGGATAGAAGTGAGACTTTAGAAAGTTTTAGTGAAAAACTCAAGCAATTAGCAAAGCTCTATATTCAAAAAGATAGAAAAGTAGTGAGCTTTTGGACAATGGGCTTTAACCAACACACTAGAGGCACTTGGGTGAATGAGCAAGCTTACATGGTGCATTTTTTACTAGGTAAGCAAGCTAAGCCCGGTAGTGGAGCGTTTTCATTAACCGGTCAGCCTAGTGCTTGTGGAACTGCTAGAGAAGTGGGGACTTTTAACGCTCGCTTACCGGCAGATATGGTTGTAACTAATGAAGAGCACCGAAAATTAGCTGAAAAAATTTGGAATCTTCCAAGTGGGACTATCAATCCAAAGCCCGGCTATCCTTTCTTACAAATGATGAGAGCCTTAGAAGATGGTAAGGTTAAATTTGCTTGGGTAGCTGTCAATAACCCTTGGCAAAATACTGCTAATGCGAACCATTGGATAAAAGCTGCAAGAGAAATGGATAATTTTATTGTGGTGAGTGATTGTTATCCGGGTATTAGTGCTAAAGTAGCAGATTTGATTTTACCAACAGCCATGATTTATGAAAAATGGGGGGCTTATGGGAATGCTGAAAGACGCACCCAGCATTGGAAACAACAAGTAGTTCCTGTAGGAAGTGCGATGAGCGATACTTGGCAGATTATGGAATTTGCTAAGCGTTTCAAGCTCAAAGAAGTGTGGAAAGAGCATAAAATTGATAATAAGCTTACCTTGCCTAGTGTGTTAGAAGAGGCTAAAAAAATGGGTTATAATGAAAATACCACGCTCTATGAAGTTTTGTTTGCTAACAAAGAGGCTAAGAAATTTTTAGCAAGTGATTTAGTAACTAAAGGGGTTGATAACTCTGATATGCTAGGGGATAAGCGTAATGTAGTGGGGAGTGATGGGAAAGTCTTTAAGGGCTATGGCTTTTTCATTCAAAAATATTTGTGGGAGGAATACCGCAAATTTGGCTTTGGTCATGGGCATGACTTAGCTTATTTTGATGATTACCATAAAGTTAGGGGCTTAAGATGGCCTGTGGTTGATGGCAAAGAGACTCTATGGCGTTTTAACACTAAATATGACCCTTACGCTAAAAAAGCTAGTCCTAATAGCGATTTTGCATTTTATGGAAAGGCTCATAAGAAGTTAGTGCATGGGGATTTAAAAGCTCCTAAAGATGAAGAGCCACATGCTATCACTAACAAGGCTAAAGTATTTTTTAGACCCTTTATGAAAGCCCCTGAACGCCCTAGTAAAGAATATCCTTTTTGGTTAGCTACAGGGCGTGTTCTAGAGCATTGGCATAGTGGCACTATGACTATGAGAGTGCCAGAATTATATCGTGCGGTGCCAGAGGCTAGGTGCTATATGCATGAAGAAGATGCTAAAAAGCTTGGTGTGGAACAAGGCGATTTGGTTTGGATTGAATCTAGGCGTGGTAAGGTCAAGGCTAGAGTGGATTTAAGAGGGCGTAACAAACCACCTATGGGGTTAGTGTATGTGCCTTGGTTTGATGAAAAAGTGTATATCAATAAAGTTTGTTTGGACGCTACTTGTCCTATTTCAAAGCAAACTGATTATAAAAAGTGTGCTGTAAAAATCACTAAGGTGCTTAACGCCTAACAAAGAATGAAGTTATGGAAAAAGAGCAAGGGAGTTCTTCTAGGCGTGAATTTCTAAGCACCTTTTTAAAGGGTGCTAGTCTTTGTGTGAGTGCGGGCTTTGTAGGGGGTTTTTTCTTAAAAGGTAAGGAGGGGTATTTCTTGCGTCCTCCCGGAGCTGAAAATGAAAAACGATTTTTGGAGGCTTGTATTCGTTGCGGGCTATGCGTAAAAGCTTGTCCCTATGACACTTTGAAATTGGCAAGCTTGCTAGATTTAGCGAATATAGGAACGCCTTATTTTAAAGCTAGAGAAATTCCTTGCTATCTATGCTCTGATTTGCCATGCATAAAAGAATGCCCTACTGATGCACTTTTAAAAAGCCATTTAGAGCCAAAAAAGGGCATTCGTTCAGTTCAAATAGGCATCGCTGTTGTAGATTCTCTATCATGTGTGGCATTTTGGGGAATACAATGTGATGTGTGTTATCGGGCTTGTCCTTTGATAGATGAAGCACTTGTTTTAGAAAAAAAGCATAACGAACGCACTAATAGGCATGCACTTTTATTGCCTGTGGTTAAAAATGATGTTTGTGTAGGTTGTGGTTTATGCGAGAGAGCTTGCATTACTAAAGAACCCGCTATTAGAGTGTTGCCTAGAGAGTTTGTATTGGGGGAAGTAGGCAACCACTATGTGAAAGGCTGGGATATTAAAGACCAAGAGCGTGTCAAAAAAGCTCAAGGTGCAACTTTGCCAAAAAATGAACAAAAGGCTATAGATTATCTCAATGAGGGGCTATAATGCGTTATTTAATAGCTAGACGATTGGTGCAAGTAGGGATTTTAGTCTTATTTATTTTTGAACTAGGTTTTAAGGGGAATCTAAGTTCTTCAGTGCTTTTTTCTACCATTCCATTAAGCGACCCTTTTGCTATCTTGCAATTATATTTAGCAGGCTTTAGCATGGGGGTTAAGGCTCTTATAGGGGCTGTGGTTGTGCTGGTGTTTTATGCTCTTGTTGCTGGAAGAGCGTTTTGTGCGTGGGTATGTCCTATTAACATGATTACTGATTTGGCGCATTTTGTGCGAGAAAAAACCATTTTTAGGCGTTCACAAGCCTTAAATATCCATAGAAATACCCGCTATTACATACTAGCTTTATGCCTTATTCTTTCTTTTGTGCTAGGGTTCCCTGTATTTGAGGGGATTTCTTATATTGGCGTGGTGCATAGAGGCATTATTTTTGGTTCGCTTTCATGGCTTATGGTAGCGTTTGTGATTTTTTGTGTGGATTTATTTTTAGCCGAACGCCTGATTTGTTCTAAACTTTGCCCTTTAGGGGCGTTTTATGCCATTATTTCACGCTTTTCATTATTAAAAATCTCACACCAAGCTCATAAATGCACAAGGTGCGATCGCTGTTTTGCAGTATGCCCTGAAGTTCAAGTGTTAACGATGATAGGCAAAAGAAGTGAGTGGGTTAAAAATGGGGAGTGCATTGAATGCGCTCGCTGTATTGAAGTGTGCAATGATGACGCTTTGAATTTTAATTTAGTGGATTTATTGAAACAAAAATAGGTGCTACGACCAAGAAGGAGACTAAATAATGAATATTAGTAGCGTGGTTTTAGAATGTGAATCTAAAAATCTCAAAAGCTTAAAAGAAAAGATTGGTTTAATTAAAGGCTGTAGCGTTGAACTAGAAGCGTCTTCTAAACTTGTGGTAGTGATTGAGAGTGAAAATTTGGATACGGAATTAAAGATTTATAAAACTTTAGAGGCATTAGAAGAGGTTAGCCAAATTTATATGGCATTTAGCTATCAAAATTTAGAGCTAGAGAGAGAAAAAGCTGAACATTCTAATGCCCTAGAGAGTATTGAAAACGCTCAAAAAGCACAAGATTTTTGCTATTATGGTGATATTTATAGGCGTTATTGAACTAGCTTTTCTAAACTATGATTAAAGCAAATTCAGCTATAATAACTAACTTATAACATTTTATTTTTTAATGATTAAGGAAAAGCATGAATCTTGAAGTTAAAAAACTTGATACAGCTAACGCTCAAGTGAGCGCTAAACCCTCTATGCAAGATATGCAAAAACGCTATGAGAAAATCGCTCAAAAGGTTGCCAAAAATGCTAAGATAGATGGTTTTAGAAGGGGTAAAGTTCCTCTTAGTCTTATTAAAACTCGCTACCAAGCCAATATTGAACAAGATGCCCAAGAAGAAATGGTGCAAGAAATCTTAAAAGACGCTCTCAAAGAATTAGGGGTTGAAAATAAGGATTTAATTGGTAGCCCTCATATCACTAAGTTTGAAAAAAAAGACGATTGTTTTGAAGTGCAAATGAGCGTAGGGTTAAAACCAACAATCATTTTAGATGCGATTAAAGATTGTGCACCTAGCTTTGAAGTGGAGGCTGTAACTGAAGATAAGATTCAAGAACGCCTAAAAAAGCTTGCTAGAGACTATGCTAAACTTATTGATGCTAAAGAGCATAAAGAGGCTCAACATGATGATGTGGTAACAATTGATTTTGAAGGCTTTATTGATAATGAACCTTTTGAGGGTGGCAAGGCTGAGAATTTTAGTTTTTCACTTGGTAGCAAGCAAATGTTAGAAGAGTTTGAAAAAGCGATTTTAAACATGAAAGTAGGCGAAGAAAAAGAATTTCCTTTGACTTTTCCAAGCGACTATCATGCCCAGCATTTAGCCGGCAAAGGGGCAAGCTTTAAAGTGAAGTTGCATAAAATCCAAGTGCGTGATATTCCTGAAATCAATGATGAATTTGCTAAAAATGTGTTAGCTCAAGAAGAAAATGCTACCCTTGCTACCTTACAAGACAAAGTAAAAGGACAGCTTTTTGTGGAGAATAAGACCAAGCTTTATAATGAAGAGCTGAAAGAAAAGTTCATTGAAAGTTTAGATGAGAAGTTTTCATTTGATTTGCCTAAAACTATTGTAGAACAAGAAATGGATTTATTGTTTAGAAACGCATTCTATTCTATGCAAGAAGAAGAAATGAAGGCTCTCCAAGAAAATCAAGAAAAAGCTAAAGAAAAGCGTGAATCTTTTAGAAAAGATGCTACAAAGAGTGTGAAAGTTACTTTTATTGTAGATGCTTTGGCTAAACAAGAAGAAATTTTTGTGCATGATAATGAAGTATTTCAAACCTTATATTATGAGGCTATGATGACAGGGCAAAACCCACAAAACCTCATTGAGCAATACCGACAAAACAACATGCTCCCAGCTGTTAAAATGGCGATGATTGAAGATAGAGTGCTTACGCATTTTTTAGACCAAAAATTGTCTAAAGAAGAACAACAGATGATTGAAAGTTTGAAACAAACTTCAAAAAATACCCAATAAATTTTAAGAAAGGTAGGTTAGGATTATGAGTTATGTCCCTTTTGTAATAGAAAAATCAGGGCGTGGAGAACGCAGTTATGATATTTATTCGCGCCTTTTAAAAGACCGCATTGTTGTTTTGAGTGGCGAAATTAATGATGATTTAGCCTCTTCTATTGTGGCACAACTCTTGTTTTTAGAGGCTGAAGACCCAGAAAAAGATATTAGTTTGTATATTAATTCTCCCGGTGGCATTATCACAAGTGGTTTTAGTATCTATGATACAATGAATTTCATTCGCCCTGATGTTTGCACTATCTCTATGGGGCAAGCCTCTTCAATGGGAGCGTTTTTGCTTAGCTCTGGAGCTAAGGGCAAGCGCTTTTCTTTACCCCATGCACGCATTATGATTCACCAACCTTTAGGAGGGGCTCAAGGACAAGCGACTGATATTGAAATCACCACTAAAGAGATTTTAAGGCTTAAAGGGTTATTGAACACTATTTTAGCAGAAAATACCAATCAAACTTTAGAAAAAATCCAAAGAGATACAGATAGAGATTTCTATATGAATCCTTTAGAGGCAAAAAATTATGGCTTGATTGACCAAGTGTTGCAAAAAAAGGTGAAGAAATAAGCCCATGGCTTTATTAGAAATCGTGCATTATCCTTCAAAAATCTTAAGAACTATTTCTAAGGAAGTGGTCTCTTTTGATAAGGAACTTCATCAGCAATTAGACGATATGTATGAGACTATGATAGTAGGTAAGGGGATAGGACTAGCTGGTATTCAAGTTAATTTAGCTTTAAGAATGTTGCTTATCAATCTTCCTAGAGAAGATGACAAACAATACAAAGAAGACTGCCTAGAAATTATTAACCCAAAGTTCATAGAGACTAAAGGGATTGTGAAGTGGAATGAGGGCTGTCTTTCAGTTCCTGAATTTTATGAAGAAGTGGAGCGTTTTGAGGAAGTTACCATAGAATATCAAGACCGCTATGGTGAGTTAAAAGTTTTAAAAGCAAAGGATTTGTTAGCGATAGCCATTCAGCATGAAATGGATCATTTAGATGGCATATTATTTGTAGATAAGCTTTCTATTATCAAGCGCAAAAAATTTGAAAAAGAATTGAGCAGAAAACAAAAATATAAAAACAAGCCATGATTAATACAATTTATTGTGCGACCATGCAACGAGGTTTGGCAGAAGTCGTGGCTGTAGAGGCAACTTTTACTAGAGCCTTACCGGCATTTGTGATTTCAGGCTTGGCTAACAATTCTATTCAAGAGGCTAAGCAAAGGGTGCAGTCTGCTTTGCAAAACAATAACTTCACTTTTCCACCTTTAAAAATCACTATTAATCTTTCGCCCTCTGATTTGCCAAAATCTGGCAGTCATTTTGATTTGCCTATCGCTCTTTTGGTAGCTTTACAAAAACAAGAATTAGCCCTTAAAGAGTGGTTTGCTTTTGGAGAATTAGGACTTGATGGCAAGATTAAATACAATCAAAATATCTTCCCTATGCTTTTAGATATTGCCATTAAGCACCCTAACGCTCAAATCATTGTTCCTAAAGCAGGCAAAGAGCTTATTTCTTTAATCCCTAATTTGCAATGTTTTTTTGTGGAGCATTTTAAAGAGGCTTTAGAGATTTTGCAAAACCCTGAGAGTAAAGCGCATGCTTACATTAAGAATTTACCTTTTAAAACAATAGAGATTGATAATAAAGAATATTATTTTTCTAATCATTATGAGTTAGACTTTAAGGAAGTAAGAGGGCAAAATATTGCCAAGGAGGCTGTATTAATTGCAAGTGCAGGGTTTCATAATTTGCTTTTAGAGGGAAGTCCTGGTTGTGGAAAAAGCATGATGGTTAATCGCATGCGTTATATTCTACCCCCTTTGAGTTTGAATGAAATCCTAGAGACCACAAAATTGCGTATTTTAAGCGAGCAAGAGGGCATATATAGCCCTTTAAGAAGTTTTAGAAACCCTCATCAAAGCGCGTCAAAATCTAGTATTTTAGGCTCAAGTTCCCTAAAAGAACCAAAACCCGGTGAAGTGGCTCTAGCTCATAATGGATTATTATTTTTTGATGAATTACCTCATTTTAAGAAAGATATTTTAGAAGCCTTAAGAGAGCCTTTGGAAAATAATAAATTAGTGATTTCAAGGGTGCATAGCAAAATTGAATATAACACTTCATTTTTATTTGTAGGGGCTTTAAATCCTTGCCCATGTGGAAATTTACTCAGCCAAACTAAAGTGTGTCGTTGCCAAGATAGAGAAATCACGCAATATAAAAACCGCTTAAGCGAGCCATTTTTAGATAGGATAGATTTATTTGTGCAAATGGAAGAAACTTCCAAAAAAGAAAATCCAAGCCAAAATGTTTGGACTTCTGAAAACATGCATCAAAAAGTTTTGCAAGTCTTTAAGCACCAAAAAGAGCGTCAGCAAAGCGCTTTTAATGGGAAGTTAAATGAGGCAGAAATTCTGCAATTTTGCCCCCTAAATAGTGAAAATCAAAATTTATTAGACCAAGCTATTGAGCGTTTTGGGCTATCTATGCGTTCGGTAAATAAAATCAAAAAAGTTGCTCGCACCATAGCAGATTTAAATGATTGTCAAGAGATAGAAAAATCCCATATACTCAAAGCATTAAGTTTTAGAAAAATTTCTTAAAAATAGAAAATATATCCTATAATACTCGCTTAAAAACCTATTAGGGTGTAAAAGGAAAATAATGCAAGAATACTATATTCATAACTTAGATTGCCCAGATTGTGCAGCTAAGTTAGAAAAAGCTTTAAACAAGCTAGATTATGTCAAAAAAGCTCAAATCATTTTTAGCACCAATAAATTGTTGTTAGATACCAATGATTTTGAGCAAGTAAAAGGCTTTATCAAAAAGAGTGAGCCTCATTTAAGTCTTTCATTTGTAGAAGATGTGATTGAAGAAAAACCTTTGAGTTTCACCCCTTTAATCGCAACAATCATCGTTTTTTTAAGCGCATTGTTGGTATTGCATTTTGAACCGCATGCTTTTATCGAAAAAAGCATGTATGTGTTGCTTGGTTTAGTGTATTTATATGCGGGTAAAGATGTGTTTTTAGGAGCGTTTTATAGCTTTAAAAAGGCGCATTTTTTTGATGAAAACGCTTTAATGCTGATTGCTACTATTGCGGCTTTTTGTGTGGGGGCTTATGAAGAAAGTGTTTCTATTATGGTGTTTTATTCAGCGGGCGAATTTTTGCAAAAACTTGCTGTTTCACGCTCTAAAAAATCCATTAAGGCGCTTTTAGATGTTGCCCCCCATTCAGCATGCTTAAAAGAGGGCGAGGAGCTTATAACAATAGCCCCAGAGGAATTAAAGATTGGCGATATTGTGGTGGTTAAAGTGGGTGAGAAAGTCCCTGTAGATGGCATGATTATTAAGGGGGAAACTTTATTAGACCAGCGTGCTTTAACCGGAGAATCTATGCCTGTTAATGTGAAAGAGACTTCAGAAGTGCTTGGGGGCAGCTTGAATCTAAAAGCTGTGATTGAAGTGGAAGTGAAAAAAACTTATCAAGATTCTTCTATTGCTAAAATGGTGGATTTAGTTCAAAGTGCTGCTAATGAAAAAAGTGAAACAGAAAAATTTATCACTAAGTTTTCACGCTACTATACTCCAAGCGTGCTTTTTATAGCGTTTTTAATTGCAGTAGTCCCTCCTTTGTTAAACATGGGGAGTTTTGATGAGTGGATTTATAGGGGGCTTGTGGCCTTAATGGTGAGTTGTCCTTGTGCGTTTGTGATTTCAGTGCCATTAGGGTATTTTGGTGGAGTTGGAGCAGCGAGCAAAAAGGGGATTTTAATGAAAGGCGTGCATGTTTTAGAGGTCTTAACCCAAGCAAAAAGCATTGCTTTTGATAAAACCGGCACGCTCACTAAGGGAGTGTTTAAAGTGGTAGAAATCTCTCCTAAAGAGGGCTATAGCAAGGAAGATGTCTTACGCTATGCAAGCTGTTCGCAACTTTTATCCACACACCCTATTGCTGTATCTATCAATAAAGCTTGCAAAGAGCTTTTAAAAGATAAGGTTGTCCATGAGCATTGCATAGAAGATTATGAAGAGATTAGTGGCTTTGGAGTTAAGGCAAAATGCCATACAGATTTGATTATTGCTGGAAATGAAAAAATGCTAGAAAAATTTCATGTCTGCCATGATTATTGCGTTTTAGACAGAGGAACGGTGGTGTATGTATCTTTTAATGGGGTGTGTATTGGACATATTGTTATTAGCGATGAGATTAAAGAAGATGCCTTAGAGACTTTAGAAACCTTAAAAGTGCATGGAGTGGAGCATTTTTGCATTTTGAGTGGGGATAGGAAGAGTGCAACTCAAAGCATTGCTAAAATGCTTGATTGTGAATATCATGCAAGTTTGTTGCCAGAAGAGAAAACAGCCGTATTTAAGGAATTTAAAGAGCGCTATAAAACACCGGCTATTTTTGTGGGCGATGGCATCAATGATGCCCCAACTTTAGCAAGTGCTGATGTGGGTATTAGCATGGGGCATGGCTCAGAATTAAGCAAGCAAAGTGCTGATATTATCATCACTAACGACTCTTTGTCTTCTTTAGTGAAAGTTTTAGCGATTGCCAAAAAAACTAAGAGCATTATTTGGCAAAATATTTTATTTGCTTTAGGGGTTAAGGCAGTGTTTATTGTGCTAGGGCTTATGGGGTTTGCAACTTTATGGGAGGCTGTCTTTGGCGATGTAGGAGTGGCATTATTAGCTTTGGCTAATTCTATGCGTGCTATGCGTGCTTAGAATGTTTTGATATAAAGGTAGGGGGAAATTTATGCTAACTTTAGAATTTTTATTGCTATTAAGATAAATCTAACAAACGAGTAAATTCTAAACGATATTTTTTATCATTCTAAAAATTTAAAAAATCAAGTAATATTCAAGGGGTTTATATATAAGTTGGTTAGTAGAAGTGGCTCCAGATGTAGGATTCGAACCTACGACCAAGCGGTTAACAGCCGCCTACTCTACCACTGAGCTAATCTGGAATAGATTGCTAAACAAATGGCTCCAGATGTAGGATTCGAACCTACGACCAAGCGGTTAACAGCCGCCTACTCTACCGCTGAGCTAATCTGGAATCTTTAAAAAAGTGATAAGATTATAGTAAAATTTCTCTATAAAGTCAAGTATAAAATGATATTTGTTCAAAAAGTAAAGTAATTTTTGTTTATAGTGTGGTTTTTAGAAATAAAATCCTTTAAATCATACAGAATCCCATTTTCTAAAAGTAAATCTAAAATGTTTAATGTTTTAAAAACTTCATGTTTAATAGCAACAATAACGCCCTCATAAGTTGGGGTCGTTGGTAATTTATCTAAAAGTTCAAACGCATTTGTTTTTACTAAAGGGTCATACACGCTCACGCAAGCGCCTAGTTGTTCTAATTCATGTTTAAGTTTAGTGATAGGAGTGTTGCGTATGTCATTGCAATTTTCTTTAAAACTTGCTCCTAAAATTAAAATGCGTGCTTTAAAAATTGCTATATTATTTTTAGCAAGTAATTTAGCGCATTTGTGTGCTACAAATTTAGGTGTATTTTCATTGATTTCTCTAGCTTTTTCTAATAGTTGCAAAGGGCTTTGATAGATTTTTGCAATATGTGTGAGATAGTAGGGGTCTATACCAATGCAATGCCCTCCCACAAGTCCGGGTGTAAAAGGTAAAAAATTCCATTTGGTTTGGCATGCCTTAAGCACTTCATAAATATCCACTTCTAATTTATCTAGCAAGCAAGCGATTTCATTTAAAAAAGCGATGTTTAAATCCCTTTGAGCGTTTTCTATCGCTTTAGCGCTTTCAGCCACTACAATACTAGGGGCAAGATAAGTTTGAGTGATAGTGCTATAAAGTTTATTGACTAAAATAGCGCTTTCTTTGGTGCTTGCTGAAGTGATTTTAATGGTGTTTTTTAGAGTGTGTTCTTTATCGCCTACATTGATGCGCTCAGGCGAATAACCTACAAAAAAGTCTTTGTTATAAATGAGTTTGCTTGCTTTTTCTAATTCTTTGACACATTTTGTTTCGGTGCAAGTAGGGTAGGTAGTGGATTCATAAATCACAATATTACCCTTTTTTAAATGCCTCCCTACAAGATTTGAGGCTTTTAAGAGCATAGAAATATCTGGCTTTTTAGCCTCATCAATAGGGGTTGGCACAGCAATGATAAAAATATCAGTGCTTTTTAAATCACTCTCTTTGTCAGTGAAAGAACAATGAATGCTTTGCCTAAAATCTTGCATTTGCATTTCATTGTTGCTATCTTTTGCATTTTGTAATTCCTCTATGCGCTTTTTGGAAATATCAAACCCCACGCATTTAAAATGCTCCCCTAAGGCTAAAATTAAAGGCAAGCCAACATATCCTAAGCCAATCACAGCAATTTGGCATTCTTTTAAGTCTTTCATATACTTTTTAAAACCTTAGTAATGCTTAGTATTTCTTCTTCTTTCAAATAAGGGTGCATAGGCACACTAAAAATACGCTCACTTACAAAATGAGTGTTTGGAAAATCTTGTAAATTGTAGTCTAAATCTTTTAGAGATTTTTGTAAATACAAACCTTTAGGATAGTGGATAGCATAGGGAATTTGCGCTTTTTCTAAGGCTTTTAGAACTTGTTCTCTTTTAGAGCTTAAAAGTGAATATTGCGCATAAATATGCGAGCGATTTTCTAAAGGGCTAGGTAATTCAAAGGGGCTATTTTTAAGATATTGTGTATAGAGCTTGGCCACTTTTTCACGCTTTTTTAAAGTCTCTTTATAATACTCTAGTTTGATATTTAAAATTCCAGCTTGTAAGGCATCTAGTCTTGCCCCAAGCCCTAAATATTCATGCTCATAGCGTTTGGTTTGCCCATGCACCCTTAAGAATTTGAGTTTGTTAGCTAATTCTTCATCTTGGCAAAAAATCGCCCCTCCATCGCCATAGCACCCTAATGGTTTAGATGGAAAAAAACTTGTGGTAGCTAGTAGGGGCAATGAAACACTCATTTGATTTTTATAAGTTGCTCCAAAGCTTTGAGCCGCATCTTCTATTAAAATGAGGTGGTGTTTTTTAGCAATATCTAAAAGGGGGTCATAATCAAGCGCTAGACCAAACAAGCTCACAGGCACAATCGCTTTAGTTCTTGGTGTGATAGCTTTTTGAACTAAATTAATATCCATATGAAAAGTTTTAGGGTCAATATCCACTAAAATGGGCTTAATTTTTAAAAGCCTAAGCATTTCAACCACAGAAATAAAGCTAAACGCGCTCGTAATGACCTCATCATTTTCTTTAAGCCCTAATGCCATAAAGGCTAATAAAAGCGCTGAAGTCCCACTTGAACAAGTGATAGCATGCTTACTAGATGAAAAAGCACCTAAATTTTTTTCTAATAAAGCCACTTCTTCACCCATAATAAATTGTGCTTTTTCGCACATGGATTGTATTTTTGGTGTGATTTTGGCGCTTAATTGTGCGTATTCACGCTTTAGTCCGCTAAATTCTATCAAAAGTTTGTGATTTCCTTTACGATACCATTATTGAGATGATAGGTTGAATTATCGCTTTTATCTTTGGCGATATTTTGTGCGTCAAATATAAGCATATTCCCATTTTTACTCACCCAACCAGCAAATTGAGCTGGCACGCCTACAACCATTTCAAAATCTAACACATCTTTATTTACCACGCTTCCAGCACCTACAAAAGCATATCTGCCAATACTTATCCCACAAACGATAGTCGCATTAGCCCCAATGGTGCAACCCTCTTTTAAAAGGGTTTTTGAAAAACAATGCTTTTGATTGATAAAACTTCTAGGGCGTTTGACATTGGTAAAAACCACTGAAGGCCCAATAAAAACATCATCTTCACAAGTTACGCCACTATACACACTCACATTATTTTGAATTTTACAATTATTGCCTATGCTAACATCAGGTCCAAGCATGCAGTTTTGTCCTATGGTGCAATTTTTTCCAATGCGGGTATTAGTAAGAATATGACAAAAATGCCAAATTTTACTCCCTTCTAAAACGATTGCCCCCTCATCTATAAAGCTACTTGAATGGATAAAAACACTCATTAATCGCTCGAGCAATTACATTTAACGCATAGAGGATGGCAATCTTCATGAGGTTTGCTAACAGAAAGGTTACGAATATCATAGGCTAGTTGGATAGAGGGTGCTACATCATCTAAGCCATATCCTCCTTCAGTAAGGATTTGCCTATAGCTTTTGGTATGCAAATCGCTAAAGCCTCTTGTTAAATCAATTTCTTCTCCCTCCATAACCATGTTGCGATATACTTTTTGATTTGCCACTCCCATATGCTCTGGATTGATAGATAAAAACCATTTAATCTTAGCATGCTCTAAAGTAAGTAACCCCCCAACACAATCAGGCTGTTCTATATCTAAAACATTATCTACAACACCACCAAATAAATATAAAAGCACATCAAAAATATGAATCCCAATATTAGTGGCTAAGCCTCCACTTCTATCTATATCTGCTTTCCATGAAGAAAAATACCATTTTCCTCGCACAGTCATATAAGTGAGAGTGATGTCAAAGACTTTGTTAGGATTTTTTTCTAATTCTTGCGAAATTTTTTCTTTAAGCACAATAACGCTTGGATGCAAGCGTAATTGCAAAATACTAAAAACCCTTCTTTGATATTTTTTCTCTAAATCCCTTAAATCATCAATTTCGCTAGGGTCTAAAACTAGAGGCTTTTCACAAATAACATTCAAACCATGCTGTAAGCCAAAACGAATATAATCAAAATGCGTGTGATTAGGGGTGCAGACACTAAGATAGCTAATCTCCTTGCCAGCATTTTGAGATCTTTCTAAATAACTTTCTAATTCTTCAAGACTTGTAAAAAACTCTGATTCAGGAAAATAACTATCTAATACCCCCACACTATCATGTAAATCAAATGAACAATCCAAAATATGACCATTTTCTTTAATCGCCTCTAAATGCTTGGGAGCGACATAACCCCCAGAACCAATCATTGCAAAGAGCATGCAAACTCCTTTAATAAATTTGCTATTTTTTCAGCGCTTTTTCCATTCCCATAAAAATACGGTTCAAATATTAAGCGTTTGTCTTCTTGCATGTTAGCAAAAGATTGGATAATCTTTTCTTTAGAGTGCCCCACTAATTTTGCATATTTTTTTTCAATTAATTCTACATATTCGCTTGTGTCTCTTAAGACAAGGCACAATTTATTGAAAAAATACGCCTCTTTTTGCAAACCACCACTATCAGTTAAAACGATGTGAGCGTGTTTTAAGGCATGCAAGGTTTCTAAATAACTCAAAGGTTTATTAAAAATAATTTTTGAAGTCTTAAAAGAGTAGTTAGCTTTTTTTAAAGCGAGTTTAGTGCGAGGGTGTAAAGGTAAAAACACGCTCATAAAAGAATTTGCTATTTCTTCTAAAGCGTTTAAAATTTCTAAAAGAAAGTTGATATTATCAGTATTGTTTTGGCGATGGATAGTAACAAAAGCATAGGGTTTTTTAGGGAGTAAAAGAGGTTTTTTAGTCTTATCTTTAAAATAAATAGCATTATCTATCATAATATCATGGCTTAAAAAATAACGGCTTTTTTCAAAATTTTCATTTTTAAGATTGCACATAGCCGCTTGAGTAGGAGCGAATAATAAAGTGCTCATTTTATCTGTAGCGATGCGATTTCTCTCTTCTGGCATACTAAAATCAAATGAACGCAAACCCGCTTCTATATGCACCAATTTAATGTTTAAAAATTTAGCTGCTAATGCAGCAGCTAAAGTAGAATTAGTATCACCATAAACTAAAACATAATCATATTTTTTTTGTTTAAGGATAGAAATTAATTCTTTAAACATAAAAGCAATGCTATGAAGCCGTTTAAGTTTTTGAGTAGGGCGTTTTAAAATAATGGTTGGTTTTAAATTTAATTCTTCAAAAAAGATAGTGCTTAATTCTTTATCATAATGTTGGTTAGTATGGATTAAATCTTCTTTAAAATCTTTTGATGATTTAAAAAAACGATTCAAAGCACACGCTTTAATCAATTGGGGTCTTGCACCCACAATTGTAGCGATTTGTATTATTGACAATTATGACACTCAATGGAGCGGTCTAAGACACTTTTTTCATCTAAAGTGGGGCTTTCAGAGCGTAAATAATAGGTGGATTTTAGTCCTAGTTTCCAAGCGAGCGTATAGATTTCATGCAAAGTTTTGCCGCTTGCATTTTCTATGCGTAAGAAAACATTAGTGCTTTGCCCTTGGTCAATCCACTTTTGACGCACCGCTGCAACTTTGATTAAATCTTTGGCATCAATATCATAAGCAGAAGTGTAAAAATTCCAAGTTTCTAAACTCAAATTAGGCACAACTACAGGAATTAGTCCGCTCAAATTTTCTTCAAACCATTTTTTCTTATAAATGGGTTCAATGGTTTGGGTGGTGCCTACTAAAATTGAAATAGAGCTAGTGGGAGCAATCGCCATTAAATAGCCATTACGCATGCCATTTGTTTTGACCTTTTCTCTTAAACCTTGCCAATCACAAGTATAGTTAAAAAGCCCTTTTTCTGTAAGCTTTAAGGCTTCTTTATTCGCTTTATCAATCGGAAAAATACCCTTACTCCACTCTGAATTTTCAAAATCCTTATAAACCCCCTTTTCTTTAGCCAAATTCGCACTTGTATCAATCGCATAGTAGCTGATTTGCTCCATTAAACAATCAATTTTTTCTAAATGCTCTTTAGAACCCCAAGCGATTTTATTTTCCGCAAGCATCTGGGCTTCACCCATAACCCCTAGTCCTATCGCTCTATTTTGTAAATTTGTGGCTTTGACTTTGCGGTTAGGATAGAAGTTCAAATCAATCACATTATCTAATAGCCTTACCATAATCGGCACGACTCTTTTAATATCTTCTTCAGTGTTAATCTTGCTTAAATTGATACTCGCTAGATTACACACAGCGGTTTGTCCATCTTTTGCAACCTTAGTAGCGATATAGATTTGCTTGCCTTTAAGGGTGTCTGTGCTAGTGAGCTTGTTAGCCGTTTTAGTGATATGGCTATCTGTAGTAACCAATTCTTTTTCTTCAAAAAACTCTATGGTGCCATCAGTGTATTCTACTTGCATGTAGTAGTGGTTTGGTGCGGTATTTTGAAAAATCTCAGTGCAGAGATTAGACGAGCGAATGATACCTGCATGAGCGTTTGGATTACACCTATTTGCATTGTCCTTAAAAGCTAAGAAAGGTAAGCCTGCTTCAAAATAATTCATTAAGATTTTTTTCCATAAATCTTTAGCGTTAATGTATTCCTTAATGATTGAAGGGTTTTTTTCATACTCTAAATAGCGTTTTTCAAACTCTTCTCCATAAAGTTCGGCTAAGTCATTGCACTCATAAGGGTCAAACAAAGTCCACATACTATCTTCTAAAACCCTTTTCATAAACAAATCGCACACCCAAAGGGCTGGAAATAAATCATGGGCTCTTCTTCTCTCATCGCCACTATTTTTTCTTAAGTCAATAAACTCCATCACATCAATGTGCCAAATTTCTAAATACACCGCAATCGCACCCTTTCGTGTGCCTAGCTGGTCTACTGCAATAGCCACATCATTAGCGATTTTTAAAAAAGGAATCGTGCCAGCACTCGCATTTTTATGCCCATCAATATAACTTCCAATAGAACGCACTAAAGAAAAATCCCAGCCAATGCCCCCACCATATTTGGATAATAACGCCATTTCTTTATAGCTATCAAAAATCCCTTCAATATTATCAGGCGTGCTACCAATATAGCATGAGCTTAGTTGGTGCTTTGTAGTGCGAGCGTTTGCTAGAGTGGGGGTCGCACACATCGCTTCAAATTTGCTTAAAACTTCATAAAACTCTAAGGCAATTTTATTAGGCTCTTCTTCGTTTTGAGCTAAAAACATTGCAATACTCATAAACATGTGCTGGGGTAATTCAATGGGGTAATTGTCTGTATCTTTTAATAAATAGCGGTCATACAAAGTCTTAATACCCAAATAATTGAATTGAAAATCCCTTTCAGGCTTGATTTGACTATTCAAAAATTCCAAATCAAATTTTTCTTTAAAACCTTTAAGAATGCGATTTTTTTCTTCAGCGTTTTCAAAATACTCTTTTAAATGCCTATAGCCAGTAAATCCGCTCACCTTATGATACAAATCGTATAAAAAAAGCCTTGAAGCGACAAAGCTCCAATTAGGCGTGTCAATATCTATCTTATCTACAGCGGTTTTAATTAAGGTTTGCTGGATTTCTTCGGTAGTAATCTTATCTCTAAATTGCAACCTTGCATCTACTTCTAGCTCACTTTGGCTAACCCCTTCTAAATTGTCTGTGGCGTCTTTAGTATATTTTTGAATTTTTGTAATATCTAAGGGTTCAATACGCCCATTGCGTTTAACTACCGTAATCAAAGCTTATCCTTAAATCAAATCGTTACTTTTTAAGTTTGGCATTATAATAGTAAGGTGCTTAAATAGTGGTAAAAGCATTCAAAAGAAAATTTTTACTATCAATAAAAATTAAAAATTAAGGAAAAATAATTCCTTAAGACTTTTTAAAAAACTTAAAATAACCATTTTCAAAGTTAGTTTGAGTGGTGCGTGAAAGACTCAATGAACCACTAGGAATATCTTTAGTTGCTGTTGTGCCGCTACCTATTAAGACATTAGAGCCGATATTGATAGGGGCAACAAGCTGGCTATCGCTCCCTATAAAGACATTTTCACCAATAATGGTTTTATGCTTATTCTTGCCATCATAATTACAAGTAATCACGCCAGCTCCAACATTGGTGTTTTTTCCTATCTCACAATCTCCTAAATAACTCAAATGAGAAGCCTTAACGCCTTGAAAATGAGCGTTTTTGGTTTCTACGAAATTTCCTATTACACTTTCTTTTAAAACAGATTTAGGACGCACATGAGCAAAGGGTCCTATACTACTATTAATAATTTCACTATCTTCTATAACGCTATAAGCTTTAATGTGAGCGTTTTCTATTTGACAAATCCCACTAATGCGCACCCCATGTTCTAAGATACATGCGCCTTTAAAGTTAACGCCTTTTTCTAAGTAAATCGTGCTAGGTAATTGCATCACTACCCCTAAATCCATAGCATTTTTTCTCAATCTCTCTAGCATAATCTCTTCAGCCCTAGCTCTCTCTACTTGGCAATTTACTCCCAAAAAATACTCTTCTTCTAATAAAATGGCATTGATTTTTTCAATTCCTCTATTTTTTTCATTTGTGCCTAGTGCAATTAAATCCGTGAGATAGTATTCTGATTGAGCGTTTTGATTAGTTAGCTTAGGCAAATATTTTTCTAAAAACTTTCTTTCAAACAAATACACTCCAGCATTCACGCTTTGAATTTCTTTTTCTTTAATATTGGCGTCCTTTTCTTCTATAATCTTTTTAACTTGATTACTTTCTAAGACAATGCGTCCATAACCCTTAGGATTAGCTAAATTTAGCATGCCTATGGCGTTATTGTTGCTTTCTAATAGGGGGGCTAGAGCGTTTTTAGTGATTAAGGGCATGTCCGCATTCAAAATTAAAATTTTTTCATATTGAGTAAGAATAGGTGTTTTATCTTCTAGCATGATAGCCCCACCCGTTCCAGAATACTTTTCTACCATTTGAGTGTGAAAAATGACCTTATCAAAACGCTTGATTACCGCTTCTTTAATACGCTCTTGTTGATGGTGTAAGATGAGATGGACATCATCACTAATTGAAAAAGCCACTTCTAAAATATGAAACAACATAGGCTCTCCACAAATGGTGTGTAAAGTCTTGGGCAAGCTAGAATGCATGCGAGTGCCTTTGCCAGCGGCTAATATGATTACAGAAAGCATTGAAATCCTTAAATTTAGGGGGTTATTTTAGGGAATTTTAACATGCATTATCTTATAATCTAAGTTTTAATCAAATGTTTAAGGCTAGAATTTTGCGGTTTTTAAAAATCATTCTTTTGATACTTGCTATCATTTATCCTTTAATGAGTGCAGATAGCACCTTGCCTAGTGTCAATCTCTCTTTGAACGCCCCCACAGAGCCTAAGCAACTTGTAACCACGCTTAATGTAGTCGCCTTACTCACGCTCTTAGTTTTAGCTCCATCACTGATTTTAGTGATGACAAGTTTCACTCGTTTGATTGTTGTATTTTCTTTTTTAAGAACCGCTCTAGGCACGCAACAAACCCCGCCCACTCAAATTCTAGTCTCACTCTCTTTAATATTAACTTTTTTTATCATGGAACCTAGCTTGAAAAAGGCTTACGAAAATGGCATTAAACCTTACATGGATAAAAAGATTTCTTATACTGAAGCGTTTGAAAAAAGTGCTTTGCCCTTCAAAGAATTTATGCTTAAAAACACACGAGAAAAGGATTTAGCCCTTTTTTTTAGGATTAGAAACTTGCCTAATCCTAAAACCCCTAATGATGTGAGCTTGAGTGTTTTAATCCCAGCGTTTATGATAAGCGAATTAAAAACGGCGTTTCAGATTGGTTTTTTACTCTACTTACCTTTTTTGGTGATTGATATGGTTATAAGCTCTATTTTAATGGCAATGGGTATGATGATGCTCCCACCCGTAATGATTTCTCTACCTTTTAAAATCTTAGTGTTTATTTTAGTAGATGGGTTTAATTTATTGACAGAAAATTTAGTGGCAAGTTTTAAAGCGATTTGAAAATAAGGTTTAAAGAATAAAAACAATCCTAAAGCAAACACACTCTTTAGGATTTATTGGTTAAGATTTTCTAGGATTAGCCTCAGTTACTCTAATGGTGCGCCCCATAAAATCTGTGTTATCTAACTCACTAATGGCTTGATTAGCACCCTCAACATGCATTTCAACAAAGCCAAAACCTTTAGGTCTTTTAGTCTCTCTGTCATGAATGAGTTTAACGCTAAACACTTCACCAAACTTACTAAAAAGCTCTTTAACCTCTTCATTGGTCGCACTATAAACCAAATTTCCTACATAAATATTTTTCAATGAAATTCTCCACTAGACAAAAATGACTACTCATAGAAAAATATGATAAGATGATAGAAAAATAACAAATTCTAAAACCCTAACACAATAATACTATAAGAGCATGAAAAATTCTACTTGATAGTAGCTTAAAGATTTCTAAAACAATATAAAACGAATTAAAAAGCTTTTATAAATTTATATTTTTATTATAATTATTAAAAAAATGCAAATTCATTCGTTTCTTAGCACGCTTAAGGGGTCAATACTAGAGGCCTTTTTGGCTGGATAATAAGAAGAAAATGCTACGATTATTACAGAGCCTATTAAAGTAAGCATAAAATCTATTAAAGATAAATCTAAAGGCAAGGTATTAATGCCATAGACATCAGCAGGCAGTGAGATGATAGGGAATGTGCTTAAAATATACATACCTAAAAATGCTAAAACTACTCCAAAAATAACACCACCTAAACCGATAATATTGCCTAAATAAAAAAAGGTTTTTTGGATTTCTTGTTTGCTACTTCCCATACTAAAAAGGAGGGCGATTTCTTTTCGTCTATTCATTACCACCATTAAAAGCGAGCTAATAATATTTAAAGATGCCATTAAAATAATTAGCATTAGCACAATGAATAACGCTCTTTTTTCTAGCTCCATAGCAGAAAAAAAATTCCCATTTTGTTGCCACCAGCCCTCAATACCTATACCATGATGATTGATAGAATTTAAGGTTTTACGCAATAATTCTATATCTTTCATAGGCGTTTTAGAATAGATATGCACCCCATCATAAAGCCCCAAAGGTAAGTGCCTAATAGCACTGATAGCCTCAAGGCTAGTATACATGTAAGTCATATCATAAGATTTTAGTCCCGAATCAAAATTACCCTTTATAATAAAGCGTTTCATAATCGGTGAAAGTGTTAAACCTGTGGGTTCTAGTTCGGTAAAAAATAAATCAGCCTTTTGATTAAGGTTTAAATTTAAGCTGTATTTTAAGCTTTTTCCTACAATCAAACTAAAAGGATTTTTTAATAAATCCTTTTCATCAACATCTTTTAAGGCGTCATTTAAAACTTCATTAATGCGTTTTTCTTTAGAAAAATTGACCCCAAAAACCACACCACCATTCATTGCACTTTTATTTCTAGCAAGAGCTTGTGTGTGTAAATAGGGGCTAAAGAGCAAGTTAGGAAACTCTTTTTCTAATTTTTGAACCACTTCTTCGCTAATGCCATAAGAGCTTGTTGCATAAAGCGTTAAGGGGTAGTTCATCACAAAGAGCTTTTTTTCAAATTCCTTGCTCATGCCATTCATAATCGCCATAGCTACAATTAAAACCATAACTCCAATAGCTACTCCAAAGAAAGCTAATAAAGCGGTTATACTAATAAAAGGCTGGCTTTTATCAAAACGCAAATAACGCTTGATAAGAAAAAAAATCAAGGATTTATTTAGCAAATATACCCTTTTTGGGCCCGCTTTTACCGCAACAATGCTTGTATTTTTGTCCACTACCACAAGTGCATAAATCATTTCTTGAGGGGGTTTTAGCAAAAGTTTTTATAGGCACAACCAAATCTTCATCAATACTTTCTTGGTGTTGATAAGCTATTTGTTCTTGTTCTCTTTCTTCACTAAAATGGTCTAAATAACGCTCTGCATTATTAGAATCTTCTTCATTTTCAAATTGAATCTTAGAAAAGGTTTTAATCGCCTCCATTTTAATGTTTTCAATGAGTTCTAAGAATAGATTGTAACTCTCTTTTTTGTATTCTACAAGGGGGTCTTTTTGGTTATAGCCCCTTAAATTAATGCCGGTTTTGAGATTATCCATAGTATAGAGATGTTCTCGCCATGCGTTATCTAAAATCTGTAGATACACAATGCGTTCAATCCTACTTCGTTGTTCGCTATCTATTGATTTCATTTTATTTTCATAATCGCTCTTTAGTTTTTCAGCAACAAAGCTTTCAATATTGCTAGCTTGTTCTAAATCTTGCAATTCAATTTCGGCATTAAAATCTTCTTTTAAAATATTTTTAAGCCCTAAAAGTTCATCTTTAGATAAATTTTGATTATCAAAGGCTTTGATTTTAGAAAAGATTTGATTGAGTGCGTATTCTCTGTTTTCGGCAATTTTGGCTCTAATATCATAATTAACATCAAGCAATTCATCTCTAAATTTATACACGCTTTTGCGTTGTTCATTGGCTACATCATCGTATTCTAACAAATGCTTTCGGCTTTCAAAATGCAAATTTTCAACCTTTTTTTGTGCGTTTTCTACCGCTCTTGTTACAAGCTTTGATTCAATATGTTCGCCATCTTTTAGCCCTAATTTTTCCATAACCCCCTTAATCCTATCGCTTCCAAAAATGCGTAACAAATTATCTTCTAAACTCAAATAGAATTGACTAACTCCCGGGTCTCCTTGTCTTCCACTTCGTCCCCTTAATTGATTGTCAATTCTTCTGCTCTCATGCCTTTCGGTGCCAATGATATACAATCCGCCAAGTTCTTTAATCTCATCAGTGAGTTTAATATCAACTCCCCTTCCTGCCATATTAGTCGCAATAGTAACCGCCCCCTTAAGCCCAGCGTCTTTGATGATTTCAGCCTCTTTGGTGTGCTGTTTAGCGTTTAAAACGGTATGTGGGATTCGCTCTTTTTTAAGTAGGGCATGTAAGGTTTCACTCTTTTCAATGCTTGCTGTGCCAACTAATACCGGCTGACCCTTAGCGTGTAATTCTTTAATCTTAAGAATCACTGCATCAAATTTTTCTTTCTCACTCTTATAGATTAAATCATTCAAATCTTTGCGTTTAATCACTAGGTTTGTAGGAATAGACACCACTTCTAAATTGTAGATTTCTAAAAATTCTGTAGCTTCTGTTTGAGCGGTGCCTGTCATGCCAGCAAGCTTAGAATACATTCTAAAATAATTTTGGAAAGTTATATCTGCTAGGGTTTGACTCTCTTCTTTAATGCTCACGCCTTCTTTAGCTTCTAAAGCTTGGTGTAAGCCTTCACTAAATCGTCTTCCTTCACTTAAACGCCCTGTAAATTCATCTACAATCACCACTTCATTATTGGCTACAATGTAATCTTTATCTATAAAAAAGAGATAATTCGCTTTTAAGGCTTGGTCTAAATGGTGCGATAAGGCGGCGTTTTCAATCTTGTATAAATTATCCACTTCAAAGAGATTTTCAGCTTTTTTGATGCCTTCTTCAGTAATCATAATCGTGCGATTTTTTTCATCTATGGTGAAATCAACTTCAGCTTGCATGTTTTTAGCGACTTCATCAGCCTTGTTATAATTCTCCATGCGTTTATCCACAGGCCCTGAGATGATTAAAGGGGTTCTTGCCTCATCAATTAAAATAGAATCCACCTCATCAACAATGGCAAACGCATGAGATTTTTGCACTTTATGTTCTAAAGAATACTTCATATTATCTCTTAGATAGTCAAAGCCAAATTCGTTATTAGTGCCATAAACAATGTCTTTAGAATAAATATCTAAGCGTTCGTCATCATCTCGCACATCAGCAGTAATTGTGCCTACACTATAGCCTAAGAAATTATATAAAGGCTCCATTTCTTTAGAGTCTCTATGAGCTAGGTAATCATTCACAGTTACTACATGCACGCTTTCACCTTTAAGAGCGTTTAAAGCTACTGCTAGAGTGGCTACTAGAGTCTTGCCTTCGCCAGTTTTCATTTCAGCGATTTTGCCATCATTTAAAACCATGCCTCCAATGAGTTGCACATCAAAATGACGCATATTTAAAATTCTTTTACTCGCCTCTCTAGTGATAGCAAAACTTTCAGGTAATACTTCTAAAAGGGTTTTTTCTTGCAAATCTTTTTCTACAGATTGCACACGCTTTTTTAACTCTTCAAAAGCCTCTTGAAGTTCAACATCATTCATCTTTTCATAAGTAGGCTCTAATTCGTTGATAGCTAGGACTTTTTTTTTGTATTTTTTTACCCACCTATCATTTTTAGTTCCAATGACTTTTCCAATTAATTTTTTTAGCACAACAATCCTTAAGATTAGCGCTCTTACAATCATAAAAGCGTCAGTTTTTGCTAAGATTTTATCATGCTTATAATAAAAGTCTTGTAAAATGACTTATTTTATTGGCTAAAAACATAAATTTTTAAAGGTTTTATTTGCATGAGAACATTTTTTTTAAAAATCTTGCTTGTTTTAAGCTTTGGCAATTCTTTTATTTATGCTAACCCCTCTTTAAACATTTCAAAAGAAGAAAAGGTTTTAGAAAGTTTAGAGAGTTTTAGCGCGAATTTTAAGCAAGTTTTAAAAAATGAACGCCCCTTAGTTTATTATGGGGCTTTAAAGGCTAAAGCTCCTAATCTAGCTTTATGGATTTATAATAAGCCTTTAAAAAAAGAAATTTATATGAACGCTAAAGAAGTGGTTATTTATGAGCCTAACTTATTTCAAGCAACTATCACTAAACTGCAAGATAAGACCGATTTTTTCACTATTCTTAAGCAATTAAAAAAACAAGCCGACGGCTCATTTAAAACGACTATTAATAAGACTACTTATCGTTTGGTTTTTAAGGATAGTAAGCCCGCTCTTTTGGAATTTAAAGATGAAATGAATAATTTGGTAACTATCACTTTTTCTCAAGTAGAAATTAATCCTAAAATTTCTAATGAAGTCTTTGTGTTTAACCCTAAAGATAAAAATATTGATATAGTGCGTCAGTGATTTAAACTCTTTATTAGAAAAAATTAGTTAGAATAACGAGGTTTTTATGTAATTTGTATTAGTGGGGCTGACTTGGATTTCGACAAGATTCTTGTTGCATAGATGGCATGCCAAGTGCTACTTGTAAAACAGCAACAAAAATAACTGTAAACAATACAAATTACGCTCCAGCTTACGCTAAAGTTGCGTAAGTTAACCTCCATTTGGAGCTGGACTGATTAGAATTTCTAGTGTTTTAATCACTCCATAACCCTAACTAGATGCTTTTAAAAGGTGGTTCGCCTTTTAAACTAAGATTAAAGAACCCTTGAATTAGCTTAAGGTTTTAGAAAGTTGAGCCAAAGCTAACTTTAAGGTTAAAAATCAATCAGCTTTCTAAGCATGTAGAAATTTGTGTTTAGGACAAGATTTTTGGACTGGGGTTCGATTCCCCACAGCTCCACCATTTAAAAATGATAAAGTTTCATAGCATATTTTCACAAACATACTTTTAAGGAATACAGATGCATAAAATTCTCTCTTCTTTTGCTTTATTACTCTCTTTTTTTGTCAGCTCTTTAATAGCCATAGATGTAGATGAGCTTTCTGAGGCAGAGGCAAACAGCGTTAAATTGAGCGATAAATTGGTAAGTTTGAGCGATAAGCTTTTAGAAAAGGCGGTTGATAGAGGGCAAAATGCAAAACAGCTTGAGGAGCTTAACGCTTTACATGAAAAAATCAAGCATTTGCGCCTATCTTTAGAGCCTAAGCCCAAAGATAAAAAGAATAACCCTAATCTACAAGACCATGAAAGCCCTGAAGTCATTGAGATTGGAGAGACCATTAAAAAAGCTTTAGGAAGTCCCATAGACCCATCAAGTGCGTTAGAGATTGCTACTCAAATTGACAAACAGCTAGATTCTTATAAACAAGCTGATATTGACATCAAGCCTTTAAAAGAAGTGCTTTCTCAGCTAGAAGAATCTTTAAGAAAATCTATCAGCTATCAAGAAAAATGGCTAGATTCTCAAAAACCCAATTAAAAGAGATGTTTTACATGATATTTTGATGATTTTTAAATGATTTTAAGGAAAACGCATGCAAGAAAACGCTAAACAACGCCTAGAAACTTTAAAAGAGCTTTTTGGAGAAATCTTTGATAAAGATAATGTTTTAAATGTAGAAAAATTAAAGAGTTTTTGTGATAGTAATGAAATAGCCATAAGCGATGAAAGCTATGGCTTGAATTTTAGCGGTAAAAATGTTGCTAGTAAATTAAAGGATTTAAAGCCTAGCACGATTATTTGCGCTGATAATAAGCATAATTTTTTAGATGAAAATAAAGAAAGTCAAAATATTCTTATTAAGGGCGATAATTTAGAAGTTTTAAGGCATTTAAAAAGGGCTTATAGCGAAAAAATCAAATGATTTACATTGATCCCCCTTATAATACAAATAACAAAGATTTTGTTTATAATGACACTAGAGCGTGGGATTTAGAAAGTTTATTAAAGCTAGGCATAGAAGAAAAAGAGGCTAATAGGGTGCTAGAATGGTCCAATAGGGGAGCCAATAGTCATAGTGCATGGCTATCTTTTATGTATCCTAGATTGTTTTTATAGATGAAAATCAATTATTTTTACTTAACTATCTAATATTTTTATTGCTAATAAAAAATTAAGTTTATAAGGATTATTAAAATCATTGATATTTTATAGAATTAGATTAAGTTATAGAACACTCTAAAAGATAATATAATTATAACTTATTATTATTATTCATTAAGAACATATTTAACAAGTAATTAAAATAGCTAAATTCTATTTAATACTGATAAAATAACTAAGTATTATCTAGTTTTTATCCCCCTATTTAGCTTATAGCCTATGCTTAGGTGTGTGGACATATTCATTAGTATTTTCTAAGTTTTCGGTGTTATCTAAATCATCGGTTTTGTCATCATAGGAGTTTGAATGTGTAGCTGTTTTAATTTGCTCTATTTTTTCTATCAAAAATTGTAGCCAGTAACATAAGGAGCAAATTCCATGTTGATTTCAATCATTTAATCTTTACGCTGCTTTAAATAGCCATTTGTAAAACCTTAATGTGAAAAAGAATTTTTAAATTCCTTTATTCAAGCTAAGCAAACAAACTCTCTACTAGAGTTTAATGAATTGAGAAAAAGGGATTTAACAGAAACATTGAGTGAGCTTTGCGAAGAAATTTTAACAGACAGCAATAACGCTCAAATCATTATAGATACAACCAAGTATTTGATTGGAATAGATGGTGGTTTATTTTTCACTAGCACCGCTCCATTGATAACCCTTGAAGATTATGATGGTGTTTTTTAAAAGAGAAAAACAATGAAACAAGAATATCAGTGTGTTATCAATTTTAGTTTTCGGTGCGAACTTGAAAAACTATTAAAGACATTCAATGAAGAAGAACAAAAGAATCTTAATCATTCGCTTTGTTCTATAATGAAACATTTGCTAAGCAAGAAATAAGCGTATTATAGCCAAACAATCATTATAGGTCAAACCAAAACCAACACAAAATTTGCTAAACTAGAACAAATCAATATTAAGGGGAATGAATTATGGAATTTGCTCCTATGTTACTAGCTACAATTAACAACTCAATTAGCAATAAAAATAAGCATGTAAGCTTAGAGTATCTTATAGGGCTTTTTATGGATAAAAAAACGACTAATCTAAGCAATATTGACAAGTATATCATAGGCACAATTCAGCAAGAGGCACTAGAGCAAGAAATAGAATGGTTTTCACAAGATTATCATGTCCCTATGGAGAATATTAAGCATGTCCTTTCTATCAATCCCTATCAATGAAAAAAGCCTTAGTTTTATCAAAAATAATTTTGTAGCTCAAATTCAAGCCTTAGAGCAATTTTACCCCATTATTAAGAGTGCTTTAAATTTGGGGCTTAATCCTAGTAGTATTAAGTTTGGCGGAGGCACAGCTTTGAGCATGTATTACTTCCAGCATAGATTAAGCTTTGATATTGATTTGTTTGTTAATGACGCTCAATATTTAGGATTTTTTAGTCCTAAATTATGGATAGATGATTGCAATCATTTTGATAGTGCGAAATATATAGACCAACACAATCATATAGGCGTAACTAATAAAGACAACATTAAAATAGATGTTTTAGTGGATTATGCAAGTAATGAGGGATATGTAGATAATTCTAAAAAGATTTTTGCTTTTGATATTTATATAGAAAGCCTAGAAAATATTATCGCTAAAAAGATTACTTTTAGAAAGACTGACAATAAAACAAGAGATATTTTTGATATGGCAGTGGCTCTACATAATGACAATATTTTATTTGATAAACTTTTAGATACTCAAAAGATAAGCAAACAAGACCTACTAACTCTTCAAAATTCTTTGCAAGAGCTAGATAAAAAGCGTTATAACATAGAAATAGATATGGTAGAACCTGTTTCACATTACAAAGACCTTTCTTTAAATGCTTATGATTTTTTAATAGAAAAAATAGAGCCAATTAAAACAACTACGCATTCAAACTCATATGATGAAAACACCGACAATTTAGATAATACCGATAACTTAGAAAATACTAACGAATACACCCACACACCTAAGCGTAGGCGATAAATAATATCATTAAGAAAGTATTTGATAGTGTTTAGTTGTTTTTATCAGTATTGAATAGAATTTAGTTATTTGTATTGTTTGTTAAATATTTTCTTAATGAATAATAACAAGCGATAATTACATTATTTTTAGAGTGTTTTATAGCTTAAACTAATTCTATAAAATCTCAATGATTTTAATGACCTTTATAAAACCTAATTATTTTTAATCAGCAATGAAACATTAAATAGTTAAATAAAAACTATCTAATATTATAGTATTTACATTAACTATATTAACTACATTAACTAATCAATTTTTAACCCCCTTACTTCTTATTCTCTATCAAATTATCAAACACAAGAGCCACTTTCTTATTATGCTCTTGTGTGGTATGAATATAAATCTTAGTAGATAATAAAGAGCTATGTCCTAACGCTCTTGAAGTTAAAACCAAGTCTTGGGTTTCTTGATAAATAAGAGTTGCAAAACTATGTCTAAATAGATGCAAACCTGTGCCATATTGCTTATAGTGTTTGTTTTGAGCTAGTTTAAAGATTAAGGGGATAAAATTATAGAGCGTTAAAGAATTTTGTGCTTTTTGCTTATCCTTTTTAAAAAGATATGCTCCATTAAAATATTTTAGTCTATAATCATCACTAAGCCAAACATTCAAGCTTGGTTCTAACAAACTCTTTTTAATATAAGCCTTTCTTTCTTTTCTACCTTTACCTTGAATTAAAATAGAGTAGTTTTGTTCTTCTACTTGAATGTGTTTTAACTCTATGTTTAACACTTCACACTTTCTAAGCCCCCCAAGTATCACAATGAGTAAAATACATTTATTGCGTTTTTCATGGCTAGTTGTGGGCTTATAGTCTAAAAGCGTTTTTAAGAATGCCTTTAAATCATTGTAGTTTAAATGTCTGGGTAAGCTTTCTTTAGTTTTAGCAAAGGCTAAATTCTTAAGTGTAAAATCAAAGCTATAATGCTTTTTCCTATCCAAGTAATCAAAAAATTGCCTTAAATACATCACATACTTAGCCATAGAGCTAGGCTTTCTATTTTGAGCGAGTTCAAAAAGAAAGTTAATGACTTGTTCTTCGCTAAGTGTTCTAAAGCTTCTTAATTTGAGATTATCTCTAAAGTATTCAAAGAATAAAAACAAGCCTTGCATCATTATGGTGTGTTTGATACCTTGATTGTAAAGAATATGACAGAGTGATTTGAGTTGCTCTATGTTATGGCATTTTAAGATTTTATCTTGTGTGTCTAATATCAAAGCCATATCATTCACATCTTGAATAGGCGTGAAGTTTTTAACCTTAGTATATAAAAAGGCTTTGAGATTGTCAAAGAATTCTCTTTGAGATTTGGTGAGTTTGTTATATGGCATATTGCTCCCTTATTAAAATGTAAAAATAAATCTTAAAGAATGAGAGTTTTATGTTTTTTTAGTTCGTTAGGTTTTAAAAGCGGTATTTTAAAAATTCCGCATTATCCATTAGAGATTACTAAGTTCCGCTTTTAAATCTTAGTTTTTAAAAAGTTCCGCATTCACTAAAGCATAAAAGCAGAAATTCCGCCCCCTTAAAAAGCAAATAATCAAATACATGGTTATTTGTATTACCTACTAAATATAAAAATTGAATTTAGCAACTATTAAATAGCTCTTGAAAGTTAGCTTTAAGCACTTTTTAAGATTAAGAAGTGCGTGTTTATGGGTATTAGAGATAAAAGCGGAACTTAAGTTCCGCATAAGTATAATTTGTATTAAGGGAAAGAAAGGTTTACCTTTCTTTCCTTACCTATTAAGTGAACATGTTATAAGTAATATCATGTCATGAGAGAGGATTTCTTTTTTTTAAAAAATATTAAATCATGTAAATCATGTAATGCGTTTTTGCTAAAAAAAGAAAAAGTTAAAAAAAGAAAAAACTCTTTAATTTAAAGAGGATAAACTAATTGGAGTTCCCATAGGATAGTGTAATGTTTAGTTAAGAGTAGGGTTTTAATTTAAGATTGATAAAGTAAGAACAAAAATCAAAATAAAAGAAAAATAAGAATTATCTATCAACGACATGTTAGTTGTGGGGGGAGTGGTTAAGTTAAGGTTTGTGTTGTTAGAGTTAGGTTGTGAATAGTCTGTTTAGTATTTAGGACTAGAAGGGTTTGTTTTGAAGTATTGCAAGGTTAGGTTTGTTTCTAGCTCTTAGCATTAAAAGGTTTGAGCTTGAATGATAAGGGGTTTAAGGGTTAGGTTAAGAGCTTGTTTTTGTTATGATGTTTAAAAAAACTTTAAGGTTAAGAAATTTCAGTGCGCCGCTTAAGAAAAATTTAAGCTCTAAAAGGCGTTTTAAGGCGTTTTTAATTGTGAGTTAATAGTTTGTCTTGTCTTATGGCTTTATTTTGATTGTAGGGCATTTTAGAGCGATTTATTTGGGTTTTAACGAAGATTTGATTTTAGAAGTTACAAGAGATTTTAAAGTCATGATAAACCGCTTATTAAAGCGGTTCATTAAGTTTTTTAGAAAGTTACTTATTTGTAGAAATATTGCTAAAAATTTTAGCAATAAAAAAAATTTACAATGAAAGGAAATCAAGCATTATTTTGATTTTTCTTTTTGCATATCCGATATAGCCTCTTTGATTTTTTTATCGGTGAGATAACTACTTGTTGCAACAATCGCCCATACCATTGCAGGTATCCAACCTATAATAGTCAATTGCAAAAATAAACAACAAAAACCACTAATGTATCTTTTAATCGTAAAAAACACGAATCAAGGGACAAAAAAAGCAATTAAGTAACGCATAAGATTTCCTGAATTTTTATTTGCTAACAGATTTTGAAACTAGATTGCCCTCTACAATAGTGCAACTTTGCGTAGCAAGTCCTAGATAATAAGTCAAGCTTTGTTGCACAACCATATCTTGTAAGCTATTACCCCCATTTCTTAAAGCATCTCTAATAGCGCTTTGAATAGTGTTGTCCTTACTTATGGGGATAAAGCCTAATAATTTCCAGCTACAAGATTTTCCTATCGCACTAAAACTATTTTTTGTTTGCTCTTTAGCCACATAACCATAACCATTGCCAAAATAAGCCCCACAACCACTTAGTAAGAGAGTTGTTATTCCAACCATACTCACTAACTTAAACAAAGTTTTAAACATGCCATTCCTTTATATGAAATTAAAGAATGAGTGTATCGTTTTTTTTTTTTTGTAAAGTCAAGTAAGATTTATCTTCTAGTATGCTTTATAGTATCGTTATTGCTGTCATCATTTTCTTTCAATCCAGCATGAGCCTTAGGGTCATAAACAATCTCATCAGGGTGCAAGGTTTTCTTTGGCTCTTTAGCTAATTGTTTAGCCCTTTCTTTTTCTAGCATAGCTTGATAGTGTACTTTGGCTCTAGCTTGTTCTAGTTTGGCAAATTCAATCCAAGGTTCATCGTTGTTAGGTTCTTTAATGATAGTTTGAACTTCCTTTTGCTCTAGCTTAATATCCTTAGCGTGTTCTAGGACTTTTTGAAGTTGCGAAATGTCATAGTGGGTTAAGAACCTATTAGCCCCTATGATTTCATTACAGATATAGACAATATCCTTAGAGAGTTTAGAAAATTGTTTGTTTTGTTTGAGAAAGTCTTGGTTTTCTTTTAACGAAAAGGTCTCTTTATAGCTCTCTAGGGCTTTGAAATAGCTCTCTTTGGCTCTTTTAAACTCTTCTTCTTTTGTTTTTAAGTCTTGTTCTAAAAAGAGCAATCTCTCTTTGGCTAATAAGAGCATAGTCTTTTGATAATCTTGTAATTGCTTACTCACTAGCTCACAAGTATTGTCATTAAGCTTATAAGTAGGGTCATCTTGTTTAACTTTAAAGTTCTCTAGTATGAATTGATACTTTCTAGCACTAAAATAAGCGTTTTTAAAAGTTTTGAGAGTGGGGCGTTTATCCTTAGGAAGTTCTAAGGCTTTGGCTAAAAAGACAGGATTAGTTAGAGTGTTGTATTGTGTGTTTTGCTTGGTTTTAACAACATTCCTTAATTGAGCTAATAGTAAATGTGAGTTTTTATCTAAAAGGCGTTTGTCTAGGTGTTCTAGCTTACTTAGTAGCATTTCTTTTTTCTTTAAAAGAGAAAAGCCCTTAGTCTCTCTTTCAAAGTCTCTGTCTAAGTCATTGAGAATATGAAAGTTCTTAAAGGCTGAATGGCTCTCTGTTTTATCAAGCTCTTTTTGATAAAAGCCTAGTAACTCGTATAATTCGTGTTTGCTTGTGTTTTTTAAGTGTTCGCTCACTGGCTTTCTTTTGTCTATTCTATCAATATCTAGGCTTTCTTTTTCATCATCGCTTGTGTCTTTGTGGTTAAAGAGAGCGATTTTAAATTCAGAAATCTTTTGTCTCAAAGGCAAGCTTTGGTTATTTTGAATGTCTAGGGCTTGGGCTTTGTTTTTATCTTTGAGTTCTTGTAAATATTCGCTTTGTAAAGCCTTGTTTAAGTCCCACTCATCTTGTGGGGTTTTGGTTTGTTCTAAGGCTTTCTCTTCTTTTTCTAAGTCTTGTAATTGAAGTTTGATATTGTCTAATTCCTTGAGCTTAGGTTCATTGACATATAGGTATCCTTCGCTTAATAATTGCTCATTTAGCCTATAAGCAAACTCACTTCTTAGTTCGTTAAAAAATTCCTTACAATCTTCACGGGTTTTAAAACGCAGTCTTCTTCGTGTTAGTTGATTAGTTTTATTGATAAAACAATGGATATGGGCATGGTCTTGGTGTGTATGGTGGACTAGAGCGAATTTATACTCAGGCAACCTTACTTTTAAGGTCTCCCAAGTAGAGTTTAAAAGCCCATGCATAGTTTCTTCATCTGGTTTATCTTTGATAGAAAAGACTAAGTGCATTGCCTCATTATAATCCTTAGTCAAATCAAAGTCATTGAGCCAAGTCTCTAAGATAAATTGCTTATCACACTCTAAAAACATTTCATTATAGGCTGTTTCGCTGTTTTCTAAAGTATAGCTTAGGGCATTTTCTAAATGGGAGCGTTTCATTTGCCCTATGTTTTTAATCAACACAGGACTAGCTTTTTGATTGCCAATTAGATTTGATTTGATGTGTTTGTTGTTGTAACTAAATTGATTGAATTTAATGAGCAATCTTTTATCGATTTTTTCGCTATCACTAGGTCTAGGCTTTCGCATATGCTCTAAAATATCATCTAAGAAAGACAAGTCCATAGGGTGATTATCTAGCTTAGTATCTCTTATAGCTCTATCTAGCAAGTAAGCCCTTTAAAGCCTAATAACAACGCTAAATTTTTATCTAAGACACATGCTTTCAAGCTGACTTTATTCCCTTACTAACAAGGCGTTAAAAACGCCCAAATTTTATTCAAGCTAACGCTAATTTAAACGCTAGACTTTTGATTTTAAATCTAGCGATTTTTAATTCCTTGTAGAATAGCACAAAGAATTAAAAAAGAGAACCAAATCAAAAAAGGTGCAGGATAACACCAAATGTCAACACACATTAGGTTAAAACTTCGTATTCAAGGGGCTTAGAGCTAGATTTTAAAAAAAAAGGGTTTTTGCTAACTTTTTGTTAAAAGTTTTTAAAGAGAGTGGTTTGAGAGATGAGCTAAATTTTTAATCTAGTAAAGGATAAAAATTTAATTCAAGAACTTTAGCTCCCTTACTAAAAATTTAATAGCCAAGAGCTTGTCAGCAATGCTATAAAAACTTAGAGGCTTTCACTGAAAGAACTTGTAGCCAAAACATTAAGAACTAGATAGCTAAATAATAAGAACTTAGTAGCTAACAAAAAAGAACTTACAGCCCATTGATACGAACTTGTAAGCTACATTGGTAGGAATTTGTAAGCAAAAGCTAGAGAACTAAGAGCCATGAGTTAGAACCTAAGTGTCTACAGAAAAAGAACTTATAGCCAAATGTAAGAACTAACAAGCAAGTAGTATGAACTTATAATCAACATAGATTAAGAACTTGTTTGCTCTAATGGTAGGAACTAGGTTGTCTATACGATTAAGAACTAGAATGACACACCCTTAGAACTTACTAGAAACTCGCATGATAACTTACAGCTAGAGCCAAAGAACTTCCAGCTCATTTTATAAGAACTTGTAGCTAATGCTAAAGGAATGAAATTATTCTTTAAGCTTTTGTTTAAAAAGTTTGTGCTATATTTCCAAATGATTTTTAATTGAATTTAACTTGAAACTTAGAGGACGCTTAAAACTTACATTCTTATTAGAAATGCCAGCATTAAGTAGGAGCTATGGTGTGGTGATTATATTTATCACGCAATCTAATGCACTCATAGAAAAATACTGCGGCAAAGAAGAGGCTAGGATTGTTAATAGCACCGTAGCGTATAAGATTGTCTTTAAAATGGACGACTTAGATTATGCCAAACAACTTAGCGAAGAAATAGGCAAATATACACGAGAAAAACGAAATCGCTCTACTGAAAAAAATCAAGTGATTTTTGGTGGAACAAGCTCTTATTCTGAAGAGGGCTATGAATTGGTTTCTGCACAAGATATTATGAATATCAACAAAGATGAAGTGATTATTCTAGTAAGCGGGCATAAAGCAACACCTTTAAAGCTCAAAGCCAACTATTACTTTAAGAACAAAAGATTGCTTAAATGCTTAAACATTCCCTTAAAGCCTAATGAAGAAGTGTTTAAGGGGTTGAGAAAGGCGAGTTAAGGTTAGATAGGTTGGGTATAATAAGGGCTACTAATATTAGGAGTGATGATGAGCAGTGAAGATTTTATAAAGAGTATCCATAATTTTTTAAACAAAACCATTGATTTGACCGATGAGAAAATCAAAGAAGAGGCTTTGGAGTATGTTAAAAACAACAAACAAGGTATTATTGATTTTTTCATCAAGCATAAATCCATGAACCAAATAGCTTATTTTATGGCTGGTGGACCTGGAGCTGGGAAAAGTGAGGCATCACTTAGTCTGCTTACAGAACACAAGATTGACATCATAGAGGCGGATGCTATTAGAAAAATCTTACCCCACTACAATGGCAAAAATGCCTCCTTATTTCAAAAGGCTAGTTCTAAGGGCGTAGAATATCTTTTTACAGAGGCACTAAAAAATCACTATGGCTTTATTATGGATGGCAATTTTGCGCATTTAGAAATCCAAAAAAGCAATGTTTCTAGAACGCTTAAAAAGGGATATGAAGTCAAAATCCTTTATATCTATCGCCATTTAGAAACAGCTAAAGAATACACACGAATTAGAGAGGATAAAGAAGGGCGTAGAGTTGAAGAAGATACTTTTTATGCCAAATTCTTACAATCATTAGAGGTTGCCAATAAGATTAAAGAGTTTTATCCTATCGTATCGCTCAACTTTTATAATGTCAGCGAAAACAAGAGTTTTGAAAATATTGAAAGCCTAGATAAGATTATTGATGATAACCCAAAAATCCAAAAAGACATTCAAACAGCTAAAAATTTCTTAGAAAACAAACTATCTAAAGAGCTAAGCCACAACAACATGCCCTTAAACAATCACTCTAACAGATACGCCCATAATACGCCCAATAACAGATACCAAAAAAATGACAAAAACAATGGCGGAATGGAAATGTAACTAGATAGTTACCTACAAACCAAACCTATCATCATCTTTGCCCCCTTTATTTCTATTGTTGGCAAATCGGTTGTTATAGGGGTGTTTGGGGTTAGGTTTTATAATGGGGTTTGCTATTGGATAAGAGATAGTTCTGTTTTGCTCTCTTTTGTTATCAAAGTGTAATTGATTGTTGTATTTTTCTAAAAAACCCATAGCTCTTTTTCTTTCCACTTCTTGAGCCTCTTTTGCTATATCTACTAGCATAGGCACATTTTCTTCTCTCATAGCTAAGATGTAGTCTTTTTTATTGTCTTTAGAAATCACAAAAGGCACTAAATCTTGCTCTAAGACACTATAAAAGATTAGCATACGCCCTGTCCTACCATTGCCATCACTAAAAGGGTGGATATGCTCAAACTTAATATGGCTATCCATAATAATTTCTAATTTTTGTGTGTCATCTTTAGCGTTATTAAGCTGATAATAAAGATTATCGCACCAATCTTTTAAAGCCATAGGCACTTTAAAAGGAGCAGTTGGTTCAAAATTTGCCCCTAAAACCACATTAGCAATCGTTTTAAACTTCCCACAATTTTCAATTAAATGTTTCATAATGATTGAATGGATATGTTTAATATATTCATTGTCTATAATTTGTTTTTCTTGCAAAGATTTTAAAAGTATGGGGATAAAGTTTTGAAAATTTTTAACTTCATAATACTCTCTCTCACTCATAGCCTTTGGAATAACCCCATCAATTAAGATACTCGCTGTCTCATTTTGTGTCAAGGTATTACCCTCTATTGCGGTGCTATGATGTGCCATTCTAATAGTTAAATCCATAGCGTAATCATTAAATTCTAGTAGTTCTTTATAGTTCATTTTATCCCCTTATTTGCTACATTATTAGCTAGATTATACTAAAATAAGGCTTTAGAAAATCAATGTAAAATTAGTGGTTAAAGGATATTCAATGCGTTTGAAATTTATTTCGCTGTGTTTGGTAGGTTTAATGGGCGTGAGCTATGCTGAAAGTGCTAAAAGCGTGGATTATTTTGTAAAAAATGATAAAGAAAGGGAAAAGACTATTGCGGAGTGTAAGAATGTTGATGCCATGCTAGACAAAATGAACCCAGAAAAAGCAATTGCTTATGTTAAGGCACACCCTAATTATCAAAGCAATTGTGAGAACGCACAAATTGCTACAGCTCAAAAAGTAGAATTAACAAAGAAAAGAGCATTTTTTGCAGACCTAGACAAACAACTCACTTTAGGACAACCTTTCAGCGAAAAAGACAAAGAGATGATAAAAAACAGCGTGCGAGGTTTCAATAGCAGTAGTCGTAGTTATGCAATTGAGCTTAACAAAAGAATTGCCCCTTGCTATGCTAAAATGAGCGAAAATCTAGCTAAGAATGGTGATGATGGTTTAAAAAATGATAAACGATGTGCTTTGTTGGTTTCATTGGCTGATTATGTTTATGGCAATTATTATAATGGCAAAAATATTGATTTAGAAAATTACAAATACAAGATTAAAGAACAACAAAGAGAAATAAAGTCTATCAAACAAGACATAAAAGACCAAGAAGAAATCTTAAAGCATAGTTATGACCCAAAAAACGATAAATTAGCACTTCAAGATTTAAAAAACGATTTAAAAACAGAAATTGAAAAGGACAAAGAGCTGAGTTATTATGAAAGCTTTAAAAAAGATGCTACTTTGAGAAAGACTACCCTTAGTGTTTGCTACAAACAAATTGCAGACAATCTTTTAGCGAGTGGCGTTATGCTTAAAGATGATAATTTAAAATGTAAAAGTGCGTATTTAGTCTCACAAGAGAAGTAAGATATGGCTAGTGGTAATCCATTAGGCGTTCAATCTACGCTAGCAAATGATGTAAATTGGTGTAAAGCCTTTATAGGCGAAATAGAAACTTTTTTTAATACTCTTCTTGAAACTTTTTCAAAAGAAATGGGTGGTATGGTTCATACTGCTATGAATAGCCTTTTTGCCTTTCTTATTGTCTTATATATTGTCAATAGAGTAAAAAACCAAGATTTAGTTGAACGCAAACACTTAGTTATGATTGCTGTCTTTCTAGGATACTTGGTATTTTATAATTGGAGCATAAGCAATCCAGCTCAATCGCAAAAAAACTTTATTGGGATAATTGAAACCCCAGCAAATTTCGTAGCCTATGTTGTTCAAAAAGCTGATAGAAAGATTAATGGTTATGTTGGTAATATTAATAGTAGCTTGAGAAATAGAAGTTTTATTATAGAAAGAAACATTCAAAAAACATGGGAAAGTTTTTCTCAAGTAATTGATAAAATGTGGGATATAAAGATGGGCATTAACAATATCTTAAAACCCTTAATTTGTTTTTTATTTATTGGTGCATATTTGATTGCCAATGTTGCACTTTTTGTTTTTATCATGCTCTACATTGTAGTTAGTTTCCTAGAATACACTATTTATAAACTCTTTTATGTATTATTTATTCCCTTAGTCTTTTTTCAGCAGACAAGAGGTTTTGCTTGGACTTATGTTAAAAAATTAGTATCTTTGACTTTTTACATGCCTTTGATTATGATAGTGTCAAGTTTTAATATGTTTGGAATTGATTATGCTTTAGGAAATTTAGATTTAACTGCATTCATTAATCATGCCAACATTACAAATACTCTCATGCATTGTGTTTTTGCTATTATTCTTACAATCATCTTAATTTTATTTGCCAAAAAAATCCCTGAAATGATTAACGCCATTTTTGGCACACAAGGTGCAGTATCTGATGCAGGCAATATGATTTCTAATGTCGTTCAAACTGGCGGTATGATAGGAGCGGCGGTTGCTGGCATGGCTAAGAGAGGTTATGTGAATGCTAGTGGAGGACAAGGTGGGGCAATGGGCGTTGCAAAAGGTGTCGTAGGTGCAGTGGGTAATAGTGCATTAGGCGTTGCTACAGGCGGAGCGTCTCATCTAGCCCAAGAGGGCATTTCTAAAGCCTCTAACATGCTAAGACCTAAAATCTCAGTTGAGAGATTTTCTGCCCCTGTTAGGGATTGGGAATAGTCGGTATGAACGCACCCTTTGATAAATGGAACGAACAAAAGAAACAAATCCATACTAAGCCCCCTAGACGCACCATAGTAGCTGGGAGTATTTATTGGGTTAGCATTGGCTATAACATAGGCTATGAAGTCTATGGAAAGTCTAATGATTTTGTAAGACCTGTCTTAGTAGTGAGAAAAATCTCTAAATCTCTTTTTCTAGGTATTCCCTTAAGCAGTAAAACACATAAAAAAGCACGCCCTTATCATTATTCTTTTATAGATAGCAACCATACCGAACAAATGGCTCTATTGCACCAACTAAGAGTGTTTGATATTAGGCGTAGGCGCAACAAACTCGCTGAAGTATCAAGTGAGACTTTAGAAATTCTAAAAGAAAGAATAAGAGAAGAAATCATATAAGAGAATACTCCCTACTACTAGGTAGGGTAACTTACCTCTAAGGGAAAGCTCTCGCCCAACCAAATGGGTTACGCTTGCCATTATACCCAAACTTTCTAAACTTTCTTATTCAATCTTTAATTTAGAGCTGTTACTAGCACTGCTAGAGCCACTTTGAGCTTTAGATTTAGGGAAACCATATTGATTGAGACTTGCTTGATAAGCTTGGCTCAACTGATTGTTTAACTTTTGCATTTGGACATTTTGCTCGGCTACAGGCTTAACATTATTCACATAGCCATGTTGTTCTTGATAGTCTTTAGCCAGCATGTTAGAAATTAGGCTCATAGTCTCGTTTAAAAAAGTGAGATTGCTCGCAATATCTTTGATATAATCAATCGTTAGCATTTCAAATTTTTGTTTCATATTGGCATAGACTTGAGCTTGTTTGGCTTTATCTGTGCCTGCTTTTTGAAGCTCTTTGGCTAATTCGCCTTTATAATTAAGTAATTCATTATTTAATTGCTCGGTGATGTATTTCATAGGATAGCAAGTGGTTTTTCCGCTATCACTCACTACTTTTTTACAGAACTTGCCTTGATACTTCATATCCTCTACGCCTAAGCTTTCTAACTGCTGGATTTGTCTGTTGATTAAAGGCGCACTTCTTGCAAAAAGCTCAGCTTGGATATTAGCCTCTAATTGAGCGGAAAGTTTGGCTAGTTAGACTATAAGACAAGCTATCCGCAAAATTTCTCGTGCTTTTAAAGACTGCGGTATTTTGCTTACCTGTTTTAACAAAGGGTAAATTCTTGGCTTTAGCCACAACCTTAACTAGCTAAATACCTATTAGATACCGCCGTGCTGTTAGAAATGTTAGAAAGAGTGAGTGATATTCAAACGCTCAATGAGAACTTAAAAGTCTATATTGTAATGAATCGCATTCCCACCATTCCTACCCTTAAAGAGAAAAAGGCTCTCATTGATTTTATCAAGGAAAATAATGCGAATGAGAGCATATTTTTAATGAACAATATACTGAGCGAGAGAATTGCCTATAAGCGTTCAGTGATCGAGGGCTTAGGAGTTATGGAAAGAAAAGATAGTAAGGCTAAAAATGAATGGGAGTTCTTTTTACAAAGAGCTAGAAAGCTATTTAAATTTAGAGACAAAGGAACAATAATGAATTTTAAAAATACCAAGCAAAAAGATGGGAAGAAAATTTTTACCATTTCTTTATCTATAAAGACCATGCAAGATTTAGAAGTTTATCTTAAAGAATTTGGCATATTCAATGAGAATAAAAGCTCATTTATTCAAGAGGCCATAGAAGAACATTTAAAACGCAAAAAAACACATTGGAAGAAAGATTGTCAGATCTTATAAAAAAATTGTAACAAAACAATTAAATAAGGGAGCAAAAACATGAAAGAAGAACCAACTTCAGCCGAATTAGAAGTTATTTCTAATATTGAAATGCATTATGGTGGGGGGTCATTGTCTATGAATATGAAATACATCAATGAAGTCCTTAGATTAAAAGTAACGACTTATCTAATCAGCGCTCTTTTATCTCAAGCTACGCTTTTAGAGAGGGTGTATTACAAACTCTCTAACCATGTTTAGTGAGCAACATTTAAACTTTTTAAAAAAAGATATTTTTATTGCAGATAGATTAGTGGTTCTAAAAGGCCCTCATATCTTCTTATTAAAGAACATTGAAGAAATCCATGAATTTTTAGATGGGTTTAATGAAAATGATTTGATTTTTGAAAAGGTTTTTTACAGGCACAGCCACTAGCAGTCGCATACATAAATGGCATGGTTTTTAGAAATAGAGTAGATAAAATCTATTTAAATGAATTAAAAAAATCAGCAAATCATTATACAACTTTTAGAAATACTTATGCAATAGAAGCTTTAGAAATCTTAGGTTATAAAGAGGTCTTTGAAAGTCTTTCTGGTTATAGGTTGCATAGTAAAGTTAAAAGCTATATTGAACAAATTAGGGGCGTTCAAATTGAAATAAATCATTTTAGACTTAGAAGAGGCTGCTATGGTAAAAGAAAAAAGCCACGATACGACCTTTCAAATTTTGACCCTAGATTAAAAAGCCTAGAACAAAGAAAAGTTGAATTACAAATCCAACTTAAAGAAATAGAAAATGAAATTTAAGAAATAAGATATAAGGAGCTAGTATGAGAATGGAAGAAATGCAATCAATATATGACACAATAAACAACATAGTGCCATTTATGATGATGTTTGTTTATCTGCCTTTGTTTGCTTGGACTTTGAATCAAAAAGAACAAGATAATGAAGTCCAAGAAACAAGAACTAAGGAGTAAATCAATGAGAACAAAATACTTTTTTGTAGAAAATGTGGTTCATTTTAAAAAAACACACCAATAAGTCATTTTACAAACAATTTAAATTTGGCATTATCTAATGGCTCTTTGGAGCAAAAATCACAATCATTGACGCTCTTGGAGAAGTGTTTGAATATGAAGCTTCAAAACCCCATGCTTTTGAGACCGCTCAGATTGACTGGGCTATGGTAAGATTTGAAGTAGAGTTTATGAATTTACTTTGCCCTATTGATATTAAAAAAACAATTCCCAAAGATTTTGAAGTTGTCTCACAACAAATGGTTTTTTAGCCATAATCCTAACCCCAACGACACTGAAAAGCTGGTGCGTTTTATGCTCTATAAATATTTCGGGCATGAAGATGAAACTCATTTGCGTGATGAGTTTTTAAAAACAAGTAATGATAAATTCCTTGCAAAGAGACTTCATAACAATTTTTTAGAATACCCCCAAACTTGCTCGGCTTCTGATTTGAATAAAATTTTAATAGATTATTGCTCCCCATTAGTCAAGTATGAAGAATACTAACCATTACTCATAGGTGTAGAAATGACAAACTTAATGCTTCAGATAGAACACGAGAAACTCGCTTGCTCTATTTAGTATGTCATTATCAAAATGAGATTTTGGAGTGTTTGAATAATGGTAAAAACTTATCGCTATTAATATAAAAATAATCCTTAAAAGACAACAACAGAAACCAAAACTCTATAAAAAACTATAATTTTTACTTTATTTTCTATAGACAGTTTAATTAAAATAATAAAGGATATAAAATGAATTCTACAGATAATCAAATTTTAGAAAAGGAGTCTGTAATTGTAAATATCTTTGGTTCTGTTTAAAATAAGCATCGATATTTTTTAGAATAGCTTAAATTTAACGTTGTAACTTGAGAAAGAGTTATTCCTCCTTAAGTTGCCTTAAAATTTCTTTTTATCAGTGTCTTTTAAAATCTTTTCTACAACGCCATTAATATTAGCACTTACATTTAAGAGTTTATCTGAAATAGAGATATTATTTTTAATGTCTCTATCAAATTGAGCTATCACATCATTAATTCCTAGCACACTTTCTACTTGATTTTTAATCGACTCCGAAGAATCGCTAATGCTTTGAACAAGCATGTTAATGTTGCTTTCTATCTCATTTAAAGATTTTTGCGTTCTTTCTGCTAGTTTTCTTACTTCATCAGCAACCACTGCAAAACCTCTGCCATGCTCACCAGCCCTAGCCGCTTCAATAGTAGCATTTAAAGCTAAAAGATTAGTTTGGTCAGCTATATTTTTAATCACATCTCCAATTGCTTTAATATCTTGGCTTTGAGCAATCATATCATGGCTTTTAGAACTAATATCGTTCATGGATTCTGTAATCACACTTACAGAGCTGGTCGCATTTGTGATATTTTCAGATTGTTGTTTAGAGCTTTGGCTTAATTCATTCATTACATTTTTTTAAAAAATTAGATTGCTCCCCTAAATCATTTGCAAAACCAAATTGAACTCTTCCTTAGTGTTGCTGTCTATAAAATCAATCACAATATCAGAACCATCGGGACTTTTAGTTTGAAAATTTTTTAAAGTAAAAAATTGTTCAGGTGTTACATAGTCTTTGATATATTGTTCTTGCCAATTAGGGTTATTTGAGTCGGCCACAATGTTCTGGTCTACCCCTATTAGAAAAGAATGATAATGCTCTGCTTTAGCAAATACCTTTTCTTGAATCTTTTTAAAAACTATGGTGATTCCAGCAACAGCAACAATTTTATCATGCTCATCAAAAATAGGATAAACCAAACTCACTCCATAGACCTTATAGATATCCAAATAAGTATGGGTGTGAGCAATATCCCTACTACTTTTATGACTTTTCAACACTTTTGCAACCGTTGGGTCTTTAAGTAAGCTTTTATTATTGCTTTTTGCTCTTATACTTGAACCATCTTTAAGCATTTCATAAGTACTAACAGGTTCTTCTTTTTTCATTAAGTGCAATCATATAAACATAAGAGACAAAAGAATCAAAATGCAATAGCGTATTTGTCAGCTTATGTAAAAGTTTCTTCGTCTTTAAGGCTATCTGTATTTTTGCCAGACAAGGTGCTAGCAAATAATGCTACTCCATAAGAATCTTTATAGACTTTATCATATACTTCTTGCACAGTAGCCCTTGTAAGTTTAACCAACATTGTGTTAGCATTTTTTTTCAAAGTGCCAGAAACATTTTTCATCACAACCACTTCCAAAACACCTAAGCCAACCAACATCAAAAGAGTTACAACGAACACGAATTTTGTACCAATTTTCAAATTTTTATACACGACATTCTCTCTTGAATTAACTAATATGAAAAAACGATTTTTTACTCTACAAAAAGAACCTTATTGATTGGCAAATAATATAATACTGAATATTTATGGAAAATTTAATCATTTAGTTTAAATCTTCATGTAGTTCTCTTCTTATTGGAGTTTTATTGACTAAAAATTTAAAAGAAAAACTTCATAGAGGTCATTAAATGACTTCTGTCTTGAGAATTGGCTTTGAACTCATAATTGATTGGCATTTCATCATAAGTATAGTTGGCATTATAGCCGGCATGGGTGCTGACGACATGATAGGCAATCTTAATATCTGTAGTAAAAGTTGGACTCCAATTGTATCCAAGGTTTAGCCCCACACTTCTTTCACTAGCTCGTGGGGAATAGGTGTATCTGCCTAAGACGCCCCATAAAAATTTCTTATGCACCCCACCGCCAAAAATATAGCCTGTAATAGCGTCAGGAGAAATCATGTTATTCAAAACGCCTCCATACACGCTATTATCCCTAAAGCCAATAGGAATAGGGCTACCATACCAACCAATTTTAGCGTTAGCATTGCCAAAGTTTTCATAATATCCAAAGCCAAAGTTATATTCATTATAATCAAAGCGTTGATGAATAAGCAATGAAGAAGACCATTTTCCAATCTTAGCATTACGCCAATATATATCGCTTAAATTGGAAGCACAAATAGGAAAAATTACATTGATGATAGTTTGAGAGCGTAGTCCTAAGCCTTTAAATTTAGAATTACTATCAATATAAAGGTTAATGCCCGGTGCTTCATAGGTTTTAGGCGAAAAATAAATAAAAGGTGTTACTTTAATATATTTACTATAAAAATTTATTTGTGTAGCATGAATACCAGTATTCCTAACCCTATTGCCATACTCTGTAACAATAGGAGCATACCAATCTCGTATCCATTCGCCCACTGCTAAAGCTCTTCCAAATGAACTAAACCAGTTTATGGCAATTTTAGGCGTGATTTTATAATTAAACTCAAAACCTTGAGTGTATCCACTCATAAACATTGCTTTTGAGAGATAACGCCCCAATTTCATTGAGAATTTATCCTTATAATCATAAGATAAATAAGCGCTATATAGCACATATTTGCGTGCATGTGCGTTTGCTTCAGATCGTGAATGTTTCCAAGGGGCATCACCTAAGTAACCATACCAACGCCCCATATAAATGTATATTTCAGAGCCATAAATCTTGCCACTAGATTGGTCTATGAGAGTCTTTGTGGAATCGTAGGCTACTCCACCTAAAATCCCTCCAATACCTATTTTTATATTGTGGTTTTCTACTTTTTTGGGGAGCAAGTTAGCATCAGCTTGGAATTTTATGGTGGTTGTTACAAAAGTTTCAGTAGGAAAAATTCCCTCTTTAGAATTAATTTTGGAATGGTTAAATCCCACTTTAGAAAATGACTCAGCAATACCGCTAAATTTATAATCAAAAGCTTGCAAAAACGCTTGCATACAACAAAAAGGAGCGACTAAAGCCAATATTCTTTGTGAGACTAACACGAGTAACAAACCTTTATTTTAATTACAAATATTTTAATTATTTAAAACCGCTCGTATATTAGTGCAAGTTTTATTAAAAAGGCATTAAAATGGTAATATTAAGTTTGCTAACAAAGTCTTAATAAATTTAATATAGATAAAAATATCAAAAGCTGAATTTCATAGACACATACAAAGCGCTTCTATCTTGAGAAGTGGCTTTAAAATTTTTGTTATAGCCTTGATACCAATCGCTAATATTTGTTTTATAGCCTTTATGCGTATTAAGATGGTGGTATTGTAATAAAATATCAACGCTAAAAAATTGATTGTATTTATATCCAATATGAAGTCCCAAAGCTCTTTCACTTGCCCTTGGTGCATAAGTGTATTTACCTAAAATTCCCCATAAAAATTTTTTATGCACCCCACCACAAAAGACATAGCCTGTAATGGCATTAGGAGAAATGAGATTATCTAAAAATCCATCATAAATACTATTATCTCTAAATAAAATGGGTGTAGAGCTACCATACCAGCCAATTTTAGCGTTAGCATTGCCAAAGTTTTCATAATACCCAAATCCAAAGTTATATTCATTATAATCAAAGCGTTGGTGCAAAGATAGGGAGGTTCCAAAATGTCCTATTTTAGCGTTACGCCAATATTCATTAGCCAAATAAGATGCATAAATAGGAAAAAAGATAACCACTTGAGTGAGCGACCTAAAGCCTAGTCCTTTAAATTTAGGGTTGCTATCAATGTGTGTTTCTAGGCCCGGTGCGTTATAGATTTTGGGTGAAAAATAAAAAAAAGGTGTGGTGCTAAAATATTTAGTAGAAATTTTAAGGTTTAAGGAATGAATGCCATAAAACGCTATTTTATCTTTATTATCATATGTAATAGGGGCATAAAAATCACGAATATACGCCCCAAAAGCTAAGGCTCTTCCAAAAGAACTAAACCATTTAAAACTAATTTTAGGCGTGATTTTATAATCTAATTCAAATCCTTGCGTATATCCACTCATTAAGTGCATTTTAGATAAATAGCGCCCTAATTTGAGTTGGAATTTATTGTCATAAGAGTAGGATAAATAGGCGTTATATAGCACATAGTCTCTAGCATGCATGTTAGATAAAAAATGTGATTTTTTCCAAGGAGCATCTCCTAAAAAACCCCACCAACGCCCTAAATAAAACCAAAGCATAGTGCCATAAACTTTTCCATTAGATTGGTCAATAAGCGTTTTAGTAGAATCATAAGCAAATGCTCCTAGCATACCGCCAAGCCCCATCTTTACACTATGATTTTCTATTTTCTTAGAGAGAAGATTAACATCTATTTGAAGTTTTGCCGTAATGGTTGAATAGGTTTCAGTAGGAAAAATCCCTTCTTTAGAATTAATTTTAGAATGGTTAAAGCCCACTTTAGAATAAGATTCAGCAATACCGCTGAATTTATAATCAAAAGCTTGCAACAAAACTTGAGTATAAAAGCATGCAAAAATACATGCCTTTGGTAAGCGTGGCATTAAAATTCCTCTAAGCTAATCAAGCTGAGGCACATTGTATTGCAAAATTTCTAAAAATCCATTAATGATAATACAAGCAAACTTATATAATCACCTATCTATTATCTATCTTTAGTGGCTCAAAAGAATACCCTAAAGCTCGATAAATTTGATTAGTATAATGCACTTGATTGTCTTGTAAATTTTCATGGAAATATTTTTCAAATCTTGGGTCTAAAATACCTAAAAACATTTCTACACCAATTGCACTAGAATAATTCACCCAATCATAAGCCAAATCACTCTCTAATAGTGAGGCGTATTCTATGAGTTTGTCATCGCTTTTTTGCAGTGCGTTTACCAATAACAGATTTCTTCTATCCTTTGGTTGCACTAGGAGCAATAAAGAGGGGTTAAAATTGATTTGAGTGGAAAGCACTCTTAATGGCTTGTTATCCAAAAGCCCGATTTGGGAGAGAATAAGCCCACTTTTGATAGCAGGAGTGTTTAAAATCAGTATAGAATCTTTGAATAAATCCTCATCTTTTTTAAAACTTTTAGAAAAACTTGTAGCCCGCCTATAAGAGATATTCTCTTGGTATTTAACTTGAATTTTTAGATTTTCTACGATTTGTCTCAGGCGTTCCCCCATAAGTCCATCATCATCATATTCAATAATGGGTGCATTAGAGTTAATATAAGGAAGCAACATCTGCAACTGCTCTTTATAATCAATCCCACCAAAATACAAACGCTCAGAAAAACTTTGATTTTTATGTTCCTCTTCTAGTTGGGTTTTATGCACGGTTGGAACATAAGTAGGAATGCTAATGGAGGTGCTTTTGAGTAAATTTTCTACTCCTTGCTTGGTGAGTAGGGCAATAATAAAAGGGTATTTTTCTTTTTCAATTTCTTGGTAGGCTTTGAGCAATTTTTCAGGGTCTTCTTGGTCGCTATCAAAAACTTGAATTTTAAAATCCCCCTCTTTAGTGCTTAAATATGCCAAAATAGTATTCATCACTGAAATCGCATAACGCCCCACTACAGCCTTTGGCAAAAGCACAGCAATTTCAGCTTTGGGTTGCCAATTTTCTTTACGCATGGCATTAGAGACCACATAAGGGGGGTTAAGGTAATTCATTATGCTATGGTAATAAGCTTTGATGTCTTTATCTTGAGTGCGATAATCATACCTAGAAATAAATGAAAACACTTTCTTTTGGTGCATTAAAGTTCTTAAGCATTCTAAAGAGCAAGGATGAGCCCTAAAAACCTGTTGGTGTGCTGGGGGTAGGGGGGAGAATAAATAGCTTTTTGCGTTTAAAGGTATAGCAATAAAAAACGCTAAAAAAACGCTAAATAAGCTTTTTAAGAATATCTTTTTAAAAACTAACGGCATGTGTCTCTCTAAATTGAATTAAATTTCTATAGTTTAGGCGATGGGATATTATAGAGTAATTAGCCTTTAAAATCCATGCCAAAATTTGCTAAAAGCTGTGATTTTATCCTAATTTAGAATAACAAAGCTTGTTATTTAGTTATTTGGTTATAATGTGTCAAAAATTTAAGGAAATATTTTTGAGTGTAAAAAAGTTAACACATTTTGTCAGTTGTGCGGGTTGAGCAGCCAAAGTAGGTCTGGAAGACCTAGCACATTTAATGGCTAATCTCAAACAAACTGAAGACAAAAATTTATTAGTAGGCTTTAAAGAAAGCGATGATTGTGGGATTTATCGTTTAAAAGATAATACGCTTTTAGTTCAAAGCGTGGATTTTATCACGCCTGTTGTAGATGACGCCTTTATGTATGGGCAAATTGCGAGTGCAAACGCCCTAAGTGATGTTTTTGCTAAAAGAGCTAGAGCCATAACGGCTATGAGCTTGCTGATGTGGGATAAAGAGCATTTAGAAGCAATAGACATTCAAGCCATTTTAGAAGGGGCTCAAGCTAAGCTAGATGAAGCTAAGTGTGCTTTAGTAGGGGGGCATAGCATAGTGGATAAAGAGCAAAAATACGGACTGAGTGTAACAGGCATTGTAGAAGATGAGATTTTTTGGCGTAATAATAGTGCGCTAATAGGCGATAGCATTATTTTAACTAAACCTATAGGAAGTGGGATACTCACTACTGCATTAAAAAGGGGCTTAATGGAGTATTCTAGCTCTTTAGATGTGGTGCAATCTATGGCGAGCTTGAATTTAAGAGCTAAAGAAATCGCTCAAAAATTTGAAGTGAAAGCTTGCACTGATGTAACAGGATTTGGGCTTTTAGGGCATTTAAAAGAAATGTTAAACGAACATATTTCCATTGAAGTGATGGCTAAGGAAGTGCTTGTATTTAATAGAGCTATAGAATTTTTAGAAAAAGATGTAGTGCCTATGGGAAGTAGGAAAAATAAAGAATTTTTAAGCCCTTTTGTAGAAACTAATTTTAAAGGGAATGATTTGATTTTTTATGACGCTCAAACTTCAGGGGGCTTACTTTTTGCTTTAAATGAAAAAGACGCTAAAGAATTGCTTAAGCAACTTATAGATAATGGCATTCAAGCAAGCATTATCGCACAATGTGTTAAGAGAAAGGATGCCCCCTTAGAACTTTTATAAAATCAATCTTGTTGTATGGAAAGATATTGGCATTATTGCAAGTATAAACTCAAAGCTTTGCAACATTAAAAACAATAAGCTTAGTGGTATTGGAATTTTAAGTAGGTTTTATGGAAAAACAAATCCTAATAAGAGCCACCACTTCTATTAAGATATTGCAATTTTAATAGAGTTATCTTGCCCTTATTGCCCTTGAATCTTTTCTTTGTAATACAAACTATGCAAAATCTTAACTTCTTCTACTTCCTTTTTGCCATTTATCATAGAGTGTAAAGAGCCTTTAATGGCAAAAATAGACATGTATAAATGCGTGATGAATAGCGCTACAACCCCTAAACCTAAGAAATTATGAATAAGAGCGACTAATCTTAAAAGTGAAATCTGATACACACCTAAGCTAGAGGCTAGAAAGCTCAAATTAAGATTATTAAAATACAAAATAGCTCCACTAATAATCATCACTAAGCCTCCTAAAGTCGCTACCCAAAACCACATTTTTTGTCCGGCGTTAAATTTATAAGCAGGCACTTCTCTTTTTTCTTTGGATAGATAGCCCCCCATAATGAGTAGCCATTTTATGTCTGCCATTTTAAAAAACATGTCCTTGACCCACATAAAAAACATAGGCAACACCGCTACAATAAAAATCGCACATCCAATAGAATGTAAGATTCTGCATGCCCTAACAAACACTCCTCCGCCAAAAAAATCGCCCCAAATCATAATCAGTCCCGTTGGCACTAATAAAATAAAGCCCACAGCACTAACCCAGTGGATAATACGATTAAAAAGATTAAAAAAAGTGATTTTTTTCTCACTATGATTAAAGGTTTTAGCACCAATGGCTAAGTAATGCCCTAAAAAGCTTAAAATCACGCCAAAAAATACCGCTATATACAACCAAGTAAAATATTGCCCTTGTAGAAGAGTCCATATGTCGCCTAATTGCTTGGTGTGGGTTTGTCCGTAGTTTAAAATTCCTAGAACCCTTTCTGTATCTAGGGGCGTAGCGCTTAAAAAGGGGCATAACCCCCCTAAAAACAAAAGAGTGCTTTTAACCTTTTTCATGCTAATCCTTTTTAGTGGTTTTAGGGGCGTTTAGACGAACTTGCATCTTCAAGCTGGTGTTTAAGCTTAGTTTTAAAATCCTGTGCGTTAGAATATTTTGTCATCACTCTTTTTCTATAGACTTCTGCTACACTATTGGCATCGCCTACTAAAAGAGCGTTAGTCGCACAAGTGGCCGCACACATAGGCACTTGCCCATTAGCAATGCGATTAACCCCATAGAGTTTCATTTCTTTTTCTGAATTGGTTTCTGCAGGACCTCCTGCACACATGGTGCATTTATCCATAACCCCCCTAACGCTAAACGCCCCATCTCGTGGGAATTGTGGGGCGCCAAAAGGACAAGCATACAAGCAATACCCACAGCCTATGCAAGTTTCTTTATTATGCAACACAATGCCATCTTCTCTAATATAAAAGCAATCTACCGGACACACTTGAGCGCAAGGGGCGTCTGTGCAATGCTGGCAAGCGATAGAAATGGACTTTTCCTTACCCTCAATGCCTTCATAAAGCGTTACGACTTTACGGCGATTTAGTCCCACTTCTAATTCATTAGAATGACTGCAAGCCACGCTACACGCATAGCAACTAATACAACGATTATCATCGCAATAAAATTTCATGCGATTTGGTATAGGCTCAGTTTTAGGAGCGTCTTTATACACAAGATTTGCCATAATTCTCTCCTTAAATTTTTCTTATTTAACGATTTTATCTACGATTTTACGCACTAATGGCAATACCACTAGCACTGTGGGAAATGCCACAACAAAAGCACTCGCAAAGCTTTTAGCCCAATGGCTTAAAAAATCATTGGTGCCAAGATTTAAAAAAGTGATAACTGCACTCATTACAAAGCACATTAAAAGCGACATGAGAAACGAAAAAGTCAGCCCTTTGTATTTAGTCGGTATCATTTCTCAATCCTTTTGGGTGCGATTTCATTTAATACCAAGTTAAGCCTTTTCAATTCTGCATAATCCAGCATTAAATTCCGGAATTTGCGTAACCGGGTCAAAGCCATAGTTAGTAATAGTATTTGAGCTTTCACCGATAGTATAAGGCTTAGTGCCTTTAGGGTAGCGATGGCTTAAATCCACGCCTTGCAAAATCCCAGCAAAGCTATAAGGCATGCAAATCCTATCAGGGGTTACTGAATAGCTATGAATGGCTTTAACTTTAATCTTAGTGCCTTGAGGGGAGTGTATCCACATCATATCATTATCTTTAATGCCATGCTTTAGGGCTAAATCCGGATGGATATGACAAAACATTTCAGGCGTAATATGTGAAAGATACTTGCTTGTTCTTTCAAGCATACCTGCTCCGCTTAAATTAACCAAACGCATACTAGCAATGATAATAGGAAAATCTTTTGCCCATTCTTGTTTGGTTTGCTCGCTGATATAACGCACATCTACCCTAAAATTATTGGTTTGGTCTTTAAAAGTAGGGTATTTTTTGACTAAATCAGGGCGTGGAGAGTGTAAAGGCTCTCTGTGCTTAGGAATTTGGTCAGTGAAATCCCATACAATCGCTCTAGCTCTTGCATTCCCATAAACGCACACGCCTTTTTCATCAGCGTATTTTTGAATGAGACCACTTGTATCTACTTTCCAATTATCGCCCATGATTTTTTTCTCATGCTCGCTGAGTTTAATGCCTAGCACTTTTTCAATATTAGTCTTAGTAAGTTCAGGATAGCCCCCTTTAATTTGAGAGCCTTTGACACTCACGCTTTTATCTGCTAGTAAGTCATGCCCATTATGCTCCAAACCAAAGCGGTTTCTAAAGCCCATGCCCCCTTCTTTAGTTGGCACACTCACATCGTATAAAATAGGCGTTCCAGAATGCTTAGGCGTCCAAGATGGCCATGGTAAGCCATAGAATTGTCCTTTCATAGGCCCTTTGCCCTCTAAAGTCAAGTAATCAAACATGTGCCAATTTTCTTGTTGGGCTTTTAATCTCTCTGGTGTCCAACCCCCTAAACCAATCACTTTAAGCGTTCTTGCCAATTCCTTACAAGCATCTATGGCAAAATCAAACGAATCTCTAGTTTTGACTAACTCGCCATTAGCATTAAAATCACACATTAAAGCTTTAGTAAATTCTTCATAAAAGCCAAACTTTTTTGCCATTAAAAACATTAGCTCATGGTCTTGTTTGCATTCATATAAAGGCTTGACTACTTGAGAACGCCATTGAGCCGCCCTATTAGTCGCTACCACAATCCCCTCATTTTCAAATTGAGTGGCTATAGGTAGGACATAAATATTGTCTTTTTTATCGCTTAAAATCGCTGCCTCATTTAAAAAGGGTTCAGCAATCACCATTAAATCTAATTTTTCAATCGCTCTTGCTATGTCGGTGTTATGAGCTAGGCTTGTTACTCCATTACCTTGAACCCATAAGCCTTTAATAGGGCTAGTAGAATAGGTTTTAGTCTCTTGCAAGACGCCCTCATACCACATAGAGAGTGAAAAACCCTTTTTATGCATCCACTCAGGGGAGTAAAAGCGTTTTTGCAAATATTCATAGCTCACTCCCCAACATTTTGCGAAGTATTTCCAACTTGCCTCACCTAAGCCATAATATGCCGGCAAGCTATCAGCTACACAGCACATATCCGTTGAACCTTGCACATTATCATGCCCTCTCACAATATTACAGCCTCCGCCTTTCTTGCCCATGTTGCCTAAGACAAGTTGCAAAATAGACAAAATGCGTGTGTTAGAGCTACCCACGCTATGTTGCGTAATACCTAACGCCCATAAAAGCGTAGCAGGCTTAGTTTTAGCAAAAAGCTCGGTTACTTGATGTAGCAACTCTTTTTTCACGCCCGTAATATCTTCTACCACTTCTGGGGTGTAGTGCATAGCCTCTTTTTTAATCTCTTCTATGCCATAAGCACGAGTTCTAATGGTCTCTTTATCTTCCCAATTATTTTTAAAGATTAAATGTAGCATACCATAAATAAAGGCAATATCTGTTCCTGAACGGATACGGACATAAATATCCGCCTTAGCTGCAGACTTTGTAAAAACTGGGTCTATGACAATAAGCTTAGCGTTATTTCTATCCTTAGCTTGCAATAAATGCTTAAAGCCGATAGGGTTACTTACTGCAGAATTTAAGCCTATCATTAAAATAGCCTTAGAATGCCCTGCTACATCTCCAAAGTGATTTGTCATCGCACCATACCCCCAAGTATTGGCCACACCGGCCACTGTTGTGCTGTGTCAAATCCTTGCTACATGGTCAATATTGTTAGTCCCATAAAAGGCTGCAAATTTTCTCCAATAGTAAGCTTGCTGAGAGTTCATTTTCGCACTCCCTAAAAACATCATGCTATCTGGACCATGCTCTTGTCTCATTTTAAGCATTTTTTCGCTAATTTCATTGATAGCCTGCTCGTAGCTAATGCGTTTCCATTCGCCATTTTCCTTTTTTAAAGGGTATTTAAGACGCATTTTAGATTTAACTAAATCTATTTGGTCTACCCCCTTACAGCAATGACTTCCTGCACTAATGGGGTGATCTTGTGCGACATCTTGTCTAATCCATACCCCATCTTTAACCTCAGCGATAATCCCACACCCTGCAGAGCAAATACTACAAATGGTTTTTACCCTTTTAACGCCGGCATTTGGGTCTATTATCTTGTCTGTTTTTTTGACTTGATTTTCCCCAAATGCAAGACTCACGCTCGCACCTGCTCCAATAGCTCCCATTTTTAAAAAGGAACGCCTACTCAAACGCTTTTCTTCCATGCTATTTCCTTTCTTTTAAGATTACCAAACGGTTTTATAGAAATCTTCCCATGCTTGGGTTTTATGATAAAGAATTTCTTTTTTATTGCTCTTACCGATGACTACGCCATTGCTATCACTTTGTGTGTTAGTGAATTTTTTGCTAGGCATCGTTGCTTTTAAACTCTCACTTGCTAGAACAATCCCCCCTAAGGCAAGGATTGTTTTTTTTAGCGCGTTGCGTCTTTGCATACTCTAATCCTTTCAGTTAAGATTAAAAAATAATCTTTCATGTCTAATAAAGGCTCTCAAAATACTAGCAAAATTAAGATAACAAACGCTCTTTGGGTGTGTTTGTAATCTTTGTAAAAAATCATCACAGAAAAAATGAAACAATTCTTTAAATAAGCGTTCGCATAAAAGATAAGCCTTTTTATCCTTATGGATACATTCAAATAATAAAGCGTTCATTAAAAGCGTTAAAAAACTCAAATCATCTTCGCTGATTTGTTGTTTGATTAAGGGGCTAGTGATTTCTAGTTGTGAAAGCTTTAAAATTTCAATCGCTTTTAAGCGTGAAAGGGCGTTTTCTTGTTTGTCTATATAAAAGGACGCGCTTAGTGGCACAAGGTTATAGCTAGGCGAAAACAGCACTAAATTTTGTTCGTTTTTAAAACTTTCAAAATTTAAGTGCGTTTTTAAATTGTGCCATGCGTTTTTAGAAGTCTCATCAAAACTAAATAATGATAAATGATGGACTAATTCTTGTAGAACTAAAAAATCTTTTTCTTCTTCTATAAAACTCACTAAATAATGCCAAAGCCTATAATACAACGCTCTAGCTTTGAATACATTTTCATCTATTTGCATATCTTCACTTTAAAATAGAATTAATATCTAAAAAATCTTCTAACATAATCTTAACCTTACAATCAGCACACGCATAAAGGGCGGCGATTTTTTTCTTATCATCTTTAAAAATAGGGGTCATCATATTAGCGATTTTTAAGACACTTTTTTGCGTGCCAATAGGCTTAGAACACATTTTGCATTGAAAAATTTCATCTTTAGCTAGGACAATAGGCTTAAAATAATTTGGCTCTAAACTGATACCATCTCTAAATAATTTCAAGCAATCTTTTTCAGGACAAATGCTTTCGCAATACCCACAAGTAGTGCATAAACTTCCATTAAAGCTTAAGGTGTAGTTATTGCCATCAATGCTTAAGGCATTTGTATTACACGCTCCTACACATGATAAGCACAAGGTGCAATTATCATTGATTTCAACATGCCCGTAGCGGATAAATTCCCCACAACTTGTTTTTTCTTTATAGTTTGTTTGACCTACCATAAAACTAAGCCTTTGAGAAAAATTATCTCTTTTAGTGTGTTCTGTAGTAATAGGGGGTGTGAAATGTGTTTGTAAAAGAAGTTGGGCGTTGTTTAAATGCGTTTGCAAGCTCTCTAAATCACTCGCTACTAAAATAGCGTCTGTATTGTAGATAGCATGATAAATTTCATTTAAAAGCTGGATACTCTCTAGTGTGCCTATGCTTAGTTCATTGAGCTTTGGAGCAAAAAGCACGATTTGAGAGCCACTCTCTTGTAAAAGCGTAAGAAAATAGGTTTGCTCTAACACATTGAGATTTAAGCATAGGGGTAACACTTCTTTTTTAAGATTGACTTTTAAATTTTCTAAGTCTTCAAACCTGTCTAAAAGTAGGGGAGTGTATCCTTTATATAATTTAGAAATTTCTCTAAAACTTTCTAAATTCATTTTATTATCCACTAACGCCCCACTAGGACACACGCTCACGCATTTAGCACAATCTATACAAGCACTATGATTGATAACCAAATGGCGGTTATCTTCGCATGTTAGGTTATTTTTAAGAGCGATTTCTTTATCTAGTTTAGTGATAGCTAGACTAGGGCATACTTCAGTGCATTTGGCACAGCATTCGGTTTGTCGCTGGTGGTACTGACAGATATTTGCGTTATAGCTAAAATGTTCTCTTACTTCTTGGAATTCTTGTTCTTGATTTTCTATAAAACTAATTTTAGTGTTATTGTAATCAAATTTAAGAGCATTCATTTCGTATAAAATACTCAAACTTTGAGCTAATTCTAAAGCATCTTGTGCGGAATTTTGGATTAAAAAATTTACTTCTTTAGCTATTACTTTAGCCTTAGGATTTTTGACATTACACACCACGCATTCTGTGTTAGAAGTCTCTTCTATGTTAATGTGGTCATGCAATACAACATTAGGGTTTTTAGGGTCTTTCACATAAATAAATTCAATCATTTTCTTATAGTAACATTTAAAATAAAACTAATTCTTAATAAAACTTAAAAATACTTAAAAAAACTTAAAAGACTAAATGAGTTTAGTTATAATGTTAGGCATGAGCGTCTTAAAACATTTTATACAAGAATTTTATGAGCGGTTGTTTTACTTTATAGATTTAATCGCACAGCATTTTGTGATTGTCTCACTTTCTAGCTTAATGGTGCTAGTTTTTGGGGTTTTGATTGGGGTTTTTGTGTTCTATAGCTCAAAGGCTAGAATATTCTTGCTCCCTATAGTGAATTTTCTCTATACCATTCCTTCGCTTGCGTTATTTGCATTATTCATTCCTTTAATTGGTGTGGGGTTAAAAAACGCTCTTGTAGTATTGGTCTTATATGGCTTATTGCCGATTGTTCATAGCACCTATAACGCCTTAAAAGATGTGAGAGAAGAAGTAATTAAGGCTTCTATTGGGTTAGGGTGCAATCAAAAAGAGTTGTTTTTTAGAGTGCGTTTTTTATTGGCTATCCCACAAATTTTAGTGGGCTTAAGAATTGCGGTGGTGATGCTAGTGGCTATGGCTGGAATTGGAGCATTGATTGGGGCAGGGGGCTTAGGACAAGCGATTTTTAGGGGGCTTAACACTCAAAATACCATGCTCTTAGTTATGGGTAGTTTCATCATTGCATTATTTAGTGTTTTAGCGGATAAGTTTGTGAGTGTGTTTCAGCACGAAAACGCTTTGCAACACTTGTGTTCTCAAAATGCTACTCAAAAACAAAAGATAAAAGTCTATACTAATTTAGCACTATTTGTATTCTTACTTATAGCGAGTGTGTTATGGCTAGTGCCTAAGAACACTACAGAGCAAAAGCCTTTAGTCGTGGCAACTAAACTCAGTAGTGAGCAATATATTTTGGGTGAGATTTTAAGCACTTTGTTAGAAAAACACGCTCACTTGCCTATTAAGCGAGCCTTTGGCATTGGTGGGGGGACTATCAATATCCATCCGGCATTGCTTAAGGGCGATTTTGATATGTATGTGGAATATACCGGCACCGCATGGGTGAATACGCTCAAAAATCCTTTGAAAGAAAAAGTGGATTTTAAAGAAATTAAAAGGCGTTATGAAAAAGAATTTAATCTTTTATGGGTGGGGCTTTTGGGCTTTAATAACACCTATTCCTTAGCCATTTCTAAAGAAAATGCTCAAAAATATTCTATTCAAACTTTCAGCGATTTAGCCCTTTATAGCGAGCATTTTGACTTTGGGGCAGAATTTGACTTTTTTGAAAGAGATGATGCGTTTAAGGGCTTAATGAAAGCTTACGATTTTAAGTTTAAGAGTTTGCATGAAATGGATATTAATTTGCGTTACAAAAGCTTTGTATCGCAAAAAATCAACGCCCTAGATGTGTTTACTACGGACGCTCAAATTAAAGAATTAAATTTAAAAGTGCTCACAGATGACAAGGGATTCTTTCCTAACTATAAAGCTGGCGTTGTTATAAGAAAAGAAATTGTCAAAAAGTATCCTAAAGTTTTAGAAATTTTAGAAAAGCTAAATGCAAAGATTACTGATGAGAGAATGCAAGATTTAAATTACCAAGTAGAAGTGTTGAAAAAAAGCCCCAAGGCTGTGGCTGAGAGTTTTTTAGAAAGCATAGGATTATAAAAGCATGAAAGAAATAGTTGCAATAGAAAATTTGTCTTTTAGCTATCAAAATCGTGCTATCTTTAAAGATTTTAATTTAAGCATTAAAGAAAGGGATTTTTTATGTGTTTTAGGGGAGAGTGGGAGTGGTAAAAGCACGCTTTTAGCTTTGATTTTGGGGCTATTGAAACCAAGTTTAGGAAGTGTTAAGGTTTTTAATGAAACTCTTGATTTAAAGAATACTAATTTAAGACAAAAAATCGGCTATATCGCTCAAGGTAATTCCTTGTTTCCCCATTTAAATGTGTTGCAAAACATGACTTTTTGCTTGAATTTACAGGGCATAGACAAGCAGGTGGCTCAAAAAGAAGCTATAAGTTTAGCGTTAAAAATGGGCTTAGATGAGAGTATTTTAGACAAGTTTCCTAATGAATTAAGCGGGGGTCAAGCTCAAAGGGTGGGCATTGTTAGGGGCATTATTCATAAGCCAGAACTTATTTTATTAGATGAGCCTTTTAGTGCTTTGGATAGTTTAAATCGTAAGAATTTACAGAATTTAATCAAAGATATACATACGCACTCTCAAGCTACCTTTATTATGGTAACGCATGATGAGAGCGAAGCTAAAAAATTAGCCACAGAAACACTAGAAATTAAAGCTCTTTAAAAGAGTGGCTATTCTTAAGGCTCTTTTAAAAATTCTGGTGTAGTGTTGTTAGTTTGGGTTTGCATAGAAGAGTTAGTGCTATTTGAAGTTTTTGGGGTGGGTTTTTTATTGAAAGGGGGGGCTTTATAGCCACAAGCTTGAATAGTTATAGCAATAAGTGTAAAAAAGCATGTTAAGATAAGTTTATGGAACAAAATATTTTCTCCCTATTAGTTCAAAAAAAGTCTTATAATTTGAAAAAGCTTGAAGCCCTTTCAAAACTCAAAAAGCTTAAAGTTTTCTTGCCTTTAAGTTTACAAGAAAATTTGGCTTTTATAGTAATAAAAGAGACTAAATTGCTTTTTGCGTTTAAAGACCTTTGGGCTTGTAAGGAATTTAACCAGCGATTTGCTAAAGAAATAAGCCATTTTTTAGCCACACAAGGGCAAGCTTATGGGTTTAATGGATTGAGCGACTTAGAGATTATTGCTTATGTGCCTAAAGATTTATTAGAAAAAGCAAATTTTTATGCCCCTATTAAAAAGCAAGCTCAATTTTATTGCCCGAGTGCTTTAGGGGTGTTTCATAACCCTATTAAAGACACTCATTTGTATGAATGTTTTGAAAAAGTGCGTTCTTTAATAGGCTATCAACGAAGTTTTTTTGAGAAGTGAATGGCTAGTTTATTGCTGAGTTTAAAAAATCTTTCTAGTAGTAGTGGGGTGTATCAATACTTTGATAAAAACCATCAATTACTCTATATCGGTAAGGCTAAGAATTTAAAAAAGCGAGTGAGAAGCTACTTTTCTATCCGTAATGATGAAGTTATGCCAAATAGCCGCACCAGCTTACGCATTCAAATGATGGTTAAACAAATCGTTTTTTTAGAAACTATTTTAGTAGAAAACGAACAAGACGCTTTGATTTTAGAAAATTCACTCATTAAACAACTCAAGCCTAAATACAATGTGTTGCTAAGAGATGATAAAACTTACCCTTATATTTACATGGATTTTTCAATTGCTTTTCCTATTCCTTTAATCACACGAAAGGTTTTAAAACGGTCTAATATCAAATATTTTGGTCCTTTTACTAGCGGAGCTAAGGATATTTTGGATAGCTTGTATGAATTGCTTCCTTTAGTTCAAAAGAAAAATTGTATCAAGGTTAAAAAGGCATGCATGTTTTATCAAATAGAGCGTTGTAAAGCTCCATGTGAAAACAAAATCACTAAAGAAGAGTATTTAAGAATTGCCAAAGAATGTTTAGAAATGATTGAAAATAAAGATAAATTGATTAAAGAGCTTGCATTAAAAATGGAACGATTTTCTCAAAATTTGCGTTTTGAAGAAGCTTTAATCTATAGAGATAGGATTGCTAAAATTCAAAAAATCGTCCCTTTCACTTGCATGGACTTAGCCAAACTCTATAATTTGGATATTTTTGCTTTTTATAGCGAAAATAATAAAGCGGTGTTAGTGAAAATGTTTATGCGAGGGGGTAAAGTCATCTCTTCAGCGTTTGAAAAAATCCACTCTGTTAATGGTTTTGATACAGAAGAAGTGCTTAAACAAGCTATTATCAATCATTATCAATCTCATTTGCCTTTACTACCAGAACAAATTCTATTGAGTGCTTGCTCTAATGAAGTGCTTATGGAGTTACAAGAATTTATCCATAGCAAACACTCCAAAAAAATCACTCTTAGCATTCCTAAAAAGGGCGATAAACTTGCTTTAATAGAAATCGCTATGAAAAATGCTAAAGAGATTTTTAGCCAAGAAAAAATTCATAATAAAGAGCAAATCCTTGAAGAAGTGCGTTCGCTTTTAGGCTTAGAATGCATGCCTTATAGGGTAGAAATTTTTGATACAAGCCATCATGCAAGCAGTCAATGCGTAGGGGGAATGGTGGTATATGAAAATGAAGAATTTCAAAAAAACTCTTACAGGCGTTATCATTTAGAAGGCTCTAATGAATACGCTCAAATGACGGAGCTACTCACTAGAAGAGCCTTAAATTTTTCTAAAGAGCCACCGCCTAATTTGTGGGTAATAGATGGGGGTAAAGCACAATTAAAAATCGCTTTAGAAGTTTTAAAAAGTAGCGGGAGTTTTGTAGAAGTGATTGCCATTTCTAAGGAAAAGAGAGATTTTAAGGCGTATCGCTCTAAAGGGGGGGCAAAAGATATTATCCATACGCCTAATAATACTTTTAAGTTACTTCCTAGCGATAAGCGTTTGCAATGGGTGCAAAAATTGCGTGATGAAAGCCATAGATATGCGATAAGCTTTCATCGTTCTAGCAAACTTAAAAGCGTTAAGCAAATCGCTCTTTTAGAAGAAAAGGGCATAGGAAAAGCAAGTGTGAAAAAATTATTAGATTATTTTGGAAGTTTTGAAGCGATAGAAAAAGCGAGTGAGCAAGAGAAAAACGCTGTTTTAAGAAAACGAATTTAAAGGAAATAGTATGAAAAAAAGATTGTGTATAGGGCTTGTGGGTTTAGGATGCGTAGGGAGTGCGGTCGCTAAAATTTTACAAGAAAATAAAGAAATTATTAGAGATAGAGCCGGTGTAGAAATTGTGATTAAAAAAGCGGTGGTGCGAGATATTGAAAAATATAAAGACTACCCTTTTGAAATCAGTAATGATTTGGAAAGTTTAGTAGAAGATACAGAGATAGATATTGTGGTGGAGCTTATGGGTGGGGTTGAGATACCTTATAGTTTAGCTAAACAAACTTTAGCTAAACAAAAAGCCTTGGTTACAGCTAATAAAGCCATGCTTGCGTATCACCGCTATGAATTAGAGCAAATCGCTCAAAACACCCCCATAGGTTTTGAAGCGAGCGTTTGTGGGGGTATTCCTATTATTAAGGCTTTAAAAGACGGCTTGAGTGCAAATCACATTCTCTCTTTAAAAGGGATTTTAAATGGCACAAGCAATTATATTTTAAGCCAGATGTTTAAGGCTCAAGCAAGCTTTAAAGACGCTTTAAAAGACGCTCAAAATTTAGGTTATGCTGAATTGAACCCTGAATTTGATATTAAGGGCATTGATGCGGCACACAAGCTGTTGATTTTAGCTTCTTTAGCCTATGGAATTGATGCGAAACCTGAAGAAATTTTAATTGAAGGCATTGAAAAAATAGAGCAAGATGATATGGAGTTTGCTAAAGAGTTTGGCTATAGCATTAAACTTTTAGGCATTGCTAAAAAACACCAAGATTGTATTGAATTAAGAGTCCATCCTAGCATGATAAAAAATGAATGCATGCTCTCTAAAGTAGATGGTGTGATGAATGCTATAAGTGTAGTAGGGGATAAAGTAGGCGAGACTTTATATTATGGAGCTGGGGCTGGGGGAGAGGCAACAGCGAGTGCGGTTATTAGTGATATTATAGAGATTGCAAGAAAAAAAAGCTCTTTAATGCTAGGCTTTGAAAATCCCCAAAAACTACCCTTAAAACCTAAAGAAGAAATACAATGTGCTTACTATGTGCGTTTATTAGTGAATGACGAAAAAGGGGTTTTATCTCAAATTAGTGCGATTTTAGCTCACAATGATATTTCGCTCAATAATGTCTTACAAAAAGAAATCTCACAAGCCAACAAGGCTAAAATTTTATTTTCTACGCATATAACTAACGAAAAATCCCTTTCAAATGCTCTTAAAGAGCTTGAAAATTTAGAAAGTGTATTAGATACTCCTAAAATGATTCGTTTGGAAAACTGAATGCGATTTTTTAACAACAAACATAAAGAAAAGGGCTTAAAGGCTGAAGAAGAAGCTTGTAATTTTTTAAAAACGCTAGGATTTGAAATCATAGAGAGAAACTTTTTTTCAAAATTTGGAGAAATTGATATTATCGCTCTTAAAAAAGGGGTTTTACATTTTATTGAAGTCAAAAGCGGAGAAAACTTTGAGCCTGTTTATGCGATTACGCCAAGTAAATTAAAAAGAATAATCAAAACTATTCGCTATTATTTGTCTCAAAATAACCCTAATAGTGATTTTTGCATTGACGCTATCATTGTGAAAAATGGTAAGTTTGAGCTTTTAGAAAATATCACTTTTTAGACTTATTTGGGATAAATCTTAGTATATTAACATTCTTAAGCTAAGATAATTCTGTTAATCAAAATCATAAAATAATTAGGAGTAACTAATGAGTCATTATATTGAATTAACTCAAGAAAATTTTGAAAGCACTGTTAAAGAAGGCGTTGCGTTAGTAGATTTTTGGGCACCATGGTGTGGTCCTTGTAAGATGTTATCCCCTGTGATTGATGAATTAGCCAGTGAGTATGAAAATAAGGCTAAAATTTGCAAGGTCAATACTGATGAGCAAGAAGAATTGAGTGCAAAATTTGGCATTAGAAGCATTCCTACCATTTTGTTTATGAAAAATGGCGAAGTGGTTCATCAGCTCATCGGTGCACAAACTAAAGTTGCTTTAAAAGAGCAATTAGACAAGCTTTTAGGCTAGTAGCATGTTAGATTGTGCGATTATTGGAGGTGGTCCTGCAGGTTTGAGTGCAGGGCTTTATGCCACTAGGGGTGGTATTAAAAATGTCGTTTTATTTGAAAAGGGCATGCCCGGTGGGCAAATCACAGGCAGTAGCGAGATTGAAAACTATCCGGGCATTAAGGAAGTTTTGAGTGGGCTAGATTTTATGCAGCCATGGCAAGAGCAATGCTTTCGTTTTGGATTAAAGCATGAGATGACAGCCATTCAAAGGGTTTCTAAAAAAGGCTCTCATTTTGTTATTCATGCAGAAGATGGCAAGACTTTTGAGGCTAAGAGTGTGATTATAGCTACCGGTGGTAGCCCTAAACGCACCGGCATTAAAGGAGAGTCAGAATTTTGGGGTAAAGGCGTAAGCACTTGTGCCACATGCGATGGCTTTTTTTACAAAAATAAGGAAGTAGCTGTGCTTGGTGGGGGTGATACCGCTGTAGAAGAGGCGATTTACTTGGCTAATATTTGTAAAAAAGTTTATCTCATTCACAGAAGAGATGGCTTTAGATGTGCACCCATTACTTTAGAGCATGCCAAAAAGAATGACAAGATTGAGTTTTTAACTCCTTATGTGGTGGAAGAAATCAAGGGCGATAATGCTGGCGTATCTTCTTTAAGCATTAAAAATACCGCTACTAATGAGACAAGGGAATTAGTTGTGCCGGGTATCTTTGTTTTTGTAGGTTATGATGTAAATAACGCCGTGCTAAAACAAGAAGATGGCTCTATGCTATGCAAATGCGATGAATATGGTTCTATGGCTGTGGATTTGTCCATGAAAACAGATGTTGAAGGGCTGTTTGCAGCAGGAGACATTCGCATTTTTGCCCCTAAGCAAGTGGTTTGTGCTGCAAGTGATGGTGCTACTGCGGCATTAGGTGTTATTTCTTATTTAGAAAATCACTAAAATTTTTATGTTCTAATCCTAAGAAAGAAATTTCTTGGGATTTTAATTTCATTCCCTTAAAGTTTAGTTTTTCATTGACTATAGATTAGGGTATAAGAGTGTATTTATTAATCAGGCTAATTTAAAGTTAATGCAACCTTGGTTTTTCTGTATCTAAGATGACCTTAATTTTTTAATATTTGGGATATATTGAGACAAGCTATTTATATGATTTTTGCTATCTAAAGCTATTGGGTTAAGCAAGTAATGCTTATAGGAACTATCATCTACAAGGATTTTAAAATTGCGTGTTTTTATCATTTCTTTAAATAAAAAAGTGTGCGATGAGTTTGGCTTGGTCTTTAGAGACACGACTACCTTACTCAACGCCATTATGCAACTAACCGCTATTAAGTCGCATAGAAGAGCCTTATAGTCCTAAAATTGCCTTGATGAGAGAACTCCATTTTAAGTAGTTAAAGTGGTGGCGGTTCTTATAAAAGGCTACACTAACTTTATCATAGAAAAAAATCTCTTTTTGATAAATAACAACGCATGCAACATTATTAATGATAAAAAGAATTTAAACCAATATGAAAAACCCATTTTTTCAGCGATGAGATGAGCGATGTTATTGGTATAAATATGAAAAACATAGATAAAAAAACTATGTTTACCATAAAAGTTTAAAACTTTGATGTTTAGATATTTGCTTAAAGTGCCAAGCAAGATAATCATGCTTAATGCCCATAGAACTTGTATGATTGAATTAGAATGATAAGTAGGAATGTTTTGGAAAATATAAATACTCATGAGCGTTAGCAAAGCGCTTGTTGGAAGTATTTTACTCTCTCTCTCTCTCTCTCTCTCGTAATTGACATTTGATAGTAGAAATACCCTAAGACTAAATAGATCAGAGATGTTAAGGCTCTAGGGATTTGAAAGTAGTTAGGGAAATAAGATGAAATACTAAAAGCCAAAAGTGAAAGAAAAATAAGAATATACATGTTTGAAGTGAATTTTAAAAAACTTGCCAAAAGGACTTTGGATACAAAAAGACATGGTAAGAACCACAAAACTAACGCATAAGTGCCATTTAAATCAGCTGTTAAAAACAAGCCTTTTAGAGTTGGTGCTATTTCTAAAGCCTCTCTATGCAAAGCAAGGCGTTTTAAAATTTCTACACCAATTCCTAAAAGAGTAAAGATAAAATACGCCCCTATAAGTTTTTTAAAATTCCTTGTAATAAAACTTAATAACTCTAAATTTTTAGGGATAAAAAACCCTCCTACAAAGAAAAATAATGGCATGTGAAAAGAATAAATCAAATTAGAATAAGGGGAGTTAATATGTCCTAAAACAACCGCTAAAATACCTATGGCTTTAAGATTATCGGCTAATTGATTGCGTTGAATCATTGCAAAAAATCCTTTTTAAAGAGAAATGAAAGAATAGTATTGAATTTTTAGCAGAGCTTATAGCTCTGCATAGTTTTATTTAATAAATTGCTTATATAAAAACTCTGTTCTTCCTATAGCTATAATGTGCCCACGCATTTTGTCATGCAAATCGCCTAAGAAAAAAGGGGTTTGTAATTCAAGTTTAGGAATGTCTAAGGCATACACTTGGATAAGATAATGATGATCGCCATTAGGGGGCATAGGGCCGATATAGACACTATTATTCATATTAGAATGCTGTTTTTCACTCTCACTAAGAGTTGAACGCACAAAACCTTGAGTGAGTGAATTGACCCCTTGAATAATTTCTTTATCCATCATTGAAGCGTTTTCTTCTAAGACATTGCCAGAAATATTGCCCACAACCCAGTGGATAAAAGTCATGCCACACACTTTTTGAGCGTCATGGTCTATAAGCTCTAAAGCATAGCTTTTAGCATTTTCTACCTTGTCCCATGAAATCTTAGGCGAATAAGTGGGTAAGCCATTTTCATCTAAAAATTCTTTAGGGGCGTTACCGCCAAACTTAGCGTCTAGATAGCCTTGTGAATCAATCTCAATATAAACATTAAAACTTTGCATAATTTATACTCCTAAAAGTTTTTATTGTGAATTTTTGAGTATTTATTTTATCACATGCTAACCACAAGAATAGCGTAAATTAGGGAAAATAATACAAATATATAAAAGCATAGAATAAGAATTATTAAGAAATAGCTATAATTTTTGTATTTAATTAATAATTTGTTTCTTGTTTATTGCTATCATTTGCGAATGGAAAAGAGAATAAATGATTTATGTGCCAGAATGGATGCACTATTGGAACAGCAAAAAAAGGTGTTTGTATTACTAGAAAATACTTTAAGCACTCGTGTGTGGCTCTCTCCACAAGAGGCATTATTTACAAGCTTGATTAAGCCAAATAATGATGTTTCTTTAGGAAATAGCCATAGGTTTTTAAGGGGTGTTAGTGAAGAGATGGAATTAGCTCCAGAACTAGCCCCAGAAGATGAAGATAAGCGTCTTTTTATCTTAAAGCATTTAGGGCATGTGGATATTACCCGCAACAAACAAGACCCTAATTCCAAAAAGGATTGCTTAGAGTTTATCCAACAATATAATATTCCTAAACCGCTTATTATTACCGTTCTTTATAATGTCAAAGGGATTAAACCAACTAAAAAAGAAGTCTCTAGACAATTACAAAAACTTTATGTGTGGGAAAAGCGCTATCAAAAAGGTGGGATAGATGCCTTAAAGGATAGGAGAGGAAGACCTCTTAGTTCTTAAGCCCTGCGTTTATAACCTACTTTTTGTGGTAGGGCAGAGTAGGGGATTTTTCAAAAAAGAGTTGTTTTTAGTAAATTCTGTTGTATTTTTAAGTTAAAATTAAGAAAGTTTTTTGTATTTATCAAGTATTAAACTTAAATGGGAACAATCGCTCAAAAATTTTAAAGGAGAAATACTTCGGTGTTACACGAAAGAATTTATTTAGACAATAACGCTACGACTAAAATTGACCCTAAGGTCAAAGAAATCATGGAGCCATTTTTAACAGAGCATTACGGAAACCCCAGCTCTTTGCATAAATTTGGCACAGAGATTCACCCTGCCATTACTGATGCATTAGACAAGCTTTATATGGGCATTAATGCTAGAGATATAGATGATGTGATTATCACTTCTTGTGCGACTGAAAGTAATAATTGGGTTTTAAAGGGCGTGTATTTTGATGAATGCTTAAAGAAAGGCAAAAATCATATTGTTACAACCGTTGCAGAGCATCCGGCTGTGCGAGCGACTTGTAGTTTTTTAGAAAGTTTGGGGGTAGAAGTTACTTACTTGCCTATCAATGAGCATGGGAGTATAACAGCCAAGCAAGTTGAAGAAGCCATCACAGAAAAAACGGCTCTAGTGAGCGTGATGTGGGCTAATAATGAAACCGGTCTTATTTTTCCTATTGAAGAAATTGGAGCTATCTGTAAAGAAAGGGGTGTGCTGTTTCATAGTGATGCGGTGCAAGCCATTGGTAAAATTCCTGTAGATGTGGTCAAAGCGAATGTGGATTTTCTCTCTTTTAGTGCTCATAAGTTTCATGGACCAAAAGGTATTGGGGGGCTATACATTAAAAGTGGGGTGGAATTGACTCCCCTTTTTCATGGCGGAGAACATATGAATGGTAGGCGTAGCGGGACTTTGAATGTGCCTTATATTGTGGGCATGGGAGAAGCGATGAGACTAGCGACTGAATATTTAGACTATGAAAAAAATGTCATCGCAAAATTGCGTGATAAATTAGAAGACGCTCTTTTAAAAATTCCTGATGTGATGGTGGTGGGCGATAGAAAACATCGTGTGCCTAATACGACTTTAATTAGCGTGAGAGGGATTGAAGGGGAGGCTATGCTATGGGATTTGAATCGTGCAAATATCGCCGCATCAACGGGGAGTGCGTGTGCGAGTGAGGATTTAGAAGCAAATCCGGTAATGGTAGCCATTGGGGCTAGTAAGGAGCTTGCTCACACAGCAATTAGGCTCTCATTGAGCCGTTTTACAACCGAAGCTGAGATTGAAAAAACGATTGAAGTTTTTTCTAAAGCAACTACAAGATTGAGAAATATTTCAAGCTCTTATTAAAGATATTAAATAAAAGGAATAAATAATGGCAAAACATGATTTAGTGGGTTCAGTTCTTTGGGATGCGTATTCTAAAGAAGTGCAAAGGCGTATGGATAACCCTACGCATTTAGGGGTTTTAACACAAGAACAAGCTAAGGAAAAAAACGCAAAGCTTATTGTGGCAGATTATGGTGCAGAGTCTTGTGGAGATGCGGTAAGATTGTATTGGCTTGTAGATGAAAGCACAGACACCATTATTGATGCGAAGTTTAAAAGCTTTGGTTGTGGGACAGCGATTGCAAGCTCGGATATGATGGTTGAATTATGTTTGGGCAAAAAGGTGCAAGAGGCAGTAAAAATTACGAATTTAGATGTAGAAAGAGGCTTGAGAGACGACCCAGATACCCCAGCAGTTCCGGGACAAAAAATGCATTGCTCGGTTATGGCATATGATGTGATTAAGCAAGCTGCGGGGCAATATTTGGGCAAAAGTGCAGAAGATTTTGAAGATGAAATCATTGTGTGTGAGTGTGCGAGAGTGAGTTTAAGCACTCTAAGGGAAGTGATTAAACTTAATGATTTAAAAAGCGTTGAAGAAATCACTAACTACACCAAAGCCGGTGGTTTTTGTGGGAGCTGTATTAGACCCGGTGGGCATGAAAAAAGAGATTATTATCTTGTGGATATTCTTAAAGAAGTGCGCGAAGAAATGGAAGCTGAAAAACTTAAGGCTACAGCCAATAAATCTCAAAATGGGGAATTATCTTTTAGAGAAATGACTATGGTTCAAAAGATTAAGGCGGTAGATAAGGTCATTGATGAAAATATCCGCCCTATGCTGATGATGGATGGAGGGGATATGGAGATTCTAGATATCAAAGAAAGTGATGATTACATTGATGTGTATATCCGCTATGTAGGAGCATGTGATGGATGCATGAGTGCTACTACGGGGACTTTATTTGCCATTGAAAACGCCTTACAAGAATTGCTAGATAGAAATATCAGGGTGTTACCGATTTGAGTGTTTTAATAGAAATGTTATTGACCGTTTAAAAAACGGTCTTTTTATCTATTAATTAAAGATGTTTAAATTTTTTAATTCGTCAATAAGTTTTTTTGTTTGAGGACCTGAATAAAAACCTCTTTTACCAAACAGATAGTCTTTTGAGTTTTAATAATTCTACGGTTTTTTAAATAAATACTTAGCATCGCTCTCGTTCTCTTTTGAATCTAAGTATCTAATCCTGTCTTCAATATTAGAATATTTAGTTTGTAACAATATGTTGCAAGCCATAAGAATGTGCATGTCCATTCTTTTAGATCATGGAGTAATGGTTTTATTGCCACAGAAGAAGTTATACCAATACCATAAAACACTGCAGTAATAATATTCACTTGGGTAGCTATGGTGAGTAGATAATTTATTGTCTTTTTGTTTTTCTTCAATAGTGGAACTAACATTATTTTTTGACTTTATGTGGTTCTTGATGAAAAACAGATATAAAAATTATAGCGATTGTTTCTATGTCTATTTTTTGTATGGAGGAATAATGTCTGAGTATTGACCCCTTAATCTTTCAAAAAATAATCCTATTCCTTCTTGACCCATGAAGAAGTTTTCAATTTTTTCGTGGTATTCATTTAACGATTGTAAATCTTTATCAATGGCGTTTTGATTATTGGCTGAATATATAATGTCTTTCTTTAATGTCTTATCTTTAGTGGCGATTACTTTTATAACCATTTCAACATTATCGATCTTTTCTTTTTTCTTTTTTATATTGATGAAAAAGGACATTTGTTGTTTGACACCCATTGATAATTCTTGGAAATGTAAGTGAAAAATTATTTTTTAGATCTTTCTCTTTCTATATTGTCACAGACAATAACTAACCCATTGTTGAGAAAAGGAAAATAACATTTTTTGCTTTCATTGTTTAAAGTTTTTTCAATAGATTGATTGACATTTGTTTGCCCAATGCAACTTCTGAAATTTTCCATAAATAAACTTTGTTTTAAATGACCGTCAGTAGTTAGTATTAAATTTTTCAGATTTTGGAATTTAACAGTTGCCAATAAACTAATTTCAATATTTTTAACAGAAGGTAACTCAATCGTATCTTCAAATTGTAACTTTACTGCATGAAATCTAGCAATTTTGTCATACTTTTCCTTGAGCTCATCTTTTTGGAGGATGCCAATTCTGTCAAGAATACATTTATGCTCTAAATCATTCCTAGATTGAATTTTATTTTCTTCAATTTTAATCTTATTAGGTGAAAAATTATGCGAAGTTCTCCCATTCTTGTAAATTGTATAAAAAGGTTCAATTTCTATATTCTCTGTTAGAAAGCTAACAACCGTATCTACAAAAGTGCTAAACTTTTGTTCATTGAAACCGTTCTGTGTTGTAGATTGTATAAAACCTATTTTAACATTTATTCTTTTCTTATCACCAAATTTATCTATATCAGATTCTTCAGCTATTGATTATCCGTTTCCTATGATTGCAATGCCATCTATTCCTTGTGCCTTATCTGTAGATATTGATGCAATATCGTGTAATTCTTCTTCCAATAGATTTGAGGCAATAATATAGTTACTGAAGTCTTCAAAAATATTATTTTCATTTTGCTCACTTTTAGTTATGTTAAATCTCTTTAAAAAATCATTGATTTTAGCATTTAAGCCAATATCAAACTTTTGTGCCCATTGAGCATTCCTTGATAATTATTTTAAAGCTACGATTCTAGCTTAGTTATAGTTAATATCTTTCAAAGATTTTTCTAACTTTTTCTACATCCTTAGTCTTTGTTAAAGCGAGCTGTAAAAGCACTCTAGCTTTTTGTGGGTTGAGATTATCGCTTGCTACAAAATGGTAGGTCTTGTCATCAATTTCGCCCGGACTTGTGGTTTCACCACTGCCTACTCTGCTAGAACGCACAATAACAACTCCTTGATTGCTTGCATTTTGCATAGCTTTTAGCAATGTCTCATTGACATTCCCATTACCCACTCCAGCAACTACAATGCCTTTAGCGTGATGCTTGATGCTTGCATTCAACAATTCTGCATCACTATTAGTATGAGCATAGATAATATCCACTCTAGGCAATAGAACATCATGGTTTGAAGAATGCTTAACTAGCTTTTCTAGCTCGCTGATAGAAAATTCGCTTTCATTAGTGTGTTTTCTTAAAGGTTGCATATAATAACGCACTTTAGCATAATACACACTCCCTATAGCACCGCTGTTTGGGGCTTTAAACGCAGAAGTGTGCGTGGTATTTGTCTTAGTAACTTCTCTAGCGCTAAAAATATTATCGTCCATGACAACCAATACACCCTTATTTTTACTTTCTTTATTGGTGGCTACACTCACAGCGTTGTATAAATTAAGAGCACCATCAGCACTCAAGGAAGTAGAATTACGCATAGCTCCCACTAATACAATAGGCTTATTAGAATGCACCACGAGATTTAAAAAATACGCACTTTCCTCTAAAGTGTCTGTGCCATGTGTAACTACCACACCTTGAATATCTTTATTATCTAAAAGCTCTTGAATGCGTTTAGCAAGCTTGAATTGCACCTCTTCATTCATGTCTTGTGAGCCAATATTTGAGATTTGTTCAGACTTAAGATTAGCAAGCTTTTTAATATTAGGAACAGCATTGATAAGCTGTTCAACGCCTAATTCCCCACTTTTATAACTGCTGGTGCTATCACTAGCACTACTCCCTGCGATTGTTCCGCCTGTCGCTAAAAGTGCGATAGTAGGTAAGTGTTGAGCCATAAGTAACCCCTTAAAACAAACAACCATCAACAAACATCTTAAAAATGCTTTAATCATGGCTATCCTTTAGATTTTAAATGTGATTTTAAGTATAGTATTTTGTTAGTAAACTAATTCAAACGGCTTATACAATCTAATTAGATTAGAAAAGATTGATTGTATTTTTTTAATAAATCTAATTTAGTAAAAAGTTAATGATTGAATAACAAAAAAATGTGATTTAGTTTGAAACTTTAAGTATTTTTGAGTATAGTTTTCTTATTATTAAATAAATTTAAAAAGGGTTAGCCATGGATACCTTTTTTCAAATTGTAGTGTTACTTTTTTCACTTTTTTTAGGGGCTAGGCTTGGGGGCTTAGGGGTAGGCTATGCGGGGGGCTTGGGTGTGCTTATTCTTTGCTTATTTTTAGGGTTAAATCCGGGTAAAATCCCTTTTGATGTGATTTTAGTGATTATGGCAGTCATTAGTGCTATAAGTGCCATGCAAAGTGCTGGGGGCTTAGATTACTTAGTCAAAATTGCTGAAAAATTTTTAAAAAAACACCCCAAACAAATCAATTATTTTGCTCCAAGCGTGGCGTATTTTTTAACTCTTCTAGCTGGCACAGGGCATACGGCATTTTGCTTGATGCCTGTAATTGTTGAAGTGAGTCAAAGTCAAAATATCAAACCCAAAGTGCCTTTAAGTTTAGCGGTAGTGTCTAGTCAAGTAGCCATTACAGCAAGCCCTGTAAGTGCGGCTGTGGTGTTTATGAGTGGCATTTTAGAACCCTTAGGGGCAAGCTATCTCACGCTTTTAATGATTTGGATTTCTACGACTTTTCTAGCATGTATACTCACCGCCTTTATAATGAGTTTTACGAATTTGAGATTAGATAGCGACCCCATTTATTTGAAGCGTTTGAAACAGGGTAAAATTTCGCCCCCCACTACTCAAGCAGAAAAAGAAGTGTCTAAGAATGCCAAATTATCGGTATGGATTTTTATGGGTGGGGTTGTAGCGATTGTTTGTTATGCGAGTGCGATTTCTAAAAATATCGCTCTAATTGAGCCAGTGATTTTAGGTAGAGATTATGCGATTGTGTGTTTCATGCTGAGCGTGGCGACTTTAATTGTGTTATTATGTAAGCTAAATACTAACGATATTTCACAAACAAGTGTGTTTAAATCCGGTATGCAAGCATGCGTATGCGTGCTTGGAGTAGCGTGGCTAGGGGATACTTTTGTGAGTAATCATATAGATGAAATTAAGCATTACGCTTCTTTTTTGATTAGAGATTATCCGTTTTTGCTTGCGGTGGCACTCTTTTTTGCTTCCATGCTTTTATATTCACAAGCCGCTACTTCTAAAGCCCTTATTCCAAGCGTGATTATGGCTTTGGGTATTAGTGCAAATAATACAGAATATTTGTATATTATCGTGGCTTCTTTTGCAAGCGTTTCGGCATTATTTGTATTGCCTACTTATCCCACTTTACTAGGAGCGATTGCTATGGATAATACCGGCACCACGAAAATGGGGCGTTATGTGTTTGACCACTCGTTTTTAATTCCTGGGGTTTTAATCGTGTCTTTGAGTGTGGCACTAGGTTTTATTATTGCACCGCTGATTTTATAGTGTTAGTTTTCATGGTTTTTATCTTTTTGTTTTTTTGGGTGGAGCTTTGTGAGTTTTAAGTCATTTTGCATTACAATATTCACAAACGAGTTCTGAGTTAAGGATTATGATAGATATGCAAGTCTTAGCGTTAAAATACCGCCCCAAACATTTTAGCGAGCTAGTAGGACAAGATAGCGTAGCCAAAACGCTTTCTTTAGCCCTAGACAATAAGCGTTTGGCTAATGCTTATTTATTCAGTGGGTTAAGGGGTTCTGGTAAAACAAGCTCTTCTAGGATTTTTGCTAGAGCGTTGATGTGTGAAGCAGGGCCAAAAGCTGTGCCTTGTGATACTTGCATTCAGTGTGAGAGTGCTTTAAATAACCATCATATTGATATTATAGAGATGGATGGGGCTTCTAATAGGGGGATTGATGATGTGCGTAATCTCATAGAGCAAACCCGCTACAAACCAAGCTTTGGGCGTTATAAAATCTTTATCATTGATGAAGTGCATATGTTTACTACAGAAGCATTTAACGCTCTTTTAAAGACTTTAGAAGAACCCCCTAGTCATGTGAAATTTCTTCTAGCAACTACTGATGCTTTGAAATTACCTGCAACTATCCTTAGTCGCACCCAGCATTTTAGATTTAAAAAAATCCCAGAAATTGCTGTAATAGCCCATTTAAAAACCATTTTGGAAAAAGAAAAAGTGGGTTATGAAGAGAGTGCATTAGAAAAACTAGCTCACAGTGGACAAGGAAGCTTAAGAGATACGCTCACTCTTTTAGAACAAGCCATAAATTATTGCAATAATTCTATCACAGAGAGTAAAGTAGCTGAAATGTTGGGGGCGATTGATAGAAGTGTATTAGAAGACTTTTTTCAAAGTTTAATCAACCAAGATGAAGCCTTATTACAAGAGCGTTATGGAATTTTAGAAAATTATGAAACAGAAGGCGTTTTAGAAGAAATGATGCTTTTTTTGAAAGCAAAGTTATTAAGTCCTAGCTCATATTCGTTAATTTTGATAGAGCGGTTTTTTAAAATCATTATGAGTAGCTTGAGTCTTTTAAAAGAAGGGGCAAATTCTAGCTTTGTGCTGTTATTATTAAAAATGAAATTTAAAGAAGCCCTAAAGCTTAAAGCCTTAGATGATGCGATTTTAGAATTAGAACAAACTAAAGAAAAAATCTCTCAACCCCCCTTAAATCAAAACTTAAACTATAACGAAAAAGAAGTTCCAAGATTAGAAACCAAAAACTTAGAAACTCCACAAGAAAAAACCCTACAAGCTTCTACGCTATCAGCCAAAGAACAAATTTTTCAGAATTTATTCAAGCAAGTTCAAAAATTAGTTTATGAGCGAAACTATGAACTAGGGGCTGTGTTTGAAAAAAGTATTCGTTTTGTAGATTTTGATAGTAATACTAAGACACTCACTTGGGAGTCTCTAGCGATAGATAAGGATAAGGAACTTTTAAGAGAGCATTTTAAAATTGTCAAAAAAATTGTTGATGAAGTTTTTGGTAAAAACGAGACGATTAAAATCGCCCTAAAAAGCACAGAAAATCTTAAGGATATAGAGAATACAAAATCTTCGTTAAACACACAAGAACAAGTTAATAACGGACAAATTACCCCTAAATTAATGAATAACGCCCCACAAGAACAAATTATAGACCTTTCAAAAACGACCCCTAAAGTTTCTAAGGTAGAAGTTAAAAAAGAAACTCAAAACAAAGAAAACCCTAAAGAAATACAAGAACCCCCTTTAAATGAATTGCAAAATTTTATAGATAACCATAAAGAACTCATTAAAGAGATTAAGAGTGAGTTTGGGGTTAAAAGCGTGGAGCTACTATGAGAGCGAATTTAGATGAGCTAGAAAAGATTGCTAGTGAAATTTTGAAAGATAATTTTATGGGGGTGGTTTTTTTAAAAGGCGTTGTAGGAAGTGGCAAAACGACCTTGGTTCAAGCTTGCTTAAAACATTTGGGTTTAGACAAGCAGGCTACTTCGCCGACCTTTAGTTTAATGCACGCTTATAGTGAAAGCGTGTTTCACTATGATTTTTATATGCGTGATTTAGAAGCTTGTTTAAAACTTGGCATGCTAGAGTGCTTGTTAGAAAAAGGGATTCATTTTATAGAATGGGGCGATGAAAAATTAGAAAAAATTTTAAAAAAATACGATTTAGCTATTAAGGTTGTAGAAATTAAAACAGAGCTAACAAACCGCTTTTATACAATAAGGGTTGCTTGAATGGATATTTTAAAAGCAGAGCATTTAAACAAACAAATCAAAAAAACTAAGATTGTTTCAGATGTTTCTTTGGAAGTTAAAAGTGGCGAAGTAGTGGGGCTTCTAGGACCTAATGGAGCGGGTAAAACAACCACCTTTTATATGATATGCGGACTTTTAGAGCCTAGTGGGGGGAATGTTTTTTTAAACGATGTAAATCTCGCTAAATATCCTTTACACAAGCGTTCTAACTTGGGCATAGGCTACTTACCCCAAGAATCAAGTATTTTTAAAGAATTAAGCGTAGAAGAGAATTTAGCCCTAGCAGGGGAGACCACTTTTAAAAGCTCTAAAGAGAGTGAAGAAAAGATGGAGCAAATGCTAGATGCTTTTAATATCCAAGCCATTAGAAAACGCAAAGGCATGAGCTTGAGTGGGGGAGAAAGAAGGCGTGTAGAAATCGCAAGAGCTTTAATGAAAAACCCTAAATTCGTGCTATTAGATGAGCCATTTGCTGGGGTAGACCCCATTGCGGTGATTGATATTCAAAAAATTATTGAAAGCTTAGTGGAATTAAACATCGGCGTGTTAATCACAGACCATAATGTGCGAGAGACCTTGAGCGTGTGCCATAGAGCGTATGTGATTAAAAGTGGCACGCTTTTAGCGAGCGGAAATGCTAGTGAAATTTATGAGAATGCCTTAGTGCGTAAGTATTACTTAGGGGAGCATTTTAAGGCATAAGTCAATGGCAATTTTACGCACAAACCTTAGTTCCAAAAACAAATTAAACGCTACCTTAAAAAACTGGCTTCCCATTTTACAAAGCGAGCTTGAAGACTTAGAAGAAGTTTTAAAAGAAAATGCACTCAATAACCCCTTAATCAAAATTGAGAATAAACGAGTGAAAAGCTTTAGTGAGCGGTTTAATTCCAAAAATACCAGCGATAATTTGGAGAATTTTACTATCGCTAAAAAAAGCCTTTTTGAGACCTTACAAGCTCAAATTACCCCCCCCCTATTTCCTACTGAAATCTCTCAAAGAATCGCCATGGATATTATTAGTGGGTTAAATAGCGAAGGGTATTTTGAAGAAAATATTGAAGAAAGGGCTAGGATTTTAGGCGTAGAAAGTGAAATGTATGAGAAAGTGCGTAAGCGTTTTAGCTATCTTACCCCAGCTGGAATAGGGGCAAAGAATGTTAAAGAGAGCTTTTTGTTTCAGTTAGAGAGTAGGGAACTAGAGAATAACGAGCTTTATGAAGAAGTTCAAAAGATTATTTTTTATTTAGAAAAACACCATGAATTTTCTAAAGATTTCTACTATGAAAAAGCCTTAAAGATTTTAAAATCTTTTAAAAATCCCCCAGCTATTGAGTTTTTAGAAAGAGAAAAAGAAGTCATTCCTGAGCTTTTTATTGTGGAAGTGGATAATGAAATAGTGGTGCGTTTGAATGATGAGAGCTACCCTGTGATTAGTTTAGAAGAAACGCATTTCAAAGACACAAACTATTTGAAAGAAAAATTAAAAGAAGCCAAAGATTTGATTGATGCCTTGAATTTGAGAAAAGCTACCATCTATAAAATCGGACTCATGCTTTTAGAGTATCAATATGATTTTTTTAAGGGTAAAGAGCTACGCCCTTTAAAATTGCTAGATTTAGCCAATGAATTTAACCATTCTGTAAGCACGATTTCAAGGGCTATTTCTAATAAATATTTAGCATGTGAAAGGGGGGTTTTTCCTATTAAGAGTTTCTTTAGCATTGCATTAGACAATAGTGAGACTTCAAACGCTGTGATTAAAGACTATCTTTTGGAATTGATTAACAATGAAAATAAGAAAAAGCCTTTGAGCGATGCTAAGATTTTAGAACTCATTGAAGAAAAATTCCATTTAAAAATGGTGAGAAGAACTATTACAAAATACCGCCAACTACTCAACATCGCTTCTTCAAGCGAGAGAAAAAAGCTCTATTTAATGCGTGCTTAAAAATATTAAACAAAATATTATTTTTTAAGAATTGCTTGCATGCTATATGGATTGATGTTAAAAACAGGTTTTTTATTTCAAAACCCATGCTCTTTTAATTTTGTTTTTATCGTTACTTAAAATGATTGAAAAATGCCCCCATATAACTAAGGCGTTTGTAGTCTTTTATTTCTTTTTGTTGCTTTAAGATTATCTCTTGCTATACAACGCTATCGCAAGCCCTCTATTATTAAGTTATCAACACACCATTAAAAATAGAGCTATAAACTATTTAAAGTCCCTAAACAACGCTCCTAAGTCTAAGTCAAGTAGCTGAGTGTGTGAGCGTAGTTTGAAAAGGTTTTCTGCCCCTTTGATTAAGTCGGTGCTAGAAATACCATGCGAAAGAGAGATTTTAGCTTCTAAAAAGGCACTCAAATGGTCGCATACTTTTAAAAGCTCCCCGCAAACCCCTTGATATTCATCTTGATTATAAAGTGCAAATAATTCGTTAGCGTCTTTAGTAAAAACAATTTGATTTGATTTGTCTTTGTAGCGGTTTTTAAATTCATTTTCGGTAAAATATTTTAAATCTTCTTGAACGCCTAAAGAGACAAATGAATAGACTTTGTTTTGCATTTCTTCTTTTTCAATGTCTTTAATGCAATCATCAAGCCCCACAACACTTCGTTTAATAGGTGTAATGATGTCTCGTGTCAAGATTTCAGGTAAATCATGGAAGAGTCCACCTAAAAAGTGATTGATTCGCATGTTTTTACAGGTCTTTAAATCAAAGCTCAACAAATATCCCATAATAGCTACGCATAAGGTATGCCCTAAAACGCTTGTTTGTGGCACTCTTGGGGTTTGACTCCATCGCTTTTGAAAACGCAATTGCCCAAACATGCTCACCATTTTTTTCAAATCTTCTTTTTCCCCAAAAAGCCCTTCAAATAAATGCTCGTTATTTTTGAGTTGTTTATCAATTTTTTCTTTAATTTCTTTTACGCCATACATATTGGGGTTGAAATGATAGATAATATCAAACTCCCATTTAGACGCATAAAAATGTGCACTTTCTAAGATTTGAGTCTCTAAATTTTTAGGCTTATGGCTTAAATAATCTTCTAATTCTTGCAAGGAAAAATAAGAGCTGATTTCATCTTGCAAACTTTGTGCAACATAGGATGCTAATTCTTTATGATGGGTTTGTTGAAGAGCGTAAAAAATAGGGGGTTTAATATCTGTTAGCACCAAGCGTTCAAAAAATTCAAAACAAAAATACTTAATCAAAATATCTAAATCTAAGTTTTTGCCCCTATCTATTAAATCTTTAGCGAGTAAATACATAATCATAGCTTTATGGGCTTGCTTGTCTAATTCCACAAATTCTAAAGGGCATGCTTGGTCATTCCAACGCCTAATAGAGGCAGATACAAACAAGCGTCTTAAGAGCTTAGATTGGAGCTTGGGTTTTTTTAGAAAAGAAAACCAACGGAATAAACTGATTTTCATAGGGTGTGCTCCATAAGGCATGGATATATCCTCAATGAATAATTGTTAGAATGCAAGTATTATAACAAAAATGGCGTTATTTTTAAATAGGTTTTGGTGGTAAGGAATCTTGGTATTATTTTATTTATGTGAAATAAGAAATGAGTTGTTTTCAAAATAACTAAGGATATTGCAAATAAAATTAGGTTATAAAATAATTATATATTATAAAAAATATATAATTATTTTATAATAACTTAACCGGAAAGATTATTATTTTTTATTTATTTTTGATTTAAAAAATAAAAATAGGCTAAGGTAGATAGAATGTAGGCTGAGCTTAGATGATCTGTATAACCAAAAGCTTGTAATAATTCTGTAGCCCTATAAATGCTCTCTATAATTTTTTCGTATTTTTGCTCAATTTCTTTGATATTTGGCTTATTAAAATTACTTAATTTAAAAGCAGTGTTGCTACCAATTAAAAGCAAACAAGTTTTTAGCACTTGGTCTCGCCCCACATTTGAAAAGTTTTTGTCTTTTAAGTCATCTACTAGTTCATTCATTTTTTCTTTAATATCACCTCAAAAATTTACTATCAAAAATAGATATCATGATATTGAAATGAATAAAGGTGTTTAAAATCTCTGTTAGTGGGTTTCTTTTTCTTCAAAAAATAAAACAAGTTTATCTCTACAAAAACATTTTACATTTTTTTAAAATTCCGTTTTCTCCATCATAAAAATTGCATTCCTTTGTATATTTTGCAATACTCTTACTTCATTTTTGTTTGTTGCCATATCATTTTTTTGCAACTTCCAGAATTAAAAAGAGCTAATAGTATAATTATCAAACAATAGTTTTTTAACCACACCTTTTTAAAAGATATGGTTAAACATACTTATTTCTTCGCCCTTTTTCTCATATTGGGGTCTAAAATCTTTTTTCTAATCCTTAGATTTAAGGGCGTAACTTCTAAAATCTCATCTTCTTCAATCCATTCTAACGCCCTTTCTAAAGCCATGGTTCTTGGTGGAGTGAGTTTAATCGCATCATCGCTCCCACTAGCTCTCATGTTGGTTAAATGTTTTGACTTAATAGGATTCACATCTAAATCATTATCTCTACTATGTTCGCCTATGACCATGCCCACATAAACCTTAGTTTGTGGATTGATAAAAAGCACGCCTCTTTCTTGGATATTAAAGAGCGAAAAAGCGGTCGCTTCGCCATTTTCCATACTAATTAACGCCCCATTTTTGCGAGATTCCACACTCCCACTAAACTCTCTAAATTCTAAAAAGCTATGGTTCATCACGCCTTCACCCTTAGTGTCGGTCAAAAACTCACTTCTATAACCTATAAGCCCCCTTGCTGGGATTTCAAATTCTAATCTTGTATAGCCATCACTCATAGGGTTCATGGCTTTCATCTCGGCTTTTCTCTTGCCTAATCTCTCAATGATAGCCCCACTAAAATCTTGGGGGGTGTCAATCACTAAATGTTCAAAAGGCTCGCATTTTTTACCATTCTCTTCTTTAATAATCACTTCAGGGCGTGAAATACTAAATTCAAACCCTTCACGGCGTAAATTCTCCGCTAGAATGGTGATTTGTAATTCCCCACGCCCACTCACTTTAAACTTACCTTCGCCCATTTCTTCGCATTTCATAGCGATATTAGTTTGCATTTCTTTTAATAGTCTGTCTTTAAGCTTGTTAGCGGTTACATGCTTTCCTTCTAGCCCTGCTAGAGGGGAATCATTGACCGCAAAATACACGCTCATAGTAGGCTCTTCTAAATGCATGGGGTCTAAGGGCATAGGATTAGCAGGGTCTACTACACTATCGCCTACATCCATTGCATTAAAACCAGCAATCGCCACGATATCGCCTGCAGTTGCGTTTTCAATCTCAGTTCTTGCTAGTCCTAAAAAGCCTATAAGTTTAGTGATACGCCCACTTTCTTTACTCCCATCGCTTTTCATTAAAAGAACGCTCTCATTCTTTTTAACCGAGCCATTAAACACTCTTGCAATTCCGATTTTTCCCACATAGTTATCATAATCAAGCGTAAAAATTTGCATTTGCAACGGCTCATCTACGCTTCCGCTAGGACTTGGCACATGCTCTAAAATCGTTTCAAAAAGCGGCTCTAAATTTTTCTTTTCATCATCTAAATTTTTCATCGCATAGCCATCGCGTGCAGCGGCATAAACTACGGGAAAATCTAGTTGTTTATCATTAGCCCCCATAGCTACAAATAAATCAAAAACTTCATCTACCACTCTATCAGGTTCAGCAGCAGGCTTATCAATTTTATTCACCACAACAATGGGGCAAATTCCAAAGCTCAAAGCCTTTTTAACCACGAATTTGGTTTGAGGCATAACCCCTTCTTGAGCGTCTACTAAGAGCAATACGCCATCTACCATTTTTAAAACCCGCTCCACTTCGCCCCCAAAATCAGCGTGTCCGGGAGTGTCAATGATATTGATTTTAGTGTCTTTATAATGAATGGCGGTGTTTTTAGAAAGGATAGTAATACCTCTTTCTCTTTCTAAATCATTGCTATCCATAACTCTTTCATCTACCTTTTCTCTCTCACTAAATGTGCCAGATTGAGAGAGCAAGCCATCTACTAAAGTGGTTTTTCCATGGTCAACATGCGCAATTACGGCGATATTTCTAATATTTTTCATCAATATTCCTATGTTAAAATTAAAGGTGTAAAGTCAGAAGTATAATACATTTTAACTTGATAAAGGTTTAAGCAGTTTGTGTTATATCTAGTCCCAAGTTTTTAAACTTTTCTCTTAAATCTTTTTCTATAAAATGGCTTCTATGGGCTTTTAAAAACCATTCATTTTTGCAATTAGGTGGCATAAAATCATCATTATCCCTATAAAAAAAGATAAAATAATTTTTCTTCAAGTAGTAAGCTAAATGGATTAAAAACGAATCCCCCCCCATATACAAATCACTTTCTAAAATAAGATTTTTAACTTCTTCTAAACTTGTTTTGGTGTAGTAATGAGTTACTTCATCTTTTAAAAAAAGATAGCGTTCTTCAAAATCTAAAAGCGTGATAGAAAAGGGCTTTAAAAGTTTTAAAATAATTTGTAAATGCTCTAAAGAAATATTTCTATAATTTTCTCTAGTAAAGGGGTTAATCAAAATTTTTTTGGGGTTTTTTGAGTTTATAAAATATTGAGTGCTATCAAAAACATGCCCATAAATTTGTGAAAACAACTCTTGGCGGTTTTGATAAACATTTTTAATTTCTTTGCTCGGAGTGCTTACTTGAATAAACTTAGATAAAAGAGAGCTTCTAAAATCTTGTTTTTCTAAAACCAAATGCTTGATGTGGTATTTTTTGATTGTTTTTAATAAGGAATAAAAATCTCGTATCGCTAAAAACACGCCTTGTTTTTTAATCTCATAAAAAGCTGGCACATTTTCAAAAATAGGGATAATCTCAAAATGTTTTTCACATTCTAAGAGTTTGGCAATTTTTAAGGTTAAATGCGTGCCTAAAATTTTAAGGGGTTTTTGTTGCTTACTTGCTATCTCCCTTAAAAGACTAAGTGTGATGAGATTATCCCCTAAGGCTAGAAGACAAGCAAAATGCATGATTTTTCCTTATGATTTAATTGCAAAATGTTTAGAATCTAATTTTTCTATTCCTAAGCATTCTAGATAAGTTTTTTCATCAAACTTATCGTTAATAAACTGCGTAAATAGGGGCAAGCATTCTAAATCTTTTCTTAAAATTTTATGCGTTCTAAAAAGTTTTTCAAAAATAAATTGCATTAAATCGCTGTTTAATAACTCTTTTAATGTGTAAGATTGAATAGGAAAATTTTCTTTTAAAACAAACATGTTCGCACTATTTAAAAAAAGGCGTTGCTTAGTATCACAAAAAAAGACAAGTTTTGAAGAAATGAATTTATACACGATTTTTTCTCTAGCCTTGTAAAGACTTAGGGGAGCAACTTGCTGGCATTGTGATAAATCAGTGCTAATAAATTTACTAGGGGTTTTTAAGCTATCCTTTGAAATATCTGAACCACTAAAAATAGGAATGGTATTTCTTTCTTGCTTAGAATACAATTTTTCTTTGTTATTACCCGTAACAATCCCTAAAGCAAAATGAGCGTTATCTTTTAAAGTCATATGGGGGATGGAAAAAAGGTGGTCTAAAACTTCATTTTCTTTACTAGAGCAATGGATATTAAAAATCTTTTTAGGATTGTTTGAGAAAGAATAAGGCGAGCGTTTGAACTCATTATCTTGATAAAAGCAAGAGATTTTTTCATCATTATTGGGGGTTTTATTTGGGGTTTTTGTTAGCACTAAACCCACAGCCCTAGTTATTAGGGTTTTAAAAGGTTTGTTAAAATCCATTAATTTTTTGATTTGAAATGTAAGAGCGATTTCTCGCATTTCACTAAACACATCAATATTCAAACAGCTTTCTGGCAATAATAGTCCCAAATGAGCGTTTTCTTTCAAGCAATTTAAACTCGCCATAAAAAATAACGACGCACTATCTAGGCTTTGGATGAGATTAAAACGCCGTTTGAAAATTTCTTTTTGGTTTTTATGGTATTTCTTACCCCATGGCGGATTAGTGAAAATACAATCAAATTGTGGGGTATGTTCTAAGTTTAAAAAATCTTTTTGCAAAATATTAGGGCAATCTATACCATAACGCTCTTTAATACGCTCTTTAGTTAAAGCGATAGCAAAGGCATCTATATCATAGCCATAGATATTTTCAACCTTGAAACCTAGTTTTAAGGCATGCATAATAAAATTCCCACTCCCACAGCACGGGTCGCAAAATGTAGCACAAGATACATCAAAATCTTTAGGAAGTGTAAAAAGTCGCTCCACTATTGTATTTGGAGTGTAGTAAATGCCTTCCAAATTTCTAGTGGTATTAGAAAGTTCTTCTTCATAATAAGAACCTAAATTTTCTAAAAGAGAGCTACTTTCTAATTTTTTGAGATATTTTAAAGTAAGTTCTTTATGGTTGTATGTGTCTTTTAAGGATTTGTTAGCATATTTGTTAAGCTTATTTTTTCCTAAATGGTTGTGACAAAAATCTAAAAAAGAGCTAGTTTTGACATAAATTTTATTATCCATTTCTATGGTCTCTAAGAGATTAGTTTTTATCCAATTATGCACGCTACTATGAGAAACATTGAGCGAGTGAGCGATTGTTTCAATAGAAGTAGCGTTTGAAAACATTTTCAAAAATTATAAACATAATTCGCACTAAATACGATAGAGCGCTTAAAATACAGGGCCGAATTAAGCCCCTTGCCATGGGATTCATAATAAGAATTAACCGCTAGGGGGATTTGCATGCCTATTTCAAAACCATTATGTCTGTCTATATTAGTGCGAAACCCCCATTTTAAAGGGATTTGAAAATAGCTTGTGTGCATTGTCGCACTATAGTTAGGTAAGTAATTATTAATAAAATTCATTTGGCTAATCCACATGCTCATGCCCTCTGCTACCCAAGAACTTCCCGCTAAAGCAAAGCCCATATAAATTCCGGTTGTAAAATGCGTTTTTTCATTGTCTATAAAGTTGAATAGATAGTCTGCCCCAATTCCATAAACATGGTTATTCATCTTTCCTAAAATCGTTGTTCCATTGCCACGATAATTAGGGTTAGAATAGCCGTATTCATAGAATAAGTAGTAGCGAAACCCATGGCGTTTTTCCTTACCAAAAAAATGTTTATAGCCTACATTCAAGCTTACGCCAAACATATTAGAGTTAGTCGCACTTGAAGGGCCTTTTGGCATGGCATTGATAGAATTAGAAATTTCAGCGATTTGGCTAGATAGATTGGAAAGAATAGTGCCTTGTGATTGTGTAAATTGTTTTTCTAAATTACCTAAATTCTCTTCAAAAGTTTGTGGGGAAGTTAAATTTTTAGGATTTTGCATGTTTTCTAACGCTTTATCTAAACCTAGAGTTGAACTCGCACTATGGCTTATAGTTACGATTTCTCCAATGCCTTTAACAACTGATTGAATGTATTGCATACCTTCTTGTTTTTGTTTTTCTTCTTGTTTGATTTGCTCGGGACTTGGTTCAAAGCTAGGGTCAAGCTTTTTTATCTTTTCTTCTTTTTGTGCTTGTTCTTGGGCTTGCTTTAACTGATTATTGATATACGCAAAGTTTTTTGACATTCCTTTCACTTGATTTTCAACCTTTTTAAGCTGAGCGATATTATTTTGAGCGTTTATGATAGTTTTAATGCGCTCTTGGTTTAAAAAAGGGTCATTTTGTTGCACCGCATGCATAAGAGAGTATTGAAAACCTACGCTTGCATAAGCTCCATTTTCCTCTGTAAAACCAAAATGAACTAAAGATAAATACAATAATACTTTTTTAACTCGCATTTATTAAACCTTTTTAAAAAATAACCAATGATACCCTACTTTTTAGAAAAAAACGCCGATAAACGAATTTTTAAGTCAATTTAGAATACAATATATTGATATTTTATTTTAAGGTTAAAATAATGAGTGGTATTGTTACTCGCTTTGCACCCTCGCCTACAGGGCATTTGCATATAGGGGGTCTAAGAACAGCTTTATTCAATTATCTTTTTGCACGAGCTAATGAAGGAAAATTTTATTTACGCATTGAAGATACGGATTTAAGCCGTAATTCTATGGAGGCTACAGAGGCTATTTTAAAGGCGTTTGAATGGGTAGGACTAGAACACGATGGCGAAATTATTTATCAATCCAAACGCTTTGAGTTGTATAAAGAATATATTCAAAAACTCTTAGATGAAGATAAGGCGTATTATTGCTACATGAGTAAAGAAGAGCTAGATACTTTAAGAGAAGAGCAAAAAGCTAGAAAAGAAACCCCTCGTTATGATAATCGCTATCGTGATTTTAAAGGCACACCCCCTAAAAACATAGAGCCTGTAGTAAGGATTAAAGTGCCAGAAAATAAAATCATTAGCTTTAATGATGGCGTTAAGGGCTTAGTGAGCGTGAATACGAGTGAATTAGATGATTTTATTATCGCACGAAGTGATGGCACGCCTACTTATAATTTTGTCGTTACGATTGATGACGCTCTAATGGGGATAACAGATATTATTAGAGGCGATGACCATCTATCTAATACCCCTAAACAAATCGTGCTTTATGAAGCTTTAAATTTTAAAATCCCTAACTTTTTTCATGTGCCTATGATTTTAAATGAAGAAGGGCATAAATTAAGCAAGCGAGATGGCGCAACAAGTGTTATGGACTATCCTAAAATGGGGTATTTAAAAGAGGCGTTATTAAACTTTTTGGTGCGCTTAGGTTGGAGCCATAAAGACCAAGAGATTTTTAGCATGCAAGAATTATTAGAGTTATTTAACCCCAAAGATTTAAATTCTTCGCCCAGTGCGTTTAATACGCAAAAATTATTATGGCTCAACGCCCATTATTTGAAAAATAAAAGCACCCAAGAATTGCTAGAACTATTAAAGGGTTTTAGTTTTAGTGATATTTCTCATTTAAGCCCCACTCAATTAGATTGCTTATTTAACGCCCTTAAAGAAAGGTCACAAACCCTACAAGAACTAGCCCTTAAAATTGATGAAGTTTTAAATACTCCTATGGAGTATGAAGAAAAGATTTTTAAGAAGCTTGATAAAGTGGTTGTTGTGCCATTATTAGAAAAGTTTAAGCTTGAATTAGATAAAGCTAGTTTCAATGATGACAACACTTTAGAAAATGCCATGCACAATATCATTGAAAAAGAAAAGATTAAAGCGGGCAATTTTATGCAACCTTTGAGATTAGCCCTTTTAGGAAAAGGAGGCGGAATAGGACTAAAAGAAACGCTTTTTATTCTAGGTAAAACAGAGAGTTTAAAAAGAATAGAGAAGTTTTTGAAAATTTTTTAACCTAGCAAGTATTTAATTTTCAAACCTTAAAATTTCAATTTCGCCCTGAACTAATTCTACTCCTTCATCAATTAAAGCGATTGTATCAGCTTGTGCTAGAGCTTGAATGGCTCCAGCTTCATAGCGGTTGTTATTGTAAGGAATAAATTCAAAGTTTGAATAATTGCCTAAGATTAAGTGCGTGCGTTTGTTTTTAAGTTTTAAGGGAGCGTTGATTTTAGCTTTAAAGGTTTTTAAGTTAAAGTCTTTATTTAGGGAAAGTCGCTCTAGCAAAGGTAAAACAAGAGTGCGTAATACTAATAAGCAACTCAAAGGATTGCCGGGTAAGCCTACAATAATACTCTTGTTAAGCTCGGCTAAAGTTACAGGTTTTCCGGGTTTGAGATTGACTTTTTCATAATGAAAGCGGGCGTTTTTTTCTTTCAAGGCATCTTTAAAAAAGTCTTTATCCCCCACACTCACTCCTGCACTTGAAATAATTACATCATAGTCTTCTAATTCAAGTTGCTTAAGCTGTAAGTCTTTATCATCTTTTAAAACGCCTAAAAAATGCGTGTCATAGTTTTTAAGCATGTTAAAAATACTTACTGAATTGACATCATAAATTTGGTGCTCTAAGGCGTTTTGTCCTAAAGGCACTAATTCATCGCCACTACTGAATAATGCGATTTTTAATTTTCTAAATACTTTAATTTCTTTTAGCCCTTGAGAGGCAATGAGTGCGATATGTCCATAATTTAAACGGGTATTTTTAGGGACTAAAACGCTGTTTAAAGAAGCGTTTTCACCCTTTAAGCGGATATTAGCGTTAGTCTTAAAATCTTTAGGTGCTAGGGCGAAATTTTTATCACTCTCTAGCATGCATTCTATAGGAATGATAGTTTCTACGCCCTTTGGCACCATAGCTCCAGTCATAATTTTTACGCATTCATTTTCTTTAATCTCTAAAGAGCTTGTATCTTCTCCAGCAAAGATGTGTTTGATAACTTTGGTTTTCTTGCCTAAATCTTGCGTTTTAAACCCATAGCCATCCATAGCGCTTTGATTAAACTTTGGCAAAGCATGGGTGCAAATAACATCGTTAGCTAGAATACGCCCTACGCTTTCAAATAAAGAGATGTTTTCTGTTTCTAAGAGTTTTAGGGGAATGCTAGAGTTGATTTTTAGAGCTTCTTTAAAACTAATCATGTTTTATCCTTTAAAATAATTTACTAATCGTGCTAAAGGCTAGGCTAATTTCATCTTTAAAACGCCCTAGAATAGCAGAAACGATTAAAATAATGCCTACAAACGCAATGGCAATTTTAACCGGAAAACCAATAGCTAGTAGGTTAAATTGAGGGTGTGTTTTCATAATCATACCAAAAATAATATCACTCAATAACACTAAGCATAAAATAGGAAACGCCATAGAAAACCCTATTACAAATAAATGTGAAAAGGCTTTTACAATATTTTTAGCTAGCTCAGGCTCAAAGACAAATTGTCCTAAAGGAACAGCCTTTAAACTATGCTCTACAAACAAAATAATTTGATGATGAAAAGATAAATCTAGTAAAATTAAAATGGCTAGTAATAAAAGAGCTTGTCCTACAATAGGTTTTTGTGAGCCTGAAATAGGGTCATAAGCACTTGCCATAGTTAGCCCCATAGAAAAGCTAATGCTATCAGTTGCAAACACCAAACTTGCAAAGACTATTTGTAAAAAGATAGACGCACACACCCCTAAAAATAGCTCGCATAAGCATGCGATGATAAAACTCTCAGGTGTGTAAGTGAAGTTTGAGAAAGTTAAGGTAGGGTAAAAAATCGCACTCACATACAAGCTCAAAGCCCCACGCACCGATAATGGCACTAAATTATTTTCAAAAAAAGGAAAAAAGGATAGCACGCCACTAACCCTTAAAAACAATAGGAAAAAATCTTTCACATGAGGGGTGTTAAGCTCTTGAATGAAATCTAACATTCTTTTTCTTTAAGGATAAAAAAGTAGTGTGTTAGCATGATGGTTTGCAATAAAGTTGCAAAAAAGTTAAAAAAGGGGACTAAAGAAAAAAGATAGCAAAAAAATGAAAAACGATAATGGTTTAATCGGTGTTGTTTGAGCAAGTTTTGATAATCTTTAGCGTTAAAAATAGAACTTCCTATATCCAAATTCATTGTGTTTTTAAAAAAGAGAAAATGTGGAATCATAGAAAAAAAGACCCCTACAAAAGGAATGAAGTATAAGGGTGTTAAAAGTGCCATAAAGAAAAGCATAAGAATTAATGCTTTGATAAAATACTTGGCAGAAAAAAGGGTTGATCCAAAACTTTCTAAAACGATGTGAGAATAATACTTTTGATGTAAGTAAGAGACAACCAAAGGGGTATAAAAAATAGACATAAAAATATTAGTGATTAAGCTTAAAAGAATGACTATCCAAAAGATAAGAAAATACACTAATGCCTTAAAAACCCATGTAAACAAACTTGCAAAAAAGCCTTGAGAATGAGAATAATCACTCAAAAATTGTGGCAATAAAGTTTTGCAATAACTTACAATGCTATCACCATTGTAATAAAAAACAGCTCCAAAAAACGCCAAACTTAAAATAACAGGTCCAAGATTGATAAAAAGCATTCTGGTGCTTAAAAAATCTTTAAAGCTTTTTTTTAAAATCATTAGAGATGAAGTCATAACAAACCTTGGTTGCATAAATTCTTAAAAACTAAAGATTATTTAAGCATAAATTAGCTTAATGTTTTTGATTTTTAATGTTTTTAAATTAGAGAAAAAATAGTATAAAATTTAGCTTAAACTTGCTATAATCTAACATTTATTTTTAATTTTAATTGATTAAGTGGGGTATACACGATGAAAAGAAGTATCTTAAGTTTGGCATTGGTTGGTGCATTAAGCACGACACTATTAGTAGCTAAGTCTGCCAATACAGCCAACACAACTAAAAAGAGCGTTCCTACAATGGGAGTTTTAGCAACAGTTGATGGTGCACCGATTACTAAGAGCGATTTTGATATGATTAAGCAACGCAACCCAAATTTTGATTTTGATAAGCTTAAAGACGACCAAAAAGCAGCTTTGATTGACCAAGCTATCCGCACCTTGTTAGTAGAAAAAGAGGCTAAAAAGGAAAAGTTAGATAATACGCCAGAGTTTAAGGCGATGATTGATGCGGTAAAAAAGCAAGCACTCGTAGAATTTTGGGCTAAAAAGCAAGCTGAGGCAGTAAAAAAGATTCAAATCCCCGAAAAAGAAATGCAAGATTTCTATAATGCTAATAAAGACCAAATGTTTGTTAAGCAAGAGGCACATGCAAGACACATCTTAGTTAAGAGTGAAGATGAGGCCAAAAGAATTATTTCTGAGCTTAATAAGCAACCTAAAACTAAGGTGCAAGAAAAATTTATTGAATTGGCTAATCGTGATACCATTGACCCTAATAGTAAAAATGCACAAAATGGTGGTGATTTAGGAAAATTTCAAAAGAATCAGATGACTCCTGATTTTTCTAAAGCAGCTTTTGCTCTAACTCCGGGAACTTATACTAAAACTCCTGTAAAAACAGAGTTTGGCTATCATATTATTTATTTGATTTCAAAGGATAAACCTGTAACCTATACTTACGAGCAGGCTAAACCCACTATTCAAGGCATGTTGCAAGAAAAGCGTTTCCAAGAGCTTATGAATAAAAAGATTGAGGAACTCAAAAAGCAAGCTAAAATTGTTATTAATAAGTAGAATAAGGATTTCTTATGCTAGTTTATGGCAATGAAATTTTATTAAAAGCCCATAAAGAGGGCTATGGAGTAGGGGCGTTTAACTTTGTTAATTTTGAAATGTTAAACGCTATTTTTGAAGCTGCAAATGAAGAGAATTCGCCGGTATTTATTCAAGCGAGTGAGGGTGCGATTAAATACATGGGGATTGATATGGCGGTTGGCATGGTAAAGATTATGTGTGAACGCTATTCTCATATTCCTGTAGCCTTGCATTTAGACCATGGAACAACTTTTGAGAGTTGTGAGAATGCCGTGAGAGCGGGCTTTACTTCTGTAATGATTGATGCATCTCATCATGCCTTTGAAGAAAATTTGGAATTGACTTCTAGAGTGGTAAAAATGGCACACAGTGCCGGAGTGAGCGTGGAAGCAGAATTAGGGCGCTTGATGGGAATTGAAGACAATATTTCTGTAGATGAAAAAGACGCTGTGTTAGTGAACCCTAAGGAAGCAGAGCAGTTTGTCAAAGAATCTCAAGTAGATTATTTAGCCCCAGCCATTGGCACAAGCCATGGAGCCTTTAAATTTAAGGGTGAGCCACAGCTAGATTTTGAGCGTTTATTAGAAGTGAAGCGACTAACAAATATTCCCTTAGTTTTGCATGGAGCAAGTGCGATACCTGATGATGTGAGAAAGGCTTATTTGGATGCTGGAGGTGATTTAAAAGGCTCTAAGGGTGTGCCTTTTGAATTTTTGCAAGAATCAATCAAGGGCGGTATTAATAAGGTTAATACCGATACAGATTTAAGAATCGCTTTCATAGCAGAAGTGCGTAGAGTCGCTAATGAAGATAAGAGTCAATTTGATTTGAGAAAGTTTTTTACTCCAGCTCAATTGGCTCTTAAAAATGTGGTTAAAGAGCGCATGAGACTCTTAGGCAGTTCTAATAAAATTTAATTAAACAAGGAAAGAAAATAATATGGCAATTGGTATGAGCGAACTAAAGAAAGGCTTGAAAATTGAATTAGGTGGTGTTCCTTATAGAATTGTAGAATACCAGCATGTTAAGCCCGGTAAGGGTGCGGCATTTGTGCGTGCAAAAATCAAGTCGTTTTTAGATGGTAAAGTGATTGAAAAGACTTTCCATGCCGGAGATAAGTGCGAAGAGCCAAATTTAGCAGAAAAGACGATGCAATATCTCTATCATGATGGTGATGCTTATCAATTTATGGATATAGAGAGTTATGAGCAAATTGCCTTGAATGACTCTCAAGTAGGCGATGCGTCTAAATGGATGTTAGATGGCATGCAAGTGCAAGTTTTATTGCATAATGACAAGGCCATTTCAGTAGATGTGCCACAAGTTGTAGCTCTAAAGATTGTAGAAACTGCTCCTAATTTTAAGGGCGATACTTCAAGTGCAAGCAAAAAGCCAGCGACTTTAGAAACAGGTGCGGTGGTGCAGGTGCCCTTTCATGTCTTAGAGGGTGAGACCATTAAGGTTAATACTGAGACTGAAGAATATCTTGAAAAAGTAAAATAAGGTTTTAATTTAAAATTAAGAGACTTACCAATAAATAAGGTTAGTCTCTAGCTATGTCTACAATATAAGCAAAAAAAGCAAGCATTCAAAATCTAAGAACCCTAAGAGATAAGCTAATTAAAGCGATTTCTTTATTATTTGTGTGAATGGATAAATGAGAAGGTCTTGGATATATATTCACAAAAGCATTGATGCGAAGATGGCGTAATGCCTATTGCAAGATATTGTAATTTTTTGGAGGCGACTAGAGAAGCAAGCATTAAACAAACAAATAGGGTTTATGATATATTAATCCATGAGACAAGTTCGTATAATGATTAGCCATCAAAATATCGCAATCGCAAAAATCAAGTTTGGTTATTTTTATAAAGTAAAAAAGATATAAAGATTTATTTTATAAAAATAAATCTCGCTATAAACTTTAAATTTTGGCATTAGATTCTTATGGAAAAGAAAACCTTATTCAAAAGGAATAAGGTGCAGTTATCTAGCATGCATTCATGCATTAATAAAAAGAATAGGGGAAATATCCGGGCATCATGCCATAGCCATAAGGCATGAGACCATAGGGCATGTAATAGCCCCCATACATTCCATTTTGCATGGGGGAATTAAGATTGTCTTGCGAATTGTAAAAGCCATTTAAAGAGCCATAATTATTGAAGTGATTAATGGTGGGGGTGGTGTGTGCGTCAATAATAGCATCTTCTTGCTGTATGGCTTGATTTTCTTGGGCAACTTTTTGAGCCTCAGTTTCTTTAGGGTCTTTAATAATCACTTCTTCAACCGGCACATTAGCCCCACAACCATTTAGGCTATAGACCAAACACCACGCACTTAGGGTTAGCCCCCCTTTAACAAAATATTCTTTTAAATCTTTAGAGTTAGTGTTTGTATTTAACATGAAATTTCCTAAAATATTAAAAATTTAGAAAAATGTAACATATTTTTACTTTGTTTTAGTTTTAAACGCTTTAATTATATTCTAACATAAACTCTTCATAACCCTTTTTTCTCAATTTGCATGCAGGGCATTCATTGCAACCATAGCCATAAGCATGTAAAGTCTTTCGCTCGCCATGATAGCAAGTGTGCGTTTCTTTAATGATTAAATCTAAGATTCCTAAATCTTTAGCCATTTGAAATTCTTGTGCTTTAGAAAGAAACATTAAGGGGGTATGAATAGTGATATGGGTATTTGAACCTAAATTTAATGAATGCTCTATACTTTTAATAAAATCTTCTTTACAATCAGGATAGCCACTAAAATCCGCTTGTGAAACCCCTAAGGCAATATTACTAGCCCCTAGTTTTTGAGCGTAAGAATGTAAGAGTGTGATAAAAATCGCATTGCGATTAGGCACAAAAGAGTTGGGTAAATTTTTATGCTGAGTGTGTGAATTTTCTACTAAATCCTTAGAGTTTTTAAAAAGGGCGGAGTTTGTGATACTCTCTAAAAAATCTAATTTGATGATTTCATAGGGAAGTTGTAAAAAAGAAGCGATTTTTGTAGCGCATTCTAATTCTATAGAGTGTTTTTGTGCGTAATCAAATCCTACTAAACAGACTTTTTTAAAGTGTTTTGTTGCCCATACAGCTAGAGTGGTGCTATCTTGTCCGCCACTAAAGCTGATTACACAAATTTCTTGTTTCATAAAAATTCCTTAAAAAAACTAAAGAGATATAATAACACAAAGAAATTTTAAGAGTGATGAGCGTGTTTGAACTAGATAGAGAATTAAAAGAGCTATTTAACCTTTATGAAAAATATCATTATGAGCTTTATTTGGTAGGAGGGTGTGTGCGTGATAATTTAATGAGCTTTATCCCTAAAGATTATGATTTAAGCACAAATGCCAAGCCTAGTGAAAGTAAAGAAATCTTATTAAAACACCATTTTAAGGTGCTAGAAACCGGTATTAAGCATGGCACACTTACAGCCCTTAAAAACAATAAAAGCTATGAAATCACGACTTTTAGGATTGAAAAGGGGCATATTAAGCACAGAAAGCCTAAGGAATTGATTTTTAGCACGAGTTTGATAGAAGATTTAAAACGGCGTGATTTTAGCATGAATGCCATAGCATATAGCCCTACAAAAGGGTTTATTGACCCTTTTAAAGGACAAGTTGCGATTAAAAATCAAGTGATTGAGTGTGTAGGTAAGGCTAAGTTAAGGTTTTTTGAAGACGCTTTAAGGATTTTAAGGGTATTAAGATTTAGGGCGAGCTTGGGATTTAAAATAGAGAAAAACACTCAAATGGCGATTTTTGAATGCAAGGATTTGTTAAAACACCTTTCAAAAGAACGCTTACAAAGCGAATTAAACAAACTTCTTATAGGAAAAAACGCCTATGGAGTTATAAAAGAGTTTAAAGAGATTTTTGAATTAGTGATTGAAGAGAAAATAGAAAATTTAGAGTTTTTAAAAGGAGCTGCTTTAAATTTAGAGTTAAGGTTGCTAGGGTTTTTTAAGCACCAACAGAGTTTAGAAAATTTACGCTACCCTAAGAAAACTTGCACTTTATTTGCTAAAGCTAAAGAATGCCTAAAAGCCTTTTTAAATATCCATAATAAAACAGAGTTAAAATTTTTACTAAAAGACTATGATATAGAGTCTTTTAATCTAGCCTTAGAATTTTATTTTTTAGAAAACTACAAACATGCCTTAAAAATCAAATACTTGTTTAATGAAGTGTTAAATTTAAACGAGCCTTTTAAAAAAGAACACCTAGTTCTTAAGGGCGATACGCTTAAAAGTTTAGGCTATCAAAATAAAAAAATAGGCGAAATTTTAGAAAAATGCTTGAATTTAGTTATTGCTAACCCTAAAAATAACTGTTTAGAGTTTTTAATAGAATGGATTAAAAAATCATTAAACGAGTATAATTTTATCTTAAAAAAGGATTATCAATGAAAACTAACGAAGCTAAATTTTATGAAATTTTAGAAAACTTGTTTGTAGGCGTTAAGATTGAAAAGCAAGAAGACAATCTTTTTAATGAAAACGCTAAGGCACAAAAAAATGGCATAGTCAATTTAATGAAAACAAAAAGCGAGTATTATAAAGTCAAAAAGAAAGAATTAGAAAATCTAATTAATGAGAAATGCCAAGATAAAAGCGATTTTAAGAATGAGCTATTTGACAAACTTTATAGCTTTTTTATGCGTTATTTTAGTGCTAATGGGGGTATTTATTTTAACTACACGCCGTTATTTTATGATATTTATACTAAAAGTTATAGCGATTATGAAAAGCTAGAACTAAATCAAAAAGACACCGCCCTTTTTTATAAAACTAAAAATCTTTACTATGTAAAAAGTGAGATTATCTATAAAGATTTAAGTTTAGAAATAGAAAATATCCTTTTTAATTTTGATACAAGAAAATTAGAGAGCAAAAAGAGTAATGAAAAAACAGTCCTTGTATTTAATTTAGAAAGTGTAGAAAAAAACGCCCTAAATTTTAGCGTTCAACTTTCTAGCAAAGGAAGTGTTACAAAGATTCAAGAGATTTTAAAAGAGTGTAAAAAACAAGGCGTTCAAATTAGCGAAGAAAATTTAAAAAAAGCCTTTGCTAGTTTCAATAAACAAACTCAAATGGACTTTTTTATCCATAAAAACGCCTATAATTTTTTAAAAGAGCAATTAGATTTGTATTTGTTTGAATATTTATTTAAAGAAATAAGCGATTTTAAAGAAGAACGCCTAAAAGAGATTAACACCATTAAAGAAGTTGCTTTAAACATTATTGAGCTAGTGAGCGAGTTTGAAAATGAGCTTTCTAAAATTTGGAATAAACCACGCTTTGTAACTAACAGCCATTTAATAGTGAGCTTAGATAAATTAAAAGAAAAAGGCTATGATTTAAACAAGATTAAAGAGCATAAAAATTATGCTAATCAAAAGAAAGAGTGGCAAGATTTAAACCTACAAATCACAGATAACTTAATAGAAAACGAGTTTTTACCCCTTGATACGAAGTATTTTAAAGACTTAGAAGATGAGATTAAAAGCCTTTTTAATGAAAATGAATTTAATGGCACACTTATAAAAAGCGAAAACTACCAAGCCCTAAACTCTCTTAAAAACCGCTATAAAGAAAAAATAGATTGTATTTATATTGACCCCCCTTATAACACGCAAAACAACGATTTTATTTATATGGATAAATTTAAAAATTCTACTTGGCTTAGCATGATGAGTAATCGCTTAGAACTCGCTCATACTCTATTAAATGATAAAGGCGTGATGTTTGTTTCTATTGATGATAATCAACAAGCAACTTGTAAAGTGCTTATGGACGAAGTATTCAACGGGGGGGGGGGGGTGATAACTTCGTTAGCTGTTTAGTTTGTGAAAATGCTCCAGCAGGAACTCAAAGCTCAAAATTTATAGCTCAACAACACAATTATTGTTTATGTTTTGCTAAATCAATAGATAATGTTTCGCTTTATCCTATAAGGTTAAATGATAATGAATTGCATAAAAAATATACAGAAAAAGATAAATTTGGTTTATTTTATGTTGAAAGAGTATGGAAAAGGGGGCAGGGCGGAAGAAAAGAAGATGTGCCATCGTTACATTTTCCGGTTTTTTACAATGAAAAAACAAAAGAAATTTTTATTGATAGCGAAATAGACAATACAGAAAATTTAATTAAAATCATTCCTTATCAAATGGAAGGGGTTTTAGGAAGGTGGACTTGGAGTAGGGATAAAATGATAAAAGAAAAACATAAGCTTATTGTAAAAAAAGTTAATGGAGAATATAAATTACATAAAAAAGTATATATTGATGATGAAAAAGGTAGATTACCGCAATCCATTATAAAAAGTGAAATAGCAAGAACAGAAATCGGCTCTCTTGAAATTAGAGCTTTATTTAATGATAAGGTTTTTAATTATCCAAAAAGCGAAGTTTTTTTAAAGCATATTTTAGAAATCTCTACACAAGAAAACGATTTAATTTGTGATTTTTTCGCCGGTAGCGGAACAACATGTGCGGTCGCTCATAAACTCAACAGAAAGTATATCGGCATAGAAATGGGGGAGCATTTTGATAGTGTAGTCTTACCACGAATAAAAAAGGTCATAGGGGGATTTAAAAGTGGTATTTCAAAAGATACAGATTTCAAGCTTGGAGGGCTTGTGAAATACTACGAATTAGAAAGCTATGAAGAGATTTTAAGGAATATTAAATATGAAAATGATACTAAGCCATTAAGCTATAGCGAGAAATACAGCTATTTAGTTAAAAGCGAAAATGATTTTTATACGCTTGATTTAAAAGCTTTAGAGAGTAGGGGGGTGGATATTAAAGAGACTTTAGAAAATTTAAGCGGTTTGGAAGTAGAAAGCTTTAATGAAAGGTTTGTGAAGTTTAAAGGATTAGATGAAAAAATAGAGATTTTAAAAGCACTTAAAAGTGCGTTAATTTGGTAATGGGGGGCTTATGGCCAAGAAAAAACAAGAAAGTTTAATAGATAGTCTCAACGAGGTGTTTGTCGCTCAAAAACTCGCCGAAAATGAATTTAATACAGACGAGATTAACACAAGCTTAGAAAAATTAGACTTTAAAAGTTTTGATAGTAAAAGAGAGCTTTTAGATTATCAATGCCGAGCTTTAAAAAATGCGTTTAGGGTTTTAAGAGCGTTTTTTAATGAGTTTAAGGGGGATAAAAAAGCCTTTTATCGTTTTTATCAAACGCATTATACTTTTGCTAATTGTGATTTTATCAAACCTAATGATTTTTTAAAAACGCATTTTGAAATAGAAAATAATCGTTTGGGTTTTGAAAGTTTAATTAATCGCTTAGGCTTTTATATGGCTACAGGGAGTGGTAAAACGATTGTGATTATTAAGCTTGTAGAACTTTTAAGCGTGAGCATGCAATTAGGGCTAATCCCTAAGAAAAATATCATGTTTTTTAGTGCGAACGAAAATTTGATTAAGCAATTTGCAAAAGAAATTGAAAAATACAATCAAGGCAAAGATTATTTCAAACAAATTGATTTTAAAAATCTCAAGAGTGTTAAGAGTAAGGACTTTTATCATGCACAAGATAACTCTTTTAAAGAAATGAAACAGATTGCGTTGTTTTATTATCGTGCGGATTTAATGAATGATGAAAGCAAGGTTGATATTTTAGACTATAAAGACTATTTGGATAATGGGAATAACTATGTCATTTTAGATGAGGCACATAAGGGGAGTAAAGCTGAGAGTAAAAAACAAGCCATTTTTAGTTTGCTATCTTTAAAGGGGTTTTTATTCAATTTTAGTGCGACTTTTATTGAAGATAGCGATTTAATCACTTCGGTATATAATTTAAGCGTAAGCGAATGGGTTAAATTAGGCTATGGTAAGGAATCTATTTTATTAGAGAAAAACACGCTTAAAGCCTTTAAAGAGGCAAGAGATTTAAACGATAAACAAAAAGAAATCGCTATTTTAAAGGGCTTGTTATTATTGAGTATGCAAAAACTCTATAGAGTGAAAGATTATTTTCATGACCCTTTAATGGTAGTTTTTACGCATTCTGTGAATGTGGAAAATAGCGATGCAGAGATGTTTTTTAAAGCGTTGGTGCGTGTGATTGAGAGTGAAGATAGTAGCGTTTTTAAAAGGGCTAAAGAAGAATTGCTTGATGAATTAAAATCCCCTAAATTTCTCTTAAGCGATGGTAAAAATAAAAACATTAATGTTTTTAAAGAAAGTTTAGAAAAGATAGATTTTAAGAGTTTAAAAGAACAGATTTTTTATGAAAGTAGTGGGCGTGTTGAGGTAGTTATTAACCCTAACAACAAGCAAGAAATCGCCTTTAAGCTCAATACGAGCGATAAAGTCTTTTGCTTAATAAAAATCGGCGATATTACAGAATGGATAAACGATAAATTAAAGGGTGTGGATATTAGAGGGGATTTGAGTTTTAAAGAAGAGAGTTATTTTAGCCAAATTGATAAAAGTAGCATTAATATTTTAGTGGGGTCTCGCTCTTTTGATACTGGTTGGGATAGCACACGACCTAATGTGATTTTATTTTTAAAAATCGGTATGGATAGCGAGGCTAAGAAGTTTATCAAACAATCTTTTGGTAGGGGGGTTAGAATTGAGAGTTTGAAAAATCAACGCCAAAGATTAGAGTATTTAGGGCTAGATGAGGATATTAAAAAACGCTTGCAGTTAAACGCTACGATTTTAGAAACGCTTTTTGTGATACCGACTAATATAGAAAGTGTGAAAGCGATTTTAGAAGTTAAACAAGAGTGCTCTAAAGATGAAAAATGGTGCGAAATAGCCTTAGAAAAAACGCCTATAGAACATGCCTTATTTGTGCCTAGCTATCAAAAAGAAAAAACGAACGCCTTTGATTTTTCACAAAGTAGTTCGTTTAAAATGAGTGAAACAAACTATAAGGATTTAAAAGAAATTATTCATTCTATGAGTGAAACGCATTTTATTTTAAAGCATGATTTTTATAGGCGTAAAGATTATTTATTACTAAAAAAAATGATACAAAAAAGGCATTTTAAAATAGAAACAACTTGGCACTACAAAGATTTAAATTACTTGATTTCTAGCCTTAAAGCAAAATTGCACCCCTATAAAAAAGTGCCTAAAAATGAGTTTAGTTCTATAAATGAAGAAATTGTGCATTTTAAAAAGATTAAAATTAGGGCGGATAAAAAAGAGAAATTGATTGAAAAAATCCAAGAGATTAAAGAGTATACGCCACTAGACAAGAATGAATTAACGCAAAAAATCTCTAAAGGCGAGATAGATATTGATGATATAGACAAATACAGACAAAATAAAGAATTTAAGCTTGATAGTGTAGAACTATTAAAACTTAAAGAGCATTATTATAACCCTTTAATTAAAGCTAAAGAGTGTGATTGGCTTAAGGCTGTAGTTAAAGTGGAAAGTGAGTGTGATTTTTTAACGGAGTTACAAGGGGCTATAAAAACATTAGAAGAAAACTATGATTTTTGGGCGTTTAGTAAAATTGATGAACACTTAGATAATTTATTTATCCCTTATGCAGAAAATGGCACACAAAGGTGTTATTATCCGGATTTTATCTTTTGGTTACAAAAAAATGATACTCAAATAATTGTATTCATTGACCCTAAAGGGAGCAAGCAAAGCGATTATGAATTAAAGGTGGACGGGTATGAAGAGCTTTTTAAAGATGGAGATAAAGTTAAGATTTTTAACCCTAAAAATAATAAAAACTTAAAAATCAAAGTGCTTTTAAGACTTTATCAAAATAAGGTAAGTGATATAGGGAAAGGCTATAAGGATTATTGGATTAAAAAAGAGGGTTTAAAAGAGTTTTTTAAAAAAGTTTTCTAAGAATTAAACGCCTTGTTTTAATCTTTTTTAACCTTAATTGTGTCAATATAACAAAAAACTTTAATACGAGAATTTATGGACTTTAAGAATAATCCTAAAAAATGGCTTTTTTTAGCCCCCTTGGCTGGTTATACAGACTTGCCTTTTAGAAGTGTGGTGAAAAAATTTGGCGTAGATGTTACCACAAGTGAAATGGTTAGTTCGCATTCCTTAGTGTATGCGTTTGATAAAACTTCTAAGATGTTAGAAAAATCTAGCTTAGAAGACAACTTTATGGCACAAATTTCAGGCTCTAAAGAGAGTGTTGTTAAAGAGGCGGTTGAAAAAATCAATGTCTTAGAACAAGTAAGTGGGATTGATTTTAATTGCGGTTGTCCTGCTCCAAAAGTGGCTAATCATGGTAATGGTAGCGGGTTATTAAAAGATTTAAACCACCTTGTGAAATTACTTAGAGTGATTAGAGAAAATACGACTAAAAAAATCACAAGCGTGAAAGTGCGTTTAGGCTTTGATAAAAAAATTCCCAAAGAAATCGCTTGCGCTTTAAATGACGCTCCGATTGATTATGTAGTCGTGCATGGAAGAACACGAAGTGATAGGTATCAAAAAGATAAGATTGATTATGAAAGCATTGCTTTAATGAAAGAAATTTTAAAAGTGCCAGTGATAGCAAATGGCGAAATTGACAGCGTTAAAAAAGCTTTTGAAGTGTTAGAAAAGACTAACGCTAATGGGCTGATGATAGGGCGAGCGGCTTTAAGAGCCCCTTGGATATTTTGGCAGATTAGAAACAACACCACTGAATTGCCCGCTGTGGTGAAAAAGGACTTGGTTTTAGAACATTTTGATAAAATGGTGGAGTTTTATGGAGAAAGGGGGGTTATAATGTTTAGGAAGAATTTGCATGCTTATGCTAAGGGTGAAATGGGGGCGAGTGCTTTTCGTAATTGTGTCAATACCCTTACAGAGATAAGAGACATGCGAGAGAGTATAGAAGAATTTTTTAATCAAGAGATGTTACAAAGTGAAGTGCCATTATGGGTAGAATTAAATCAAAAAAGCGTTTAAAAGCGCTTATTTTTTTAGCTAGTTTTGGAGGGGTTCTTTTGGCAAGCACCGATAACGCCCTAGAAAAAACACCTTTTTTTAAAACTAAAAATCATATTTATTTAGGTTTTAAGCTAGGCACTGGAGCTAATTTTAACACTACAATGTGGCAACAAGCAAGTAAAAATAATCCCACTTGCCCTAATGATATGTGCTATGGCGAAAAATTACAAGCGCATTATAAGGGGGGTAAAGATTTATCTTATAGCTTTCAAGTTGGAGATGAAATATCCATAGATAAATACCACATTTTAGGGTTAAGAGTGTGGGGGGATATTCAATATGCTAACGCTAAATTAGGTCAAAAAGTAGGGGGGGATACTCTTTTAGAAGAACAAAATTATAACCCAAACACCTTAAAAGCTTATGACCCAAAAACACAGCAACAAGGGGACTTAATTTTACAACAAACTAAAAGTCCACAAAACTTTCTTTTTAATAATGGGCATTTTATGGCGTTTGGTTTGAATTTAAATGTGTTTGTCAATATTCCTATTGATACAATCATCAAACATGCTCTAAAGAAAGAAAAAATGCTTTTTTTAAAAATGGGCGTGTTTGCTGGGGGTGGGGTGGAATATGCAATATTATGGAGTTCTCAGTGGAAAAATCAAAACACACAACAAAATGATAAATTTTTTGCAGCCGGTGGGGGCTTTTTTGTAAATTTTGGGGGTTCTTTATATGTGGGTAAGCACAACCGCTTGAATGTAGGGCTAAAAATCCCTTATTATAATTTAAGCGCTCAAAGTTGGAAAAGTTTTGGCTCTAGCAACGCATGGCAACAACAAACTATCAGACAAAACTTCAGCGTTTTTAGAAATAAAGAAGTTTTTGTAAGCTATGCGTATTTATTCTAAATTAGAGCGTTTCTAAAAGAGCTAAAAAATCTTTTATTAGAGTAAGACAAATACTTCCCATAACCACCAAGATTAAAAGGTTTATGCCTATGGTAGCTTTTTTGTTACTCAAAAAGATAGAGCCATAGCGAGCTGACAAGCTCCCTAATGTTCCAAGCCATAATAACGACGCAAAGAGTGCACCAAATAAAAAGATAAGTTTTCTAACATTGTCAAGTGAAATCGCACTCGCACCAATTAAAAACAGCATTTCTAAATAAATTTGAGGGTTAAGCAAGCTAACCGCTAAAGTAAATAGCAAAGTCTTTTTTAACGATAAAATCTCAAGAGTTTGAGATTTTTTAGTTTGTGAAGTTTTTAAAAGTCCTAAAAACCCCATAAAAGCGTAATAACCCGTAAATAAAGCTCCACAAAGACTTAGTGCTAAAGCTATATAGGGTTTTTGAGAAAGATACGCTCCCACGCCAAATACTCCAGCACTCATTAGAAAAATATCGCAAACAAAGCAAATGACACAGATTAAAAACACATGATTTCTAGCTATGCCTTGTTGTATAATAAATAGGGTTTGTGCACCTATAGCGACATTTAAAGATAGTGCTAGGCCAAAACCCTTTAAAAAAGTGAACATTTATACAAGCCACTTCACTAAAAATAAGCCCCCACCCACCAACACAAACAATAAGATTAAGGCGAGCAAAAAGGCTTTACTCCCACTAGAGGCGAAGTTTTTTACATCTACTTGAAGTCCTAGTGCACTCATAGCAAAAATAAGACAAATTTCTGAAATTTTCCTTAAAAAAGCAAAGCTATCTTGCAAGACTTGAGGGCTTAAAAAATCCTTTGTTATTAAAGGCAAGTAAGAATGAATAATGACCATGCCCAAAAAAGCGAACGCAAACCATGGGATTTGTATTTTTGTTTTTTCTGTTGTTTGGTTATTTTTAGCTAGATATAAAGAAATGCCAAGTAGTAGGGGGATAAGCATTATCACACGCACCATTTTAATCGTAACAGCGATTTTTTCAGCGTCTGATGAAATAGAGCTGGCTGCCCCCACAACATTTGCTACTTCATGTAAGGTCGCACCAATATACACGCCTTCTTGCATAGGATTTAAAGGGATAATGCCTAGATTATAAATAAAAGGGTAAAAAAACATAGAAAATAGCCCAAAAACAATCACTGTGCCAACGGCTATCACGCTTTTAAAAGGCTTAGATTTTAAAACCCCCTCTAGTGCTAAGACTGCCGCTGCTCCACAAACTGCACTGCCTATAGAAACAAGCATAGAAGTTTCGCCATCAAGCCCTAGTTTATTTCCCAAAAAGACCCCTACAAAAAAGATAAAAACCACCACAATAAGAGCGATTAAAAGGGGCGAAAAACCATAGCTTAAAATCTCTGTTACACTTACTTTAAAGCCATAAAGGACGACTCCAAAACGCAAAAGTTTTTTAGCACTAAATTGCACCCCACTATTTAAATGATGAGAGTATTTAGGATAAATAAAAGAGCCTAAAAGTCCTATTAAAACCCCTACTAAAAGCGCGGAGATATGATTATCTTTAAAAAAAGCAAACTCTGCTACATAAAGAGCTAATGCCACAATAACCCCTACTACAGAAAGTCCCAAAAGATAGTTTTTTAAGCTGTTTGTTTTCATTAAGCTATCCTTAAGCGATATAAAATTTCTCATCTAGTCTATTGAATATTTTTGAATTATTGCCAAAATAATATTAAATAGCTAGGTTTTTTAACATTTTTGGAATAATACATGAATAATACATCATAAGAAGTTAAATTATGGCTTTATTAGCTTATTTTGATTATCATAGAATTTTGTGGTATGATGTGTATTTAAGGCTATTTCATTTAGATAGTCATTTTTTTAATGAGGGATAGATTAAATGAGCGTTAAAAAGAATTTATTTTTAGTTTTGATTTTTATGTTTGGCTTTCAAGCAGTGCATGCGAGAGACTTTTCAAAAGAGAGCGACAAAGAACTTTTAAAATTAGCAGGAACCTTGCCTTCTAGTGAGGCGATTGATTATCGCATGGAAGTGTCTAAACGCCTTAAAGCTTTAAATGCTGAAGAGGCTAAGAAATTTCGTGCGAGTTTCAGCAAAGAGGCAAAAAAAAATCTTTCCAAAATGAGTGAAGAAGACTTTAGAAAGATGCGTGAAGAAGTGCGTAAAGAATTGGCAGAAAAGACTAAAGGTTTAAGTGCTGAAGAGATTAAAGCTAAGGGGCTTAATGTGAGCGTTTGCAGTGGCGATGCAAGGAAAGTTTGGTGCAGAGCTAAAAAAGTCAAAGATGATGAGCATTGCTCCCCTAAGTGATGGATTAATTTTAAGATAGGAAAGGATATACAATGATAAAAAAAGGTTTTTTAGCGTTTTCTTTAGTAACGCTTTTATTAGCACCCTTAAGTGCAACAGATTTTAGTAAAAAAAGTGATTTAGACTTGGCAAAAATGGCTGGAATTGTTGCTCCAAAAGATATTGTAGATTATAAAAAAGAGTTGAGAAAACGCATGAAAGCGATGCCTAAAGAAAAGCGAGCTGAGTTTCACAAGCAGTTACATGAATATGCGATTAAAAATACTGATGATATGACCGTGGCAGAATTTGAGGCACGCAGAAAAGCGATTAAAGAAGAGCTTGATAAGCACAACATGAAAGATACGGATAAAGAGCTTGGTTTAAAATCTTGCGATTGTGGTAAAAAAAAGAACGCTACTAAGAGTGAGAAAGCAAAAGAGCTTGGTTTAAAATCTTGTGATTGTGGTAAAAAACATAAGCATGAGCAAGAAAAACATGAGGATAAAGAACACCACTAAGAGTTAAGACAATCCCTTTTTAAGCTTTTAAAGGGTTTTGTTTTGGCTCCATAACCTATAAAATTTGCCTTACGAAACTGAGAGCGTAATTAAAGCATAAAAAGCTACATAGGGTTTGTATAAAAATACTATCAATACGGAACTCACATTGTTATGAGAAACATAGAAGCTGCTGAAGGACATTAAAAAAGATAAATACATGCAATTTGGTGTCTAAAAATACGAAAGCTCCTTGCAAAAAACTTTTCCATAAGTTTAGTATGGTAAGAATTTTTATTTTTGTTCTTGTTTTATTTGAAATGCAAAAAAGTATTTTTTAATGTTGTTCTAGCAAGGTTTAATTATTTTTGGAACAATTTTTGCTTTATTTTGCATAGATTGAATTTATTTTATTAAAGGATAGCCATGCTTAGGTCTTTATGGTCTGGTGTTAATGGAATGCAAGCCCATCAAATTGCTTTAGATATTGAGAGTAATAATATCGCTAATGTAAACACTACTGGTTTTAAATATTCTAGGGCGTCTTTTGTGGATATGCTCTCTCAAGTCAAACTCATTGCTACTGCACCCTATAAAAATGGTTTAGCAGGACAGAATGATTTTTCTGTGGGTCTTGGGGTAGGCGTGGATGCGACCACAAAAATCTTTTCACAAGGTAATATCCAAAACACTGATGTAAAAACGGATTTAGCGATTCAAGGCGATGGCTTTTTTATCATTAGCCCTGATAGGGGGGTTACTCGTAATTTCACTAGAGATGGGGAGTTTTTATTTGATGCGCAAGGGAGCTTGGTTACTACCGGTGGGCTTGTGGTGCAAGGCTGGGTTAGAAATGGCACAGACACAGGCACTAAAGGGAGCGATACTGATGCTTTAAAAGTGGATAATACCGGTCCTTTAGAAAATATTAGAATTGACCCCGGTATGGTTATGCCAGCAAGAGCGAGTAATCGCATTTCTATGCGAGCGAATTTAAACGCTGGAAGGCATGCTGATGAAACAGCGAGTATTTTTGCCCTAGATTCTTCTGCTAAAACCCCATCAGATGGCATTAGCCCTATGTATGACTCTAGCACGAATTTAACGCAAGTAGCAGAGGATATGGGCTCTTTATATAATGAAGATGGCGATGCCTTTTTATTGAATGAAAATCAAGGGGTTTGGGTGAGTTATAAAAGCTCTGTGATGAAAAAAGACATCGCACCCTCTGCAGAGAATAACACGCTTGAATTAAACGGCACTAAGATTTCTTTCACTAACGATTCAGCAGTCAGCAGAACTTCAAGCCTAGTAGCAGCTCAAAACGCTATCAATGCGGTAAAAAATCAAACCGGTATTGAGGCGTATTTAGATGGCACGCAATTACGCTTGGAAAATAAAAACGAATTAGATGGCGATGAAAAGCTTAAAAACATTGTGGTAACTAAAGCAGGAACAGGAGCGTTTTCTAATTTCGCAGAAGGGGATAAAGATGTAACAGCCTTTAAATATAGCTATACGCATTCTATTAGCCCTAATGCAGAGAACGGACAATTTAGAACCACTGATGAATTGCGTGCGTTAATCCAACATGACGCTAACATTATTAAAGACCCTACAATGGCGGACAATTATAAAGATTCAGCCGCCTCTGTGGGGGTTACGGTAAATCAATTTGGTATGTTTGAAATCAATAATAAAGATAATGGTAACGCCACTAAAGAAAACCTTAATATCTTTGTGAGTGGGTATTCTTCTGGAACCGTAACCAATAATGTCTTGTTTAAAAACACGATGAAAGGGCTTAATACGGCTTCTTTAATTGAGGGGGGTGCGGTAGCTAGTAGCTCTAGGATAACGCACGCTACCCATGCCACTAGCATTGATATTGTAGATAGTTTGGGTTCTAAACACACTTTAAGGATTGAGTTTTATAGAAGTGGGGGGGCAGAATGGAATTTTAGAGCGATTGTGCCTGAACCTGCAGAATTAGTAGGAGGCTCTGCTACTCGTCCTAATGTGTTTGAAGGGGGGCGTTTGCGTTTTAATAATGACGGCTCTTTAGCTGGCATGAATCCGCCTCTTTTACAATTCAATCCTAAAAATGGTGCGGATTCTCCTCAACGCATTAATTTAGCCTTTGGTTCATCAGGGAGCTTTGATGGATTAACAAGCGTAGATAAGATTTCTGAAACTTATGCGATTGAGCAAAATGGCTATCAAGCGGGCGATTTAATGGATGTGCGTTTTGATTCTGATGGCGTGCTTTTAGGGGCGTTTAGTAATGGTAGAACTTTGGCTCTAGCTCAAGTGGCTTTGGCGAATTTTGCTAATGATGCGGGCTTACAGGCACTAGGGGGAAATGTCTTTTCTCAAACGGGTAACTCAGGACAGGCTTTAATAGGTGCGGCAAACACAGGGCGTAGGGGTTCTGTTTCTGGCTCTAAACTAGAATCTAGTAATGTGGATTTAAGCCGTAGTTTAACGAATTTGATTGTGGTTCAAAGAGGATTTCAAGCTAACTCTAAAGCAGTAACTACATCAGATCAAATCCTTAACACCCTATTAAATCTTAAGCAATAAGATAAAAAATTACCCTATTACAATATAATAGGGGTTTGAATTTTTTTAATTAAGGTTTAGTATGCATGAATACTCAGTCGTTTCTTCTTTAATCACGCTCTGTGAAGAGCATGCTAAGAAAAATCAAGCCCATAAGATTGAAAGAGTGGTGGTGGGCATTGGCGAAAGAAGCGGAATGGATAAGAGCTTGTTTGTGAGTGCGTTTGAGACTTTTAGAGAAGAGTCTTTGGTGTGTAAAGATGCCATTTTAGATATTGTAGATGAAAAGATTGAGCTAGAATGCAAAGATTGTTCGCATGTTTTTAAACCTAACACTTTGGATTATGGGGTGTGCGAAAAATGTCAGGGTAAGAATGTGAGTATCACTCAGGGTAATGAAATGCGTTTGTTGTCTTTAGAAATGTTAGGAGAGTGATTACTAGAGAATTACTATGTGTAAAACAAACGAAGAACTTGAGGCAGAGCTTAGAACTTACGAAAAAGAAATCGCAGAATCTAAAGAGGCTTTAAAAAAAATGCGCCTTGAGTTGGCGCATACCCAAAAGGTTTTTCAAAAAAAAATGTTGGCTTTAGAGAATATCAAGCAAGAACTCCAAAAAGAAAAAAGCCAGCAAGAAACTTTGCGTTTGGACAAAAGGCTCCCCTTAGAAAATAAAGACATTAAAGAAATTGTCTTACCTTGTGTGCTTGAGGAGGTTGAAGTCTATGATAAAGATAATACGATTATGGTCGCTAAACCTCTAAAGCGCTTGTTTAGTGAAGAGCTTTATTTACAATATCGTAGTTTATTGCGTGAAAATAAGATACTAAAAAACCAATTATCTAAAAAGGATTTTGAAATTTCAGTGCTAAAAATTGAACTAAGAGACATGCACAAAGAAATTCAACTTTATCAAAACCAAAACCTTTTAAAGGACGAGTAATGCCTACTATTTTAGTGAGTGCTTTAGAGGTAAGCTCTAATGTGCATTTAAAAGAGTTGCAAAAATTTTTACCTAAAGATTATCGTTTTATTGGAGTGTTTGAGGGAGAGAATGCACTCTATAGTCCTAGAGAATTTTCTATCATGGGTTTTAGAGATGTTATAGGGCGTTTAGGATTTTTATTAAAAGCCCATAAAGAAATGGTTAAATTAGCTAAACAAGCAGATTTAGTGCTTTTAATGGATTCATCTTCTTTTAATATACCTTTAGCTAAAAAAATCAAAAAACAAGACCCTAGTAAAAAAATTATTTATTATATTTTACCGCAAGTTTGGGCATGGAAAAAATGGCGTGCTAAAAGCATTGAAAAACATTGCGATTTTTTGGGAGCGATTTTGCCTTTTGAAACGAGCTATTACCAAAAAAAGGCTCAGTATGTAGGACACCCCTTATTAGATGAGATTAAATATCGCAAAGAAAGCTCTAAGGGCGAGGGACTAGTTTTTATGCCCGGGAGCAGAAAAACTGAAATCGCTAAAATATTTCCTTTATTTGTAGAAGTGGCTAAGATTTTAGAGCGAGATGAGGGCTTAAAAAAGCGTGTGTTAGTTGTGCCGAGTTTTTTTAAAGACTTAGATTTAAAAGCTCTTTATGGAAAAGATATTGAATTGTTTGAAATCTCTTATGATGCCCATAAGAGTTTGCATGAAGCAGAGTTTGCATTCATTTGTAGTGGCACAGCGACTTTGGAGGCAAGTCTTATTGGCACGCCCTTTGTATTAGCGTATAGAGCCAAAAAAGTTGATTTTTTAATTGCTAGAATTTTTGTAAATTTGCATTATATAGGATTAGCTAATATTTTTTATAACGCTTTAAATGGCGAAAAAGCTGGGCTTGGAAAAACTAAATTACATGAAGAATTAATCCAGCATTTTTTGAGTGTAGAAAGTTTGTTAAAGGCTTATAAAAATATGGATAGAGAGCATTATTTTAAAGAAAGTTTGAGATTAAGAGAATATTTAGGTAGTGGGAGTGCCAATAATATCGCTAAAGAGATAGCTTTCATGCTAAATTAACCTAATTTTTATTATAATCTCTACTTCGTAAGCTTAGGAGATTAAATGAATAAAGAACCTATGAGTATGCATGGATACAATAAGATTTGTGCAGAATTAAAACAACTAAAAGAAATTGAACGCCCTAATATCGTAAAAGAAATTGATATTGCTAGAGGACATGGGGATTTAAAAGAAAATGCCGAATACCATGCCGCTAAAGAAAAGCAACGCTTTATTGAGGCAAGAATTGTTGATTTAAGCGAGATTGTTGCTAACGCTCAAGTGATTGACCCAAGCACCTTGGCACATAATAAAGTGAGTTTTGGAAGCACGGTTAAAATTCTTAATTTAGATAATGATAAAGAGTTTTCTTATACGATAGTAGGGAGTGTAGAGAGTAATCCAACTAAAGGGTTAATTTCTTTTGGTTCGCCTATTGCAAAAAGTTTAATAGGCAAGAGTAAGGGCGATGAAGTAACAATCCAGCTGCCTAGTGGGGAAAGCGATTTTGAAATTTTAGATATTTGTTATAAAGAGATTTGCTTTGATGAAAATTAAAATACAAAAAATCCATTCAAATGCCATTATTCCTAAGTATCAAACAGAAGGTTCTTCGGGCTTTGATTTGCATGCAATAGAAGATGTGGTAATTAAATCTCATAGCGTTGGGTTGGTTGCTACGGGGTTATGTTTAGCTCTAGAAGAGGGGTATGAGTTGCAAGTGCGAACTCGTAGTGGTCTAGCTTTAAAAAATCAAATAATGGTGTTAAATTCTCCCGGAACCGTGGATAATGATTATAGGGGCGAGATTAAGGTTATTTTAGCAAATTTTAGCGATCAAGATTTCAAAGTTCAAGTAGGTGATAGGATTGCTCAGGGTGTGGTTCAAAAGACTTATAAAGCAGAATTTTTAGAATGCGAAAAATTAGATGAAACTTCAAGAGGTAGTGGGGGATTTGGTAGCACAGGAGTGAGTAAAGAATGAGTATTAAAAGTGAGTTAGAACAAGTCAAAGCGGAATTTAAAAGCGATGAAAAGTTGCTAGAGGGGGCTTTTAGGATTGAAAAATTTTATAAGCGTTATAAATGGATATTATTATTTATTGTTGTAGCTGTAATTGCCTATTTTGGCGACCAGAAGTTGCAAACCTATCAACAACAGCAAAAAAGCGAGCGAATCACACAGATTTATAATGAAGTGTTGGAAAATCCTAATAACCTAGCTTTACAAGAGAGACTCAAAGAAACAGCACCCGAACTCTATGATTTGTATCAGTTTTCTATAGCAAGCAAGCAAAATGATGCTCAAATATTAAAAGGTTTGTTACAATCTTCTAATGAAGTGGTTAAAATCCTTGCGAATTATACTTATGCCTCTCTTACTGAAAATAAGAGTTTGCTTAAAAATAGTCCTATACTCAAGGAATTAAGCGCTTTGCAAGAGGTAGGGCTACTCTATAAAGAAAATTCTAAAGATTCCATTATGCAAGCCCATAAGATACTAGGGACTATCCCTCTAAATTCCTCTTTGTATGCCATGATTTCTATTTTAAAACATTATGGAGCGACGCAGTCTTCTAAGGTAGAAAAACCTTTAAAACAAGAAAACTCAAAGAGTTCCAACACTCAAGGAAAACATTAATCTTTATGAACAGACAATTTCTAATCCTATTGGTATTCATTCTTTTTGCAGGTTGTAATACTAGGAAATACTTTAGACCACCTAGCTATATGATTAAAGGTGAAGTAGGGTTTTCTAGCACTTTGCAAGAAAGTATAACTTCTTCTAACCGCTATGGAGCGGTGCTAAAAAATGGCGTTGTGATTGATTCTAATGGCATGACGCAATTAAAAATCGGTAAGAATTTTAATTATGAAAGCAGTTTTTTGAATGAAAGCCAAGGCTATTTTATCTTAGCTCAAGATTGCCTTAATAAAAAAGAAAGCAAGTCTAGGGCTAAAAAAACCAAAGAAACCGATATTAAGCTTAAAGGTGTTAAAGAAGAAGTTAATGATAAGTCATGCCACCAATTAGAGCTTATCAATAACGACCCTAAATCCACACAAAAGTCTATTATAATACCTTTAGAAACCTTTGCTTTAAGTGCGAGTGTTAAGGGTAATGTTTTGGCAGTTGTTTTGGCGGATAACTCAGCCAATCTATATGATATTACTTCAAAAAAATTGCTTTTTAGTGAAAAAGGCACACCAAGCACAGCGATTAATTCTTTAATGGCTATGCCTATTTTTATGGATACGGTAGTGGTTTTTCCTATGTTAGATGGGCGTTTATTAGTAGTAGATTATGTGCATGGAGACCCTACACCTATTAGAAATATTGTTATCCATAGTGAAAAGTTTTTTAATAATGTAACTTATCTTATTGTAGATGGGGATAATATGATAGCCTCAACGGGCAAGCGGATTTTATCTGTAGTGAGCGGTCAAGAGTTTACTTATGAGGGAGATGTTTTAGATTTGCTCTACAATAAAGGCCGTTTGTATGTGCTGACTTTAGATGGACAGATTTTACAAATGGATAGAACTCTAAGGGAATTAAACAGCGTTAAATTGCCCTTTGCCTCTTTAAGCACGATTGTATTAAAAGATAATAAGCTTTATTCTTTAGAAAAGCGTGGTTATGTAGTGGAGATAGACCTAGACCACTATGATGTGTATAAAATTTATAAGATTATGCCAACAAAACGCTTGAATAAAGGGATTTTTTATGATAAGAATCGTGTGTATTATGATCGCTATTATTTAGATTATAACGCTTTTAAGCCAAAACTTTATCCCACTAGACCTATGCCTATACCTAAACCAACAAAGCATAAAACAAAGTACAAGCATAAAGAATAGCTCATGGTTTTATGTGATATAGGCAATACGCATATTCATTTTGCAGAAGGTTATAGGCTGTTTTCAAGCACTAAAGAAAATTTAAAGCACTTGAATATTGAAGGTGAAATTTTTTATATTAGCGTGAATAATGAAAATGAAAAAGCTCTTTTAAATGTTTATCCTAGTGCTAAAAATATTGCAGAATTTTTTAGTTTAGAAACAGACTATGTAGGGCTTGGGATAGACAGACAAATGGCATGTTTAGCTGTGAGTAATGGGGTTGTGGTAGATGCTGGAAGTGCGATTACTATTGATATAGTAAAAGATAGCAAGCATTTGGGGGGGTGTATTCTACCCGGTCTAGCTCAATATATTCATGCCTATAAAGCGAGTGCGAGTATTTTAGAGCAACCTTTCAAGGTCTTAAATTCATTAGAGATTTTACCCAAAAACACACAAGATGCCGTGAATTATGGCATCATTTCTAGTATAGTGTCTTGTATTCAAAATTTAGCACAAAATCAAAAAATCTATCTTTGTGGGGGCGATGCGAAGTTTTTGAGTGCTTTTTTGCCCCATTCAATTTGTAATGAACGACTGGTTTTTGATGGTATAGAAATCGCTCTTAAGAAAATAGGGCTTTTATGACAGATTCATTAGAGCACTTAAGTTTCTTAGGTATGTTTTTAGCTGCATTAAGCATGTCTTTAGGGCATTGTGTAGGCATGTGTGGGGGGATTGTGAGTGCGTTTAGCCAAATAAGATTTTCTAAAGTTACAAGTTTTTCTTATCAATTTATTTGTCATGCTCTTTATAATTTAGGAAGAATTAGCACTTACATGTTGCTAGGGGCTATTGTGGCAGGTTTAGGGAATGTGATTAGCGTAAGCATGTTTTTTAAGGGCGTTTTATTTATAAGCATGGGAGTGTTTTTAATCCTTTTAGCTCTATTAGGGACAAAGATAGAAAAGCTAGGTTTTCAAATTTCTTTTATTTCTACTTTGATTAAAAAAACTTTACGCTCACAAAGTGTGTTAGCCCTATATATCTTAGGCGTGTTGAATGGTTTTCTACCTTGCATGATGGTATATATGTTTTTAGCGAGCGTAGCCCTTAGTCATAGCGTGCTTATGGGGGCTATGTTAGGCCTTGCTTTTGGGCTTGGCACGAGTGTGCCATTATTTTTAATGGGAATGATTTTAAGCAGGCTCTCATATAGGAAGTTTTTTAATGTTGTATCTAAAATTTTAATCTTTGTCTTTGGGGTTTATGTCTTTTATATGGGGGTTATGCTAATCAATCATAAAATGCCCCATTCTAACCACCATCAATCCAATCATTCTAGCGAGATTCACCAACATGAACACCACTAATAAGGCACTGTTTTTAGATAGAGATGGCATTATCAATATTGATAAGGGCTATGTGTATAAAAAAGAAGATTTTGAATTTCAAAAGGGCATTTTTGAATTATTAAGCCATGCTAAAGATTTAGGCTATAAACTTCTTTTAATCACCAATCAATCCGGCATTAATCGTGGCTATTATACGCTCAAAGACTTTGAAAAACTCACAGAGTATCTCCAAGAAAATTTATTAAAAAATTTAGGTTTTTCTTTAGATGGCATTTATTTTTGCCCGCATACGCCACAAGAAAATTGCGAGTGTAGAAAACCAAAACCACTTTTAATTTTACAAGCCACTAAAGAACACAACATCAATTTGGAACAATCTTTTATGATAGGCGATAAAGAAAGTGATGTTATGGCAGGTTTGAATGCGAAAGTCAAAAACAATATTTTACTCACAACAAACCCTTTAAAAACTTCTCATTCTTGGATACAATGTAAAGATTTTAAAGAAATGATTGATTATATCAAATTAAGGACAAAAAATGCGTTATATTGATGATGAACTAGAGAATAAAACCATTTTAATTACAGGTGGAGCAGGCTTTATAGGCAGTAATTTAGCCTTTTATTTTCAAAATAACCACCCTAAAGCTAAAGTAATTGTTTTAGATAAATTTCGTAACAACACACTTTTAAGCAATCATCGCCCAAGCTCCTTGGGACATTTTAAGAATTTAATCGGTTTTAAGGGTGAAATTATCACAGCAGATATTAACAACCCTTTGGATTTAAGGCGTTTAGAAAATCTGCATTTTGATTATTTATTCCATCAAGCGGCTATTTCTGATACGACCGTTCTAGACCAAGAATTAGTGATGAAAACAAATTATCAAGCTTTTTTAAGGCTTTTAGAAATTACTAATAGAAAAAAGGCAAAAGTGATTTATGCGTCTTCAGCAGGCACTTATGGTAACACCAAAGCCCCAAATAGAGTAGGCTTTGGTGAAAATCCAAAGAATGTCTATGGGTTTTCTAAACTTTGCATGGACGAATATATCCGCTCTAATCAAAATGATAGTATTCAAGTGGGCTTACGCTATTTTAATGTCTATGGACCTAGAGAATTTTATAAAGAAAAAACCGCTTCTATGATTTTACAACTAGCTTTACAAGCTATGGAATTTAAAGAAGTCAAGCTTTTTGAATTTGGCGAGCAATTAAGAGACTTTGTCTATATTGAAGATGTTATTCAAGCAAATGTAAAAGCTATGAAAGCTCAAAAAAGTGGGATTTATAATGTGGGCTATTCAGAAGCAAGAAGTTATAATGATATTATTAAAATTTTAAAAGAGCATTTGGGGGACTTTAAAGTTACTTATATTAAAAATCCTTATAGTTTCTTTCAAGAGCATACGCAAGCTGATATTGAACCCACTTCACTAGATTTAGATTATACGCCTTTATATGATTTAGAAAGTGGTATCAAAGATTATTTGCCCCATATTCATATGATTTTTAAAGAACAACACACATGAAACAAATTTTAGTCGTAGGGGATTTAATCGCAGATTATTATTTATGGGGGAAGAGTGAACGCATTTCGCCTGAAGCCCCTGTGCCTGTTTTAGAAGTTAAAAAAGAGAGCAAGAATTTAGGCGGAGCCGCTAATGTGGCTAACAATCTTATTTCTTTAGGAGTAAAAGTTTTTTTATGTGGGGTAATAGGAGATGATTTAGAAGGCAAGCATTTTCTTAATGCCCTAAGAGTAAGAAATGTTGAGACCACAGGTGTTTTAACTGATAGCACCCGTTGCACCACATTAAAAACTCGCATTATCGCACAAAATCAGCAAATTGTGCGTGTGGATAAGGAAAATAAAGACCCTTTAAATGCTACTTTAAGAAAATGCCTTTTAGATTTTATCACAGAAAAAATTAAAGAAATTGATGGCATTATTCTTTCAGATTATAATAAGGGCGTGCTAGATTTTGAGCTAACTCAAGAAATTATTGCTCTAGCTAACAAACACCATAAACTTATTTTATGCGACCCTAAGGGGAAAGATTATAGTAAATATTCTTATGCGAGTTTGATTACACCTAATCGTGCTGAGTTAGAGCAAGCTCTTCATTTGAATTTAAATAGCCATACGAATTTATTGAAAGCTCTTAAAATCTTAGCAGAAACTTACCACATTGCTATTCCTTTGGTAACTTTAAGCGAACAAGGCATCGCTTTCTTAGAAAAAGACACGCTTATTAATTGCCCTACGATTGCTAAAGAAGTTTATGATGTAACGGGTGCTGGCGATACAGTGATTGCATCTTTAATGCTCTCTTTATTAGAGACAAAGAATATCAAAGAAGCTTGTGAGTTTGCCAATGCTGCTGCTGCTGTAGTGGTTACTAAAGTGGGGAGCGCGTTAGCAAGTTTAGAAGAAATCGCTTTAATTTTAAATCAAACCCACCCTAAAATCATTTCTTTAGAAAAGCTTTTAAAAATCTTAGAACACACCAAACAAAAGATTGTTTTTACCAATGGCTGTTTTGATATTCTTCATAAAGGGCATGCGAGTTATTTGCAAAAAGCCAAAGCTTTAGGGGATATTCTTATTGTAGGGTTAAATAGTGATGATTCTATCAAAAGACTTAAGGGAGAGAATCGCCCTATAATCGCCCAAGATGATAGAGCGTTTCTTTTAGCGAGTTTGTCTTGTGTGGATTATATTGTAATCTTTGAAGAAGATACGCCAAAAGAATTGATAAAAGCCATAAAACCTGATATTTTAGTTAAGGGAGCGGATTATCTCAATCAAGAAGTAGTAGGGAGTGAATTTGCTAAAGAAGTGCGTTTGATTGAGCTTGAGGAAGGGCGTTCTACAAGTAAAATTATAGAAAAAATTACAAGGACATACAATGACTAATTTAATAGAGCAAGAATTTTTAGCCCATAAAGAAGCGTTAGAAAAAAGCTTACAAAGCTTGCAAGCAACTTTAACTCAAAGCATTCGTCTTTTGATAGAAACCTTAGAAAATCAAGGGAAAATCCTTATTTGTGGTAATGGGGGGAGTGCGAGCGATGCGCAACATTTTGCTGCAGAATTAACAGGGCGTTATAAATTAGAGAGAAAGGGCTTGAGTGCCATAAGCCTTAATACGGATACTTCAGCACTCACTGCTATTGCGAATGATTATGGCTATGAAGAAGTGTTTGCTAGACAATTAGAAGCATTAGGAACGCAAAAAGATGTTTTAATAGGGATTTCTACGAGCGGAAATTCCAAAAATATCTTAAAGGCTTATAAAAAAGCAAAAGATTTGGGGATTAAAACTCTTAGTTTAGTGGGGCGTGATGGCGGGAAGATGAGAGAACTAAGTGATATAGCCCTTATTGTGCCTAATAATGATACACCAAGAATCCAAGAAATCCATATTCTTATTATTCACATTTTGTGTGATTGTATTGAAAGGCATTTTGCAAGCAAGAATTAAATTTTTTATTTTATTATGATATTAGGCAGGGTATTTTGACAGGAAAAACAGATGGATTTCTGAGTGTAAAACAAGCGAGTGTTTTTGCAAGCGAATATCTGAATAAAAATGTTACCTCTTCTAATATTTCATACCTAATTCAATATGGACTAATTAAAAAGTATGAAATTGACAAGAAGACCTTCATAGCTCAAAAGGATTTGGTGCAGTATTATCAGCAATATAAGGATAGAAGGCAAAATGATTATAAAACTAAATTGGGCGATGATTTAAATTGGAATTTATCTTTTGAACATTTGAAAGAAAAAGACACCACAAAACATGTGCATAGATTACACCCCTATAAGGGTAAATTTATTCCTCAGCTTGTAGAGTATTTTTTAGACAATCATACAGACGACTTTAAAAGGGAAGTCATTTTTAAAAAAGGTGATATTATTTTAGACCCTTTTTGTGGCAGTGGCACAACATTAGTTCAGGCTAATGAGCTAAGCATGCATGCTGTGGGTATAGATATTAGCTTATTTAATGCACTCATTTCAAATGTGAAAATTAAAGAGTTTGATTTGAAAGAATTAGATAAGCAATTAAAAAAAATAACTAACTCTTTAAAAGATTATATTCTCAAAAATTCAAATCTGGTTTTTGACAAAGAATTATTAGAGGAGCTGAATGTTTTTAATCAGCAGTATTTTCCCTCGCCAGAATTTAAGATTAAAGTCAGACAAAAACAAATCAATGAAAAAGAATATGCTTTGATTAAAGAGCAAGAATTTAATCTAATCTTTAAAGCATTACAGCAAAAATATCCATTGAAAATTAAACAAGATGATACCAACTCTTTTTTAGGGCAATGGTATTTAGAGCCTATTAAAAAAGAAATAGACTTTGTTTTTAAAGAATTAAAACAAGTTAAAAATAAGTGTTTGCAAGAAATTATTAGTGTGATATTAAGCCGCACTTTAAGAAGTTGTCGTGCTACTACTCACTCAGATTTAGCTACTTTGAAAGAGCCTGTCATAAAACCTTATTATTGTAAAAAACACGCTAAAATTTGTAAGCCCTTATTCTCTATAATTTCTTGGTGGGAACGTTATTGTAAAGATGCTTTAAGGCGTTTGAAAGAATTTCAGTCTTTAAAAACCGATACTGTGCAAATTTGCTTGCAGGGCGATAGCAGAACAATTGGTATAATCAAGGCTATTGAAAAAGAAAATAAAAAATTAGCAACACTAATTAAAAAGCAAAAAATTAGAGGAATTTTTTCTAGTCCACCTTATGTGGGATTGATTGATTATCACAATCAACATGCCTATGCTTATGATTTATTTAATTTTGAGCGAAATGATGACTTAGAAATTGGTCCTTTGTTTAAGGGTCAAGGATTACTTGCAAAACAATCCTATATTGATAATATGGCACAAGTTTTAAACAATGTAAAACAATATTTGCAAATTGATTATGATATATTTTTAGTGGCAAATGATAAATTTAATCTATATCCAGAAATTGCAAAAAAAGCTAATATGCAAATTATCAAAGAATACAAGCGTCCCGTATTAAATCGCACAGAAATTGATAAGTCTGCTTATGCAGAGATTATTTTTCATTTAAAGGAAAAATAAAAAATGGCATTAGATAAAAGCGTGAAAGAAAAAATAGCTATAGAGGTTATTAAGACACTTGTTAGCAGATTTGATAATTTTCCTAATGAATGCTCTTTAAATAGAAACGCACCCTTTCATACAGCCTTTTTAAATGCGTTTAAAGATAAATTTTCTAACAAAGTTTCTGATATGGAATTTTTTATTTCGCTAAGCAGTTGGATGCATGGTCTTAATACAACACTTGGCCAAGCTTTTTTTGAAAATATTGCTCACCATATTAGTCATGGCGAAAAAAGAGAATATACTTCTAAGCGACTGGGCAATTTAAAAATATCACAGATCCAAAGAAATAATATTGCTCGAATTATTGCTAATTTGAGCACTTCTGCTACAAAACCTAATCTAGAGCATGAAAATAAATTGTTGTTTTATGATTATGATGATTTTAAAATTGATGCGATGGATTTTTCAGCAGATATTTTTATTGAAGAGAATAATGCTATTTATGCCATTGAATTAAAGTCTGTAAAGCCAAATTCTGGAGAAATGAGAGGTGAGAAACAAAAAATATTAGAAGCTAAGGCAGCTTTATTTAAAAAATTTCCTCATAAAGAGATTAAGTTTTACATAGGATTTCCTTTTGATTCTACTGTTGATTCAAAACTTGAGAAAATAAGTGGTTTTAATAAAGATAGATTTTTAAAGCAAATTATCAATATGACCAAATATTTTGATAAACAAGAGGTTTTAGTGGCTCAAGAATTTTGGGATTTCTTATCTGGCGAAAAAGAAACAATGGAACAAATTTTAGACATTATTAATCATATCTCAACAACTAATTTTATGAATCATTATTGCTATCTTATGGATACTTCTAATCGTTCTTACCAAAAGCATCAAGAAATTTTAAAAAATTGGTTTTTGATTTCCGAATTAGAATTGGTGCAAAATGATTCAATTATTAAGGAAAGAATAAGAGGAAATCAAAAATTAATAAGGATATACAATAAGCAAATATTTGAGAATAATGGGAACAAAAAAGGTGCGTATAGGTTTGATAGATATAATGAATTGAAAGGGTTGGCATGATAGAATTACGGGTATGGCTATAATTTTATGGATGGCTTGACATTAACTAGACAAATCAAGCACGCTGGATTATAATATATTTGTAAGGAGAGTAGTAAAAAATGGCACAACAATTTGATATCGGTTTAAATGCCAGCATAAATGAATTCGTTAAAAAATTTGGTATAACAAAAAATGAACAAAACGAAGCTGATATTTTTGAGGATTTTGGCAATTACATTGTTGTTTCAAACCTACTAGAAAAAGAATTAGAGGGTATAAAATCGGTTTCTACTAATAAAGCAAAAGGAATAGATGGTGTTGCAATTTTAGTAAATAGTCAACTTATTTCAGAAGAGTCTGATTTAAAAGAAATTGGTCAAAACGAGCCCATTAAGATAAAAATAGGTTTTATTCAATCAACCACACAAAGTAGTTTTGATGGAAAAAAATTTGGTGATTTTATTGACACAGTTGTTGAATTTTTGATAAACAAAATAAGTATCGAACCTTTTTCTACAATCTATAAAAAACTATTTGATGACAAAGATGGTTTTATTAATAGAATGAAAGAAACACCTCTTGTTACATTATTTTTTATTTCTGGAAAGACTTCACATAAAATATCAAATGATGATATAAACAATCAAAAAAATAAAATTACTTTAAGGGAGGATTTAAAATATAGATGCAAGTTGGAAAATATCAATTTTTTCCAAACAGAAGAAATCAAAAAACAATATAATAATATTGCTAAGTTTCATAAAACTACATTAGAGTTTGAAGAGTCTATTCAACTACCAGAGATTAATGATATAAAAATAAGTCTATTGACAACAATTAAATTTTCACAATTAAAAAAATTAATTCTAACACCAGATGGTAATTTAAGACAAAGTTTATTTGTAGAAAATATAAGAAATTATATTGGTGATACAGAAGTCAATAAGTCCATCAAAAAAACCTTAGAAGATGAAAACAAAAAATGTTATTTTCCTTTTCTCAATAATGGGTTAGTAATCATTTGTGATGAAATAGAAAGACATCCAACAAAACCAAAGTTTTTCACACTAACATTTCCTAGAATTATTAATGGTTGTCAGACAACTAATGAACTTTTTAAACAATATTCTGACAAAAATAAGAACCTTTCAGATGATATAATGGTTGTTATAAAAATACTTGCCACAAAAAACAATCAATTAAAGAGAGATATTATAATATGCGGTAAATAATCAAAACGCAATCAATAAAGATTTGCAATCTTTAGATGAGTTTCATGAAAAAATTGAAACTTTCTTTATGGGGCAAGATAAAACATTAGAATTATATTTTGAAAGATTGAGAGGACAATATTTTGATATCAATCCTCCATATAAGAGGCCAAATATAGAGGCAATCGCTAGGGTCTTTATATCTGTATTTATTAAAGAACCTCATAAAATTAAAACAGAAGTAAATTCTGTTATAAAAAAATTACAGGATAAAGATAAATTGTTTAGCGATTTACATGATCCTGAACAATATTATTATTGTGGTATTCTATGGTATTGGTATCATCACCTTTATACCAACAATAAGCTTTCATTAAAATCTACAACAATGGATATGCACATTCTCATGGCATGTAATATTTTATTGGAAGTAAAAGAAAACCAAAAAACAACTGAAAATAAGATTTTATATTTAAAACAAGAAAATAATGCAACACGCTTATTTCAGGAAACTGTAAACCTGTTAAATTCAAAGGATTATTTGTTTCAAAAAAGAGGATTTTATTCGAATCCAAAAACACAGCGACTCATTAAAGAACTGCGAGATTGTGATGATGATACTAACCGACCAATAAAGGCAATCCGCTAAGAAAGTAATCAGAGAGAGTCTGAGAAGTCATTTGTAGGCTAGAGCTGATTGCTATGCCTTTTCATGCTGAATCATTGAATAAAACAGGTTGGCCTTGTATGCTTTTATTCATTCTTTAACACTAATTTTGGCACGAAGATTTTTGAGCCTGGGAAAATTTTCTTTTAGTAAAAGGTAGGTTTAAGATTGCTAAGTTGCAATGGAAATCTAAAACATGGATAAATCAAAAGCTATAACGAAGAAAGAATTAGAATAGCTAGAGAAGTTTGTTGGTCAAAATTCCGTAAAGATATTGGATTATGAAAATAGATATTATTTAAAAAATTATTAAAATGAAAATTTTTTAATCGGTATTAGAACTACTAAATCTAAAATAAGGGATAATTCAAAGAACTCAAGGAATATTTTGGAGTGGAGTGCAGTTGTCCTAGTGCAAAAACCAACGTATTCATTACTATTTCATATGGCAACCAACAAACACTACTTTAAAAATGAGAGCCAAACTAGCAAGATTATATCAAAAAATACAGGCTGTGCTAAAATAACCATTCTATAAATGTAATAAAATGAAAATGACAAGGAATGGCAAAATGCTACAAACCATAAACTTAACGCAACGCTATGCGACTAAAAAATTGTTTGAAAATGTGAATATCAAGCTAGATAGGAACAAACGCTACGGACTTATTGGGGCTAATGGGGCAGGAAAATCCACTTTTTTAAAGATTTTAAGTAAAAGCATTGATTGTAGCAGTGGGGAAGTAATCATTACAAGTGGCATGAAAATGGGGGTTTTAGGACAAGACCAATACGCTTTTGAAGAATTAAGCCTTAAAGATGCGGTTTTAATAGGCAATAAGCGTTTGTATGAGGCTATTAAAGAAAAAGAGCGTTTATACACAGAGGGGGATTTGAGTGATGATAAAGTGAATATGAGACTAGGGGAGTTAGAGACCATTTGTGTAGAAGAAGACCCTATGTATGAATGCGAAGTGGTGATTGAAAAAATCTTAGAAGATTTGGGTATTCCTAGCTCCAAACACAATGATTTGATGAGAACCTTACCAAGTAGCGATAAATTTAAGATACTCTTAGCTCAAGTGCTCTTTCCTAAACCAGATATTTTGCTCTTAGATGAGCCTACTAACAACCTAGATTTAAACGCCATTGATTGGTTAGAAGACAATCTCAAACGCCATGAGGGCACTATGGTAGTCATTAGCCATGACAGGCATTTTTTAAATGCAGTATGCACACATATTTTAGACTTGGATTTTCATACGGTGCGTGAGTTTAGCGGGAATTATGATGATTGGTATATCGCATCTACTCTAATTGCTAAACAGCAAGAAGCTGAACGCAATAAAAAACTCAAAGAAAAAGAAGAATTGGAAAAATTTATCGCTCGTTTTAGTGCTAATGCAAGCAAAGCTAAGCAAGCTACAAGCCGTCAAAAACAATTAGATAAATTAGATATTCAAAGCTTAGCCGTATCAAGTAGAAGAGACCCTAGCATTATTTTTAAGCCTAAACGCACCATTGGTAATGAGGCCTTAGAATGTGAAAACATTTCTAAAAGCTATGATAAACAAATCATTTTAGATAAAGTTAGCTTAAAAATCATGCCTAAGGATAAAATCGCTTTAATAGGGCCAAATGGCGTGGGTAAATCAACACTTTGTAAAATTCTAGTAGAAGAATTAAAGCCTGATAATGGTGTGGTAAAATGGGGGGCGACTGTTCAAAAGGGCTACTTCCCCCAAAATGTGAGCGAAGAAATTAGCGGAGAAGAGACCTTGTATCAATGGCTCTTTAATTTCAATAAGAAAATTGAGAGTTCTGAAGTGAGAAACGCATTAGGAAGAATGCTCTTTAATGGCGAAGAACAAGAAAAATGCGTGAATGCTTTAAGTGGGGGGGAAAAGCACAGAATGGTGTTATCTAAGCTTATGTTAGAAGGGGGGAATTTTTTAGTCTTAGATGAGCCAACGAACCATTTAGATTTAGAGGCTATTATTGCCTTAGGTGAGGCGTTATATAAATTTGATGGAGCGGTGATTTGTGTAAGCCATGACAGAGAGCTTATTGATGCGTATGCTAATAGGATTATTGAATTAGTGCCAAGTAGCAAGGGAGCAAAAATCATTGATTTTAAAGGGAGTTATGAAGAATATTTGAGTCAAAAGAAATAGTTTTGCCTTTTTTGATTTCAAAAGTAACAAACTTTTGAGAGCTGAAAGGCTTTATTTTTAGGTTTTAGAAAATTCTCAAAATAAAACCGCTATAGTTTAGCAGACTTGAATTTAAGGAGATTTTATGCCATTTATCAATATCAAACTTGTGCCAGAAGATGGACAGCCTACAACAGAGCAAAAAAAGCAACTTATTGAGGGGGCGACAGATTTAATGGTAAAAGTGCTGAATAAAAATAGAGCCTCTATCGTTGTGATTATAGATGAAGTGGATGCGAATAATTATGGCTTTGGGGGCGAAAGCATTCGCAATCTAAGGCAAAAAGCAAAGTCTTAAAAAAGGGTTTTTAACAAATTTAGAGTTTTTTAATGACTCTAAATTAGCTTAAAAATGAAATTTTTATACGCTTTTCTCTTTTAAAATTTGTAAATTTTTTAAAATCGTTGGAGCGTTTTTTTGAAAAAATCTTTTTTCAAACGAGCATGAAATAAGCTAATCCCTTTAAATAGGGGGTTATAAGCGTTTTCTAAAAAGATAAAATTTTATCAAAAACCCTTTTAATGACATTAAAAACACGCCATGAATGGGGCTAAAAATTATCTTATTTTTAAATCTTAATGTTAAAAATACTGCTATAAATTAATATTTGTTAACCATGTGAAACTACTATTCTCTCAACAAGTTTCTAGCGTATAGTTCTTGTTAGAATGAAAAACGAAAAGGATGAACATGAAAAAAATCGTTGTGAGTGGGATTCTAGCCTCTTTTTTAGCTACAGCTCTTATGGCAGAAGATGCTAACGCTGATTCAAAATATGATAAAGCAGTCAATAATAGCGTGTATGGGATTGTAGGTTTTCAATATGGTCAAATGAGTAATGCGGTGTATAAATACGGCGACAAACCACTTCCAATGCCGGGTGGAAATGTTGATATGCTTGGTGGGACTAATATCGCTAATGGCTATGGTGTGAATGTGAGCTTAGGTTGGCAAGGGTATTTTGGTAAGACTAAAAGATGGGGCATGAGGATTGCGGGCGTGTATGAATACATGTATTCTAACCCTGCTAGTCCTAACTACTATCAAGGTCAAATGAATGCAAGCACTTATGGTGTGTATTCAGATATTTTGCTTAAATTTGCTAAGTTTGGCAAGCATTATGTTTCTGGCTATTTAGGAACAGCGCTTTTGGGTCAGTCTTTTGCGGTAAGGGGTGCGAGCTATTTTGACGGATGGGCAGGACATAACTCTAAAAATATCAGCCAATCCTATTTTCAAATCCCTATTCGTGTGGGTATCATCATCGGCTTATCTAAGCATTTAGACGCACAATTTGGCTTTGAGATTCCTTTGACTCGTGGCACTGCGTATAAGTTCAGTGGAACTGATGGTGTGGGTGCAAAAGTTCAATACACTCAAATGTGGAATGTAAACTACAGCTTGATTTTTAGATTCTAAGCTTGCCTTTTGTCTCAATACTCCCTTTTTTAAGGGGGTTTTGAGTGGTTGTAAGTAAGGGCATGCTAGTGCCTATAAGCTTTCTTATGCAAAACTTTCTCTATAAACTTCTTTATTTTATCGTTTTGGTGTTGTTTTAAGTATTGAGAGATTTTAAACAAGCTCTTTTAAAGATTTTTATGGTTATTATTTGGTTTTGATTAAAAGGCTATTTTTTAAGAGAGATTGATAAAAAATTCTTTTTTTTTTTTTTTTTGAACGCTAAAAACCTTGAGTTTTTTAAAATCATAGAGTTTTTATCCTATAAAGTTTATAAAAAGATTTGCAAGAATAGGGGATAAGGCTATTTGTCTTCCCAAATACTCGCCGCTTCTTCTAAACGCTCTTTATCAAAATGCGTGTAAATTCTACTGGTATTCAAGCTTGCATGCCCTAGAGCTTCTTGAACTAAAATTAAATCATGGCGTTTTTGATAGAGCAAGGTTGCAAAAGAGTGGCGTAACATATGCGCCCCATTTTTTTCTCGCCTAAGTCCTGCAAAGTTTATAATGCGTTCTACTTGTTTATACAAATAAGCCTGCGTTAAAGCTGTGCCTTTTTGATTACAAAACAACAAATCATCTTTAATAGGGTATAGCTCTCTTTCTACTAACCATTCTTTTAAAAGGATTTCAATATGAAAAGACTTTAACATTACCACACGATACTTATCCCCCTTGCCCTTAATAGAAATAATATAACAACCATTCTCTAAAGCAAAATCTTTTATTTTGAGTTGCAAGGCTTCATTAGAACGAATGCCTGTAAAAACAATGATTTTAATGAGTAGGCGATTTCTAGCTCTCACTTTAGCTGACATTTCTATTTTATCAATGCTTTCTAAAAATTTATCTAACTCTTCGTTGTTTAAATGAGTAGGGAGCTTATTGCCTGAGCTTTGACTTATCCCACTGATATTTTTAAGCGTGATGTTATAGATGTAAGATTGCTCGTTTTTATCTTGATTATTTTTATCTATGTAGCTAAAAAGTCCTAATAAAGCAATCCTATAATTCTTTTTAGTGGCTAAGGATAAACCCCCTGTATAGATGCTTAAAAATTCAGCTAACATCACTTCATCAATGCTTTTAAGTGAGTTTAAAGAAAGCTTTGTAATGTATTCGTAAAATTTGAATAGGGGTAGTGCATAGGTATTGATACCTAGTAATCCAGCGTTACGAGCTTTTTTACAAATTTCTCCTAAGTGTCTTGAGCTGAATACTTGATTAAATTCATTCAAGCACTCAAAAACCTTATTTTGGTCTTTAACTTGAGAATTAGACAAGCTTGTGCATTTGTAACGCAAAAAACGACTAATCCATAGCAACAAATTTTCTATAGGGTCTTTTAATTCTTCTAGGGGGTGTTTCATTTTTGCTCCTTTTTAAATATTTTGGTCTGTGTTACTTTGCTTTAGTTTTTCTTTTAGGTATTTTAGTATTCTATTTCTTATCTTTTCGGTGCTAAATTCTAAAGAAAGATAACGCAAATTCAAAGCATTTCTAAGTTCGCATTTTTTAGCGATATGGTGTCTGTTGATGCTCAAATAGTGGCAGTTTTTTAAATAGGCGTTTAAGGTCATGTTGGTGTAAATGAATTTTAAGGGGTTCTTTTTTTCTAGGATATTTTTTAAGATACAAAAGCGTTCATTTTCGCCATAGTTACTGCATTTATTATTAGGATTTGGTAAATTATTAGCTACATCAGTATAAAAATCTATAGAGTATTCTTGTATCCATTTGCCTAATGAGAGCATAAGCTCTAGCACAAGATTGATAGTATAAATCTCGGCGTAATGAGCATTTTTATTGCATTTGTATTTGCCTATATAATAAGGAAATTCCCTATCGTTAAAAATCGTAATAAACGCACCTGTTGCACTCTGTGGATTGGTATGGCTTAAAAAACTTCCATCGCTAATAATTTTAATTTGCTTTAGTTCTAGTTCTGCCATTTTAGTTTTTGTCAGCTACATGGTGTGCTACATTCACTATTAGTTATATTTAGTTATGAAAACTGCACTTTTCAAACTTTTTTATACTTATCCATGATACTACCCCTTTAGGAAATAATCAAGCGTTTTATTCAAATCTATCTTTTTTTGCACACAGACAAGTATCTCTAAAATAGCTTGTATTTCAGAAAGAACAAGCATAAATTATGCTAGTCCTTTTACAAAGCGAGCGAGCCGTTCAATTCCTTGTTCAATCTGTTCTTCTGAGCATGCAAAGGATAGTCGCACATAGCCTTCTAAACCAAAGGCTTTTCCGGGGACTAAAGCAACGCTCTCTTTTTCTAATAATTCATGGCAAAATCGCATAGAATCCCCATTACAAAGATTGCCAATATTGATAAAGAGATAAAACGCACCATCAGGTTTTAAAACTTGCAAGCCTTCAATGGTATTGATTTTTGCATGGGCTAAATTACAGCGTTTTTCAAAAGCTACACGCATAGTTTCAATTTCTTTATCTACCATACCATTAAGGGCTACAATAGAGGCTTTTTGCGTGATAGAGTTGATATTAGAAGTGCATTGACTTTGCAAATTATTCATCAGTTTAATCAACTTTTTATCCTTGCTCGCCACATAGCCAATGCGCCAGCCTGTCATAGCTACAGATTTACTCAAGCCATTAATGGTAATGGTGCGTTTTTCCAAATCTTTGCTCACAGCCGCACAAGAAATAAACTCGCCCTTATACACAAGCTTTTCATAAATCTCATCGCTAAGCACCCATACGCTTGTATCCTTTAGAACTTCGCTCAAAGCCTCTAGCTCAGCCTTACTATAAAGCATGCCGGTAGGATTTGATGGAGTGGTAAGAATAAGCATTTTGGTTTTAGGGCTTAGGGCGTCTTTGAGTTGTTTAGGGGTAATTTTAAAATGATTTTTTTCATCGGTTTGAATGAATTTACTCACTCCCCCACTATATTTCACAAGCTCAGGGTAAGTTACCCAAAAAGGCACAGGAATAATCACTTCATCGCCCTCATCTACTAAGGCTTGAATGGCGTTAAACAAACTTTGTTTAGCACCATTGCTTACTAAAATTTCGCTTGGCTCATAATCTAGGTTGTTTTCTCTTTTTAATTTATTGGCAATAGCTTTTAGTAATTCAGTAATCCCTGCTACCGGCGTATATTTGGTAAAGCCCTCATTTAAGGCTTTAATCGCCTCATTTTTAATCGCTTGTGGGGTGTCAAAGTCAGGCTCGCCCGCTGAAAAGCTTAAAATATCTTTTCCTTGTGCTTTCAATTCTTTAGCGAGCGTGCTAATAGCAATGGTGGCGGATTCAGAGAGTGATTGTATCTTGGAAGAATATGGCATGATAAATCCTTTTTTGGCTTTTTCCATTAATCATAGCACAACTAAAAGAATTTTATCCCTACAAGAGAAAAAACTTCCTCTCAAAAAACAGAGTGATTAGAAACTAAACATAAATAAATATTTTTATGAAAATGGCAGAACAAGAACAAAAGAGACTTTTTTAAAAAAGACTCTTTTTATAATCTAGAAACTATAGCGATACCCTACATAAATGCTGTATTGACGGCGATAAGTTAGACTTAAGCCACCTCTATTGAAATAATAAACATTGATAGTAGGAATTTTCACACCAAAATCAAAGCCTTGATGCTTGCCAATATGAGTGCGAATACCCAAGTTAAAAAGGAATTGAAAAATTGCAGGGTCAACATCATACTTATGGTTAACAAGACTTCTTACGAAAGTTCCTGTAGTATTTCCCCAAGAGTTACCCGCAATTTGAGCTCCAAAGAAAAAGCCAAAGCTCGCATTTTCCCTATTGATAACATTATAAAGCGTATCAATACCGATACCATAAGTGAACATATCGGAGATATTGTTAAAGCGCGTGGTGTTACCAGAAACATTGCCATCTTTAGGATTATTTACACCGCATGGTAGATTACGCTGACCTGTTTGTGGGTCATAACACACATTGCTATTCCAACCGGTTAAAGCACCACCACCGAAGTTAGAATGACCATAATCCATAAAGCCATAATAGCGCATACCAAACCAACGCTTAGCACCATAGAATTGCTTATAGCCCACAGTAAGCCCAATACCTTGCATAACGGCTAAATAATCTGTTTTGCCTACAGGAAACTTTCTAAAATTATATGGGCTATTTCTATCCGGATTTCTCACACTTTCTGAGGCTTGACCGACTTGATAGCTAATCCCTACATACCAAGCATCTTTCTCGCCTTTTACTTTTTTATGCTCTTTGGGTTTATCAAGGTGTTTTTCTATATTACTTTCTGTTGCCACTAGACCACTGCTTAATACTACTGACAAACAGAGCGCTCTAAACACTACGAACTTTTTCATACAACATTTTCCTTCTAAAAGTCTATTTCGTGTAATAATAACATAATAATCTATAAAAAACCTAAATTCTTTAAGAAAAACCGCTCTAAAACCTTAAAAGTTTGAGCGAGTGCAAAATTTAAGAGAGTTTTTAAGTCTCTAAAATATCTTTTAGGGCTTTAGCGATTAATTCTAGGGGGTGTAAAAATTGTGGGCTTTTATTTTTATCTAAAGTTTTTAGGGCGTTATTAAGTTGCATATGGCATGCCCCACATTCTGCACTCACAATTTTTGCTTGAGTGTCCATAATATCTTTAGCCCTAAGAAGTCCTGATTTTAAAGAAAATTCTGCCTTATTAGTTTGCATAGTAATCCCTCCAAAACCACAACAATTATCTTCTATCTCTTCAATTTTATAATGCGTGCTTAATAAGTCTTTTACTTCTTTAAACGCCCCTAAACTCTTTTTAGCATGGCATGGATTGTGATAAGCAATGCTCTCTTGTTTTTCCCCTTGTTTTTCTCTTTGCTTGTTTGGGGGGATTTTTTCTAAAAGATTTTTTAATGGCGTGAGTTTGCTTAAAAACACACTTGTTAGATAAATCTTAGGCGTGATTCTTTCTAAACGCTTTAAATACTTATTTTCATCTTTTTCGCCTAGAAAGACTTTATAATAATCCTTTATCAACATGCTTGCGCATGTAGCCTCAGGCACAATAATCGCATTAACTTCTTCTAAATAGCTTTCAAAGAGTTCAATATTTTTCTTAGCTAAAAAAAGCGTGGTATCTTTATCGCCGGTAAAATATGCTGGAGCACCACAGCATTCTTGTTTAGGAATAATGGCTTGAATGTTGAGCTTTTCTAAAATGTATAGTAGGCTCTCTCCTACTTGTTGGTAATGATAGTTGCTCAAGCAACCAATAAAAATCGCCACTTTTTGAATAGGGTTTTCTAAAGGCTTAATATTATTTGCATGCATTTGCAAAAAACTTTTTTTATTTAAGGGGGGGAGAGAAGTTTTTTTAAAATACTTAAACAAACCCTTAAAAATTATTCTAGGCTCTAAGCTATCCTCCCCTATTTTCTTAAACGCACAAGGGGCTAAAAAGTGCATTGTAGAAAATACTCTATCCATTCTTTGTCTGTTTTTTAAGAGTGAAAAATAAGATTTTTTATACCAAGCAATGCCATATTTTTGAGCGATTTTTTCTCTAGCTTTTTCTATTAGGGTATCTATAGGCAGATGAAAGGGGCAAGTTTCCACACAAGTAGTGCATAAAAAACAAGTTTCTAAGATATTTTTTAAATTAGTGTCCAATTTAAGCTTATTTTGAGCGTTTAATCGCATTAAATCCAAAAAGCCTCTAGGCGAAGTCGTCTCATCTTTATGAATGCGATAAATGGTGCAAGTTGGCACACACTTAGCACACTTAACGCAAGTCTCCCCTACTTTTTCAAAAATATTCTCGCTCATAGGGTTTTACTGAATTGCTTTTCGCCCCCACGCAAATAAGCATCAAACTCCATAGCAATATTTCTTACAAGCATACTACCGGTTCTTGTCATCTCAAACCCTTTAGAATTAAAAACAAGTAAGCCCACTTCTTCATAAGGCTTTAATTTTTCTAATTCTTTTTCAAAATGCGTTTTAAAATCAATATGAAATTTCTCTTCAATCTTAGAATAATCTAATTTTAAATTACTCATCATTTGCATAATCACTTCTTTTCTTAGCACATCTTCTTTAGTGAGTGCCACGCCCCTTTCTACCGGTAAATGCCCTAAATCAAGGGCGTTTTCATAATCTTGCATGTCCTTATAGTTTTGCGTGTAATAATCGCCCCCTTCACCAATGCTAGTAAGACCAATGCCAATGGTTTGAGTGAACTTCTTAGTGGTATAGCCTTGAAAATTACGGCGTAACTCTGATTTTTGAAGAGATAAATACAATTCGTTATCGCTTTTTGCAAAATGATCCATGCCTATCATTTTATAATCCGCCTTTTCTAAGAACCTAATTAGAGCTTCTAAAATCTCTAGCTTAATCTTAGGGCTTGGCAATAAGGTTTCATCAATTTTACGCATCGTTTTTTTAACCCAAGGCACATGGGCATAGTTAAACACCGCTAATCTATCTGGGTTTAATTCTAAAACTAACTCTAAAGTTTTTAAAAAGCTCTCTTTGGTTTGATTAGGTAATCCATAAATCAAATCAAAATTGATGGATTTAATGCCATAATCTCTAGCGAGTTTCACGGCGTTTTGCACCATCTCAAAAGGTTGGATACGATGGATTGCTTTTTGAACTTCAAATTCAAAATCTTGCACCCCAAAGCTTAGGCGATTAAACCCTTTTTGAGATAAAGTTTGCATATGCTCTTTAGTAAAATGCCTAGGGTCAATCTCACAACTCATCTCAATATCTTTGCTAAAGTTAGGAAAAACTTCTTGAATGCTTTGTGTAATCTCATCTAATTGAGTGGGCGAAAAAAAGGTCGGTGTGCCACCGCCATAATGAAATTGTGCGACTTCCCTATTCGTATTCATAGTATCTTTTAAAAGGCTTAATTCTTTTTTAAGATAGCTAATATAACGAGTTTTCTTATCTTCTAAGCTTGTATAAATGACTGAACATGCACAAAAATAACATGCACTCCTGCAAAAGGGCAAATGCGTATAAAGCGATAGTGGCATGGGATTTTTGAGATTGTCATGGCAAAAAAACGCCGTTTTTAAACTCTCTTCATTAAAACCTTCTTTAAACTCTACAGCCGTAGGATAGCTTGTATATCTAGGTCCTGGCTTTGAGTATTTAGAAAATTTTTCAAAATCAATACTTTCCATTGTTTGCATTAAAAACTTTCCTCATCGCTATTATCAAAATTACTCTCATTAAAATTAGGTTGTTTAAACATATTATCAAAATTAAAAAATAAATTAGGGTGTTCTTTTTTAATTTGTTTGACAAAATTCAGGGTATTGATATTAGGCAAATTCCCATCTTTTTGGCGTAAATTTTCCAATAATTGCAATGAAACCTCACGCACATCTTCAAAATCAATGGGTGCTTGGGTGATAATATCTCTTTCTAATTCCGCTCTAAGCCTTGCCTCAAACGCCTTTTTAGCATTATCTGCCATAATGCTAATCACATTATCTGGCACTAAAACATAATTTTTATTCTCTTCATCAGAGATAAAGTAAGCCTCATTATTTTTGAACGCTCCTTTTTCTAATTCTAAAAGCATTTCATTAGAGCTAACTTTTTTAAGCAAGGCTCTATTTTTTTGTGTTTTAAGACTATTGATAAGTTTTTGTGATTTTGTTTTAGAAAAACTTCGTTTTTTGGGTAACTTTTCCACTAAATATCCTTTTTAAGCTTGATTGTATCTAATTTCGCTTAATTCTCATTATAAATCGTTTTTAGATGCTCTATTTTTGAGCCTAAATTGAGTAATACCATATCTGCTAATACTAAAGCAAGCAAGCTCTCACACACCACACTACCTCTAATAGCAATACAAGGGTCATGCCTACCTTCTAAAAGGCATTCGCATTCATTATTATGAATATCTATAGTTTTTTGGGGTTTAAAAATGCTAGGTGTGGGTTTAAAATACACCTTGATAATAATTTCTTCTCCATTACTCATTCCCCCTAAAATCCCCCCACTATGATTACTCAAAAAACCCTTTTTATTAATTAAATCATTATATTCTGAGCCTTTTAATTGAGAGCTTTCTATACCTTTGCCAATTTCAACAGCCTTAACCCCATTAAGCCCCATCATCACTCTAGCGATTTCAGCGTCTAATTTAGCGTATAGTCCTTCGCCAAGACCTATAGGGAGTTTGTGGTTTTTTTTCAAACTTCTAGCCCTAATTAATGCCACTCCCCCTATGCTATCATGATTTTTTTTAGCGTTTTGAATGATTTCTTTTTGAGCTATCTCTTGATTTTTATCTAGGGCAAAAATTTCACTTTTTAGGGCATAATCAAAATCATAATCTTTTGCTTTAATGCCCCCTATTTCAATAATTCCGCTTTCACAAGTGATATTAATTTCTTTTAAAAGCATTTTAGCAAACGCCCCACCAGCAACCCTTATAGCACTCTCTCTAGCCGAACTTCTTCCCCCACCCCTAAAATCCCTTATGCCATATTTATGAAAATAAGTAAAATCTGCATGGCTAGGTCTAAATAGATTTTTAATGTTTTCATAATCCTTGCTTCTAGGCCTTTTATTATGGATTAAAAACCCTATAGGAGTTCCGGTGCTAAAATTTTCAAAAACCCCACTTATGATTTCTACCTTATCATCTTCTTTTCGTGGTGTAGTAAAAGCGTTACGCCCCCCTTGACGGCGTTTCATTTCATTTTCTAATAATGCAACATCAATCTTAATCCCACTAGGCATGCCATCTAATACCCCCCCTATTATATCCCCATGCGATTCTCCAAAGGTAGTGAGCCTTAAATAATGCCCTAAGGTATTCACTCTTGTTCCTTGAGTTTATTAAGCGCTTGTAAGGCGCATTGTTGTTCGGCTTCTTTTTTACTTTTACCCTTAGCTATAGCATACATTTTATCTTGAATGAATAAAGCTATTTCAAATTCTTTATGATGGTCTGGCCCTTTTTCTTTAAGTAATTTGTAACAAGGAATAACAGAAAATTTAGCTTGGGTTAATTCTTGTAAAGCGGTTTTGTAATCCATAAACAAATGTTCCAAATCCAAACGCTTATACGCACGATTGAGTAACTTTTCAGTAATTTTACGCACTTTAGATAATCCCGCTTCTAAATACACTCCAGCCATTAAGGCTTCAAAAGCGCTTGATAAAATAGATGGCTTTTCTCTTCCTTTAGAAACTTCTTCTGAAGTTGACACACGCAAATAATTTTGTAAAGAAATGACCCTAGCAAGTTTGGTAAAACCTTGTTCGCTTACTATAGAAGCTCTTAGTTTAGAGAGCTTTCCTTCATTATACTGATAAAATTTATGGTATAGCAATTCGCCCACAATTAAATCTAGCACCGCATCGCCTAAAAATTCTAAGCGTTCATTATTTAAAGCAAGCCTACAAGATTTGTGTGTTAAGGCTTGTTCTAATAAACGTTTATCTTTAAAAGAATACCCCAAAGCTCTTTCTAATGTTTTGTAAGGACAATTTATGGGCTTAAAGCGTTTGTTTTTCATTGTTATTTCCTTCAAGTTAGCGTTTTAATAAATTTTTGTGCTTCTAGTTTGGCTATGCTATCACAGCGTTCATTCTCAACATGCCCATTATGCCCTTTAACCCACACAGCAACAATCAAATGTCCTTTTGAAACTTCCAAAAATTCCTTCCATAAATCCACATTTTTTACTTTAACAAAATTCTTTTTTTGCCAATTATCTAGCCATGTGTTTATGGCTTGACACACATATTGTGAATCACTATAAAGCGTAATATGGCATGGGCGTTTCAAAACCTTTAAAGCCTCATTTAAAGCCCTTAACTCCATGCGATTATTAGTGGTAAATTTTTCGCCCCCACTCACAATTTTTTCTCTATCTTTATAGCGTAAAATGGCCGCATAACCACCAGGTCCCGGATTTCCTAAAGAAGAACCATCGCAAAAAATTTCAATTTCTTGCATGATTTAAGCAACCCCCGTTGTATAAGTTTCTTTAGAAACCTTAAGCACCATATCCATAAAAGCTAATTGATAACATACAGGACACCTATGGCTTTCAAAAGGAAAGATTTGTTTGCAATTTTTACAACGATATTCAAAAGTCAAGCTCGCTTTTGTAGGACTATTTAATAAAGCGCGTAAAATCTCTAATTCAAAAATTTTACAAGATTTGTGGTCTAAAAGTAGCCCTTTAGAGCGTGCAATTTCTTGCAAAACAACATGTTTTTTTAAAACAAAAGAAGGGATATTCATATCCCACAAAAGGTCTAACAAGCTTTCTAGATGCTCTGTCTTATCAATTTCTTGCCAAAAAAGACTACTATCATAAGATTTTAAATAACTTAAGGCAATCTTTCTTAAATCTTTTGAATCCTTTGAAATGCGTAAGATTTTATCTGTATTTTCATTATTATCTATCAAATACATTATATAGAGATAGTTTTTAATCGTTTCAATTTCAGGCACTTCTAATTCTTCTAAACATTCTAAGGTTTCTAAAGCCTTTGAATAATCTTTTTCTAATTCATACACATGCATAAGTTTTAACAAAGCCTCAACATTTCTTGGAGAAAAACGCAAAATTTCTTTCAAAGTGTTTTGTGTTTTTTGTAAATACCCTACACTAAAATAATTTTTAGCCAACAAATCTAAGACAGCTATTTTTTCTTCATTCTCTAAAGGGCGAGTTAAAAGGTCTTTTAAGATTTTTATGCTAATTTCTACATCAGCGCTTTTAAAGTATGCCTTAGCTAAAAACATCAAGCTAGAAAATTTTGCATGCCCTAAAAGTTCTTCCAAACCTTCACTATTCGCATAAGAGTTTTGAGCTTTAGCAAATTTTTGTAAAAACTTTTTGTTTTTCTTTTGCGTGTAATATGCCCTAGCCTGCTCTAATAGAATGACAAGAGCAATAATAAAAGTCAATAAGGCAATAGAAAAAAGAGAATCTTTGTAGAGAAAACCATAATGTTCCACAATGAAAGACTCGCTATTCCCTAATTGTTACAATTTTAGCTTTAACGCGCAATTTTTCAAAATGCTCTTCTAAAATTTTATCCTTAGATTCTTCTACTAATTTTTGGGCGATAAATTGCTTGGCTTGACTGAAACTCACTTCATTTTTACCTAATTTTTCTTTGATATAAAAAGTAATGAATTGTCCTCCCCCACCATTCATAATAGGCGTAAAAGAGCCTTGAGGATGCGTGATAAAGACCTGAGCGATTTGAGGGTTTAAAGTTTTCATTTCTATTTTTTCACTTGTTTTACTCACGCCAGGAATCTCTAAACTTGGATTTGCCATAGCCTTTTCTAAATCTTCTTGGTGTTCAGAAGTGTAACGAATCGTTTCTACTTCAGTGGGAATGCTGAATTGCTCCCTATGCTTGTTATAATATTCGCGCATTTTGGTTTCAGAGCTGGTATCCACATTAGTAAGCAAGATATTACGCAATAAATCTTGCATTTCCAAATGCTCCTTCATCTGCTCCCTATAATTTGTGTATTGCCCCTCACTCATAAGCATTTGTTTAAAGCGGTCTAAATCCATGCCCTGCTGTCTGGCTATCATATCCATTTCTTGGTCAATCCTATCATCATCTACATGGATTTTTAAGCGTTCAATCTCTTGGTTTTTAATCCGCTCTGCAATCAATCGGTCTCTTGCTTGCTGTTTAGAAATCTTAGAATGCTCTTGTTCTTCTTGGATTTGATAAAGTGTAATAGGCGAGCCATTAACTAATAGTGAAATGCCTCCTACGACCGTATCCTCAGTCGCTTTATTTTTCGCATTATTAGAATTACCAAAAATTGAATTGAATTGAGAATTAGTCTTTTCTTGTTTAGTTTCTTTGGAATCAGTTGTTTTACCTTTTCCGTTAGATTCTTTTATATTGTTTTGAATGCCTTTCTTAGTTTCTTTGGCGGTTTCTTCTTTAGTTTTAGGAGAGTTAGTTTCTTTGGCGTCAGGGTTTTTCTTGGCACCAACTTCAACATGATGAACTTCTGCTTTAGCTTTCATCTTAGCTTTCATTTCTTGGCGGATTTTTTTATCCAAATTGCGCTCTGGTTTTCTGCCCTCAATCGCTTCAACCTCATGGCTAGGGCCTGCATAAGCAACCCCTAAAAGCAACAAAAACAAAGAAAAATAAGAAAAGATTTTTCTCATGTGTTTAGTTTCTCTTTCAAAATAGCATTGACCACGCTAGGGTTAGCTCCTTTGAGATTTTTCATCGCTTGCCCTACAAAAAATCCAAAGAGCTTATCCTTACCGCTTTTGTATTCAGCAACTTTATCAGCATTAGCTTGCAAGACTTCTTCTATAACTTTGACAATCGCCCCCTCATCATTAACTTGAGACAAACCTAATTTTTCAATGAGAGCATCCACATCGCCCCCTCGTTCTTCTAATAATTTATCCAACAAATCTTTAGCACTCTTGCCTGAAATCTTACCCTCATCAATGCGTTTAGCTAAAGTGCCTAGCATGTTAGAAGTGATACCACAATTTTCCAAAGTTACATCAGCTTTCAAGCGCCCTAGTAATTCCACGCATAGCCATGTAACGCTTGTTTTAGGTTTAACCCCAAGATTTAGCATGTCTTCAAAATACTCTGCTAATAAAGGCTCACTCACTAATAAATTTGCATCATCTTCTTTAACGCTAAAATCTTTCATGTAGCGAGCTTTTTTAGCACTTGGCAATTCATTGATTTTTCGCCCCTCTTTAAAAAGCTCCTCATCAATAAAAACAGGATATAAATCCGGATCTTTAAAGTAGCGATAATCAGCAGACTCTTCTTTATCCCGCATAGAAAGAGTAATGCCTTTGGCAGTATCAAAAAGGCGTGTTTCTTGCACCACCTCTTGAGCGTAGCGACCACTCTCCCACGCCTCACTTTGGCGCTCCACTTCATATTCAATCGCCTTAGCAATAAATCTAAAGCTGTTGAGGTTTTTAATTTCTACTCTAGTATAAAGTTTTTCATCGCCCTTGGGTCTAATAGATACATTCGCATCACATCTAAAATTCCCCTCTTGCATGTTCGCATCAGAAATACCAATGAAACGCACAATCGCATGGAGCTTTTTGAGATAGGCAATCGCCTCTTGTGCGTTAGACATATCAGGCTTACTCACAATTTCTAATAAAGGCGTGCAAGCACGATTCAAATCTACTAAAGAATGACCCCCCTCATGGATATTCTTGCCCGCATCTTCTTCCATATGCGCTCTTTCAATACGCACGATTTTACTGCCTTGCTCTGTTTCAATTTCTAATTTCCCCTCACTCACAATAGGGATTTCAAATTGTGAAATTTGATAGGCTTTAGGCAAATCAGGGTAAAAATAATTTTTTCGTGCAAAAACGGAGTTTTGATTGATATTTGCCTCAATGGCTGTGCCTAGCTGAATAGCTTTTTTTACTACTTCTTTATTCAATACCGGTAAGGCTCCGGGTAAGCCCAAACACACCGGACAAGTATTAGAATTAGGGCTTTCTCCAAAGCTTGTAGAACAAGCACAAAAAATCTTGGTCTTAGTGTTTAATTGCACATGGACTTCTAATCCAATCACGGTTTCAAATTGCATTACTTATCCTTGTTTTTATTACTAACGATAGCAAAGGTTAAATCACTCACTTCGGGGTGTGCTTTAATAAATTGATTGATTTCATCTAAAGTAAGATTTTTAATCTGTCCTAACATTGTTTTATCAAAATCTAAAGGTAACCCTAAATAAAAGTTGTGGAATTTGGTGCGTAAACGGCTTGATAAAGTCTCATTATGCAATGGCTCAGAGCCTAGCAAAAATTTCTTAGCGTCATCTAACTCTTGCTGTGTCATACCCTTTTCTACAAATTCTTTCACAAGCTTTTTTACAAGCGCGATACTTTTAGATTGTGTGCTTAATTTTGTTTGCAAGTAGCCTCCGGCAAAATGTGCTGTTTTAGTGAGATTAGCGCGCATATACACGCTATAAGCTAGTCCCTCATCAACTCTAATTTTTTCCATAAGCCTTGAGCCAAAGCCCCCACCAAGCACAAACATCATTACTTTAGCCTTAGCTAAATCTTGTTTAAAATCTTTCACTTTAAAAGGCGCACCAAAATACACATAGGCTTGTTGGGTATCCTTATAGAGAGTTTTTTCTAGCTTTTTATCGCTTGTTTCAAAATAAGGCTCATCATAAGCCTTACCTTTGGGTAAGAAATTGAGCGCATTATCCAAGTGCTTAAGGGTTTGTTCCATGTTTAAATCCCCCCCTAGCACAATCACAAGCCTATCTAGCTCAAACACCTTAGCAAATTGTGCTTTCAAATCCTCTAGCTTGATTTTTTGAAGGCTCTCTTTAGTGCCTAAGGACGCATTGGCTAAAGGAGTGTTAGCAAAGAGTTCTTGCTTTAAGGTAAGCTTAGCCACATAGTCAAAATCACTCTCTTTTTGTAAAAGGGCGGCTAACATTCTAGTTTGCACTTTTTCTAAAGCGTTTTGAGTGAAATTAGGGGATTTTAAAAGCTCGTTTAAGCGTTTGATAGCCTCATCTTCATATTCTTTTAAAAATTCTAAAGTGATTTGTAAATCTTGTTCGCTAGTATCCACGCTCAAATTAATCGCTTTTTGTTCTAAAAGCTGTGCGAATTTCACTGAGCCAAGCTCCTTAGTGCCTTCATTTAAAACTTGTGCGAACAATTTAGCCAAGCCTAATTTGTCTTTATCGTTTAAGCTCCCACCCCCCCTAAAGACTAAATGTACAAATCCCATAGGCAATAAATGATTCTCTTCATAAATCACAGGAATCTTAGCGTGATTAATTTCTTTATGGATTAAAGCACTAGCTTGTAATTGCATAAAAGCTCCTAATAGTAAAGTGATAAAAAATTTTTTCATGCATATGCCTTTTCTTCAATGAGGTAACGCTTTAAGATTTCATAGGCGGTGTTGCGTTTAGCCGGAATGCTCCCTATATCTCTAATGAGATTAACCATTTCTAATTCGTCCATGCAAAAGCTTGTTCCAGCGGCTTTAACGACATTTTCTTCCATCATCACACTACCCAAATCATTGGCTCCAAATAATAGGGCTAATTGACCCACCATAGAACCTTGCGTAACCCAAGAACTTTGAATATTCATAATATTGTCTAAAAAGATTCTACTACAAGCTAATAAACGCAAATACCGATTAGAACTAGCCTTTCTTAAACTAGGGATTTCTGCTTTTAAGGGGGTATTATTAGGCTGAAAACTCCATAAAATAAACGCCCTAAACCCACCGGTTTCATCTTGTAGATTACGCACCCTTTCTAAATGCTCCACTACATCTTCATCATTATCCACACTGCCAAACATCATCGTAGCCGTGCTTTTAATGCCACATAAATGGGCGGTTTTATGCACTTCAATCCATCTAGATGCACTCAATTTTTTTGGGGCAATGACTTGGCGCACCCTATCACTTAGTATCTCTGCACCTGCTCCGGGAATGGAGCTTAAACCGGCATTTTTCAAGCACTCTAAGACTTCTTTTAAAGACATTTTAGAAATTTTAGAAATATAATCAACTTCAATCGCACTGAAACCATGGATAGTAATGCTAGGGAATTTCTGTGAAATATGGCTCACTAAATTTTCATAATAATCAATTTTAAGTTGTGGATGCACCCCCCCTTGAAAAAGAATCTGTGTGCCTCCAATAGCGATTAGTTCTTCAATCTTTTTATCAATCTCTTCATAGCTTAACACATACGCATCTTTTTCTTTTAGGGTGCGTTTGAACGCACAAAACTTACAATCCACAAAACAAATATTCGTGTAATTGATATTTCTATCCACAATAAAGGTCGTCAAGTTTTCTGGGTGTAAGCTCTTTTTGATTTCTAGTGCTTTTTGCCCCAGCTCTTTTAAGGAAGCGTTTTGCATTAAATCTAAAATTTCTTTACTACTCACTCGCATTTTAAAACCTCGTTCCCATAGAAAATTCAAAGCGTTGGGTGTAATCGCCTAAGTGCGGATTAAAGCATAAGCCTTTACAATCCTTTTTGTATCCATCGCCCCATTGGTTAAAGAATGCAATAGGGAAAATCAACACCAAAGGTCCCATAGGTGAAATCCACTCAATCTGTAAGCCTGTAGATGCTCTCCAAGTCGCATGCTCATATCCAGCTCCTACAACACCATAATCCTTAAAGTTCGCTTGCACAACGGGTGAATTTTGCCAGAAACCAAACCTTTGACTACGCCCACCACCATAATTAATTGTATTATACCTACTATCTGTTTTAAAGGTCAAAAAGCCCCAGTCAAAAAACCATGCGATACGCATTTTAGCCGCTTTTAAAATCCCATAGCTGAGTTCTGTAGAGGCGGTAAAAATCCCATCACCACCAAGCCACATGCCATAAGGGTCTTTAGGGGTAACCGAACCATTTCTAAAGCCTCTAACCGTCGTTACACCACCCATGTAGAAAGTAGAGTTCAAAGGCAAGTAATCTTCGGTGTTATACCTAAAGATATAACCCCCTTGAGTTTTAAAACGAGCAATCAAATCCACTAATAAATATTTTTGCAAATGCTTGTAAGCAGAAAATTTAGCATACACCTTAGTGTTACGCACATTTCCACCTAAGCCATTCCAAGTATTAAGAACCCCAGAAGTAGGCAAACCTGCCATAGTTACATAAGAATTAAAAATCACGCCATTTTTAGGGAAGTAGTAATCATCAGTGTTGTCATAACCCAAATCAAAAGTGAAAGAGCTTGTAATAGGCATGTGGTAATCTCTATCCCAAATCCCTTTCATAGGCTTAGTGTATTCTTTTTTTCCTATAGCACATTCGCCATTCTTACCTATAGGAGTAGTTAGGATTCCAAGATTACAATATGGTTGTGCTGGCACAATTGTTTCATTTACTGAAGAATAATAGCGGTTATATAAAGGGCTACTAAAACCAATGAGTTTGGTAACATTGAAGTTATATCCTAAGCTTACATGCGTTCTATTGCCTAGCATGCGTCCAATATTGACCCCAAACCCACCGCCTTGCTGGATATACTGATAACTCACTCTATAATTAGCATATAAATTAATCGTGGAGCTATACCAGCTATCAAAGATTCTAGGGTTTCTCAAGCTCAAATTCCCCGAAAGCATACGCCCTGCACCCTTTGGCATACCCGGATAGCGATACCCACCACCTGTAGCGATGTTGGCATATAAGCTTACAGATTGACCCGTTCCAAAAAGATTTCTTTCACTCACGGAGCCATTAAGCATTAGCCCTCCATAAGAGCCATAGCCTAAACCAAATTGTAATTGTCCGGTGCGCCCCTCTTCTACATTAACCAATAAATCCATTAAAGAGCTATTCACCCTTTTTTCTTCAATCTTAACTTTAGAGAAAAATCCTAAACGCCTTAAGGAATTTTCGGAATTTCTTAGTTTGCTTAAGCTGTATTTATCCTTAGGGCCTAGTAAAAGCTCTCTTCTAATAATTCTATCGCTGGTGCGTTGATTACCTGAAATAATTACATCATTGATATGCACCATATCGCCCACTTGGATACGATAAATGACTTTTACAAGTCCATGTTTTTCATCTTTATCCAAATCTGGCTTAACTACAGCAAACGCATAGCCCTTATCAGCCACTTCAGTTTTTAAAATCTGTGCATCCGCTCTCAAATGCTCAATATTAAAAACATCTTTTCGCTTGATTTTAAGCACTCTTTCAAGCTTGGATAGTGGCACAACGGGGTTGTCAATCTCTATCAAAATATCTGAAACTCTGTATTGAATACCCTCTTTAACTTTGTAATGCAATTTAGCAGTGCGTGTGGCAAAATCGGTTTTTAAGAAAGGCGAAGAAATGTTAGCGTCCAAAAAGCCTCTACGCATATATACATCATTAATACGCATGGAGTCATATTCTAATTGGTCAAGGCGTAATTTTCCGTCGTTCAAACCCCACATCCAGCCTAAGGGGTCTCTTTGCTTATTAGCACTCAAAGATTCAATGGTGCGATGTTTTAATTTAGCACTCCCCTCATAGACAGATTGCTTGATATGAATGTTTCCTCCCCTATTCACATCAAATACGACTAAGAATGCCCCCTCGCTGACCTTTTCTGTCCTAGCCTCTACGACACTTCCATAATAGCCCTGAGACTCTAAGGCGGCTTTTAGAGTGGCTTTAGCATGCTCTAATTTTTGGTCATCAAAGGTATCGCCCTTTTTGATTCCCATTTGTGATTTAATCGTTTCTTTTTCTTTTTCGCTCCCATAGCCCTTAATCTCTACGCCAGCAATGCGTGGCTTTTCTTCAAAATGAAACTCAAGCATGCCATTTTCAAAGGTCGCATAAACATCTTTAAAATACCCTTGATTAAACAAAGCTAGAACGGCAGTATCTATTTTTTTAGAATCTACAACATCGCCCACACGAATCTTCACAATCTCATTGGCGAGCATATCAGACATATAGGACAGCCCCACATAAGAAATGGATTTAACTTTCATTTCTTTTTGGGGCATTGAGTTGCCTTGATGTTGCTCTTGTGATACAGATTCCACATTCGCTGGGGACTCTATCGCCTTAGCATTAACGCTTGCATACACAAAGATAAAGGATATTAGAATGAATTTTTTAATTTTGATTTCCTTAATGAGTTTAGCTTCAGTTGTTTTTCTTGTGTCATTATAGCTAAACTAGCATTCTAAAAACCTAAAAATCCTTAAAATTTCTGTATAAAATTATACAGACTATCCCTTTCTACTGCAACAAAACCAGCGTCCTTGATTTGATGAATCAAATCTTCTTTTTCTAAACCATGTCTACTTTTAGCCCCAGCGGCACTTTGAATACTCTCTATTTCTATTGTGCCATCTAAATCATTAGCCCCAAATTCTTGAGCTACCAAAGCTAAGTTTAAGCCCAAGGTCGCCCAATAAGCTTTAATGTGGGGGATATTATTTAAAAGAATACGAGATATGGCTATTGTTTTTAAGATTTCTATCGCACTAGGAGATTTTTCTACTTTCAAATAGTTATTTTCTCTTTGATAAAGTAATGGGATAAACGCATTAAAACCCCCTTCTTTATTCTCTACTTTCGCTTTGGGGCTTTGAATGTTTTTTAATCTTAGCATATGGTCTATGCGATGAACTTTATCTTCAATATGTCCAAAAAGCATGGTTGCATTACTCATTTTGCCTAGTTTGTGCCAATAGGCATGGATTTCTAACCACCTAGTAGAGCTGACTTTTCCATTACAAATTTTTCGCCTAACTTCTTCATCAAAAATTTCAGCTCCCCCTCCGGGCATTGAATCTACTCCAACCTTTAACATATCTTCTAGAACTAATTCAAAAGGCTTATTAAATTTAGTGCTTAAAAAATTCACTTCAGCGGCAGTCATTGCCTTTAAATGTAAATGTGGCATTTCTTGTTTAATAGTTTCAAAAACCTTTAAATACCATTCATAAGAGTAGTTGGGGTTATGAGCGCTTACAATATGAACTTCTTTAATCCCCTTAGCGTAGGAATTTTTAACCTTTTCTACAATTTCTTCTAGGCTCATTTCATAAGGGTTAGGATTCTTTCTATGGGCTGAAAACGCACAAAATTTGCAAGAATCCGCACAAATATTGCTAGGGTTTAAATGCCTATTGACATTAAAATACACGATTTTTTGATGCAAATTTTGCCGCAACTCATCAGCCACTTCGCCTAGTGTGTATAAATCGTAGTCATAAAGCTTGACTAATTCTTTAGGGTCAGCTATTTGATTGTCTAATACCTTTTCTAAAAAGTCCATTTAATATTGCCCTTTCATTTCAAAAACAAGCATTGTAGCATTTTTAGATTAAGAATGCTTTTTAGGAGTTATATCATTTAGCAAAGAAACTCTGATGATAAAATCACAAGCTTTAAATGTCTCATGCCTAATGGATTGTGTTTTGTTTATCTTATCGTATTTTATACTAAAATTAACATTTGATTTGGTTTTCTTAAAGATAAATTAAATTCATGTTAAGCATTATGGCTTATCTTACTCTCATTTTTTTATGCTTATAGATTTTAAACATCTTAGAACTAGTGCTTTCAAATAAGCCCCTTTCATCGCTTATGACTACATCTGCAAGTTTGAAAGCTATTTCTTTATCATAAGCTTGTTGTGTAAGATTAGCTGAAGTGCTATAGAGCGTTTTAAAACGCTTCAAAAAATCCCTATGCCCACCACTAATCACACGAACAGCCTTTGAATTAGGGTAAATAAAGGTCGTTTTGGTGCTTCTTCTAATAAAATTTTTAAACTTATTAGGCACACGCACCAAGCTTTTTAAGGTGCTAAAATCATAGCTTTCTATTAAAACGCTTTTATCTTTAGGGCGTTTTTTTAGAGTATTGAGCCTTTTGCTATCTTTAGAAAGTAATCCAATCGTTGTATCGCTTTGGGCTAAATACACTAATGCCATATTAGCCTAAGTAATCTTGCAAAGCTAGTAACTTATCTCTTTGAGAATTTTCTTCTAACGCTAAGAGTAAGACTTCTATGGCACTTAAAGTGGTGAAATAACTCACATGATTTTTAAGCACAGAAGTGCGGATAAGTTTAGCATCGCCTTGAGATTTGTTATCACTCGTATTGATTGCCATGCTGATTTCTCCATTCATCATCAAATCTATAATATTAGGGCGACCTTCTGAGATTTTAAGCACTTTTAAAGACTTCACTCCGGCTTTTTCTAAGGCTTTATGCGTGCCTTCTGTAGCACATAATTCAAAGCCTAATTCAACTAAGCGTTTCAATAAATCGCATGCTCTTTCTTTGTCTTTATCTTTTATGGAAACAAAAATAAGCCCCTTATTTTTAATAGGGTTAAAACAAGCCATTTGAGCCTTAAAGAATGCCTGCCCTAAAGAACTAGCAATTCCCATAACTTCGCCCGTGCTTTTCATCTCAGGCCCTAGAATTAAATCCGCTCCATAGAGTTTATTAAAAGGAAAAACCGCTTCTTTTAAAGCCACAAAATTTGGCATTTTAGGTTTATAAACCCCCTTAGAATACTCTATAATACCCTTTTTATCATAAAAACTAAGGGCTTCTTGTAAGTCTTCTAACACCATAACCCTAGTAGCCACTTTAGCCAAAGGAATGCCTAAAGCCTTGCTTAAAAATGGCACGGTTCTACTTGCCCTAGGATTAACCTCAATCAAATAAAGCGAATCATTATAAACAGCAAACTGAATATTTAATAACCCTACTACGCCTAAATGAAGGGCGATTTTTGCAGTCGTTTGCTCAATCTCATCTAAAATCTTAGAACTTAGGGTTGAAGGAATGAAACATGCTGAATCGCCTGAATGAATGCCCGCTTCTTCAATATGCTGTAAAATGCCCGCAATATAGACATCTTTTTTATCACAAATAGCATCGACATCTAGCTCAATCGCCTTTTCTAGAAACTTATCAATTAAAAGCGGATTTTTAGGGCTAATCTCTAAAGAATGCGTAACATTTTCTAAATAATGGCGTAACTCTTCAATATTTTCTAAAGTTCGCATATATTGCCCCCCTAGCACATAGCTAGGACGCACAATGATAGGAAAACCAATCAAATTAGCAATACTATAAGCTTCATCAATACTCTTTGCCATGCCATTTTCAGGCTGTTTGATATTAAGCTCTTTTAAAAAGAGTGAAAATTTTTCTCTATCTTCTGCAATATCAATCACTTTAAAAGGCGTGCCAATAATAGGGGCTTGCATTTTAGCTAAATCTTTAGCGAGTTTTAAGGGCGTTTGTCCTCCAAAATGCACGATAATGCCATCTACTTGCTCTCTTTTTATAATCGCTTTCACGCACTCAAAGTGAATGGGTTCAAAATAGAGCGTATCACTTGTATCATAATCAGTGCTAACGGTTTCTGGATTACAATTAAGCATAACACTTTGAATGTTTAAATCTTTTAAAGCAAAGCTTGCATGCACGCAACAATAATCAAACTCAATGCCTTGACCAATGCGATTAGGGCCAGAACCTATGATGAGAATTTTCTTTTCTCTATTTTTTTGAATAGATGCTAGTTTTAAAACATTAGGGGCATAGGTAGAATACAAATAAGGAGTGAGCGATAAAAACTCCGCTGCACAAGTATCCACTTCTTCAAAATTAGGCATAACTTGTAAAGTCGTCCTTGCTAATTCCACTTCAAAAGGGCTAATTTCCAAACATTCATTTTCTTTGATTTTAGTTGCAATTCTAACGTCGCTAAAACCTAAATTTTTAAGCTCTCTTAATTTTAAAGCGTTAGTTAAAACGCTAGAATTAATGCTTTCTTCTACTTCTACTAGCCTTTGAATTTGATGTAAAAACCACTTGTCAATTTGGCATAATTCAAAAACTTCATCAACAGAAACTTTCAACCTAAACGCATCGGCGATATAAAGCAATCGCTTGAAATTCGGTCGGCGGATTTCTTTTTTAATGCTCTCTAAGTCCTTGCTTAAAGATTCAAACCCTAGCCAATTATTTTCTAAAGAGCATAACGCCTTTTGTAAAGCTTCTAAAAAATTTCCCCCTATCCCCATCACTTCGCCAATGCTTTTCATAGAAGTCCCTAGAGTGCTTGAAACGCCCCCAAATTTTTCAAACGCAAAGCGAGGGATTTTGACCACAATGTAATCCAAACTAGGCTCAAAACTCGCTGGAGTGTTGGTAATATCATTTTTGATTTCATCTAAGCTAAAGCCCACCGCAAGCATGGTTGCGACTTTTGCGATAGGAAAACCAGTCGCTTTTGATGCTAAAGCGGAGCTTCGGCTTACTCGTGGGTTCATTTCAATGACAACCATTCTTAAAGTTTCTGGATGGATAGCAAATTGCACATTGCTTCCGCCGGTATCTACACCAATCTCTCTTAAAATCGCAAAGCTTGCATCTCGCATGCGTTGGTATTCTTTATCAGTTAAAGTGAGACTAGGAGCAATCGTTATGCTATCGCCAGTATGCACGCCCATAGGGTCAATATTTTCAATACAGCACACAATAATACAATTATCCTTGCTGTCTCGTATGACTTCCATTTCATATTCTTTCCACCCTAGCAAGGACTCTTCAATCAAAATTTCACTAATAGGCGATGCTTCTAAGGCATTTTTAGCTAATTCTTGAAACTCTTCAATATTATAAGCTACCCCACTCCCTGAACCAGCTAGAGTGAAACTCGCTCTAACAATAGCTGGAAAGCCAATTTCTTTAATCGCTTCTAAGGCTTCTAATTCTGTATAAGCATAACGCCCCTTAGGCAAGTCCATGCCAATTTTTAGCATAGCCTCTTTAAAAGCTTGTCTGTCTTCGCCTTTTTTAATCGCATCAATCTTAGCCCCTAAAAGCTCTACGCCCTCTAACATACCCCTTGTATGCATTTCTAAGACCACATTTAAAGCGGTTTGTCCACCCATTGTAGGTAAAATGGCATCAATTTTTTCATTTTTAATAATTTCTGCAATATTTTCTGGAGTAATAGGTTGTATATAAGTCCTATCAGAAAATTCAGGGTCAGTCATCACGGTGGCGGGATTAGAATTGATTAAAATAACTCTATAGCCTAAGGATTTTAAGGTCTTACAACTTTGAGTCCCTGAGTAATCAAACTCACAAGCTTGTCCAATCACAATAGGACCTGAGCCTATAAGTAGAATATTAGAAATATCGGTGCGTTTAGGCATAATCAATCCTTAAATTTTATTTGTTTTAACTAAGAGTAAGAAAAAATTCCTTTTCTAAAATATAGAGTTCATAGCGTATTTTTTTAAAAGTTTCACTATCACCATAAGACTTAATCTCTTCAAGCTTTAAACATTCTTCTAAAACTCTAGCGCTCTCCTCGGCTCTTTTAAAATTAGAAGTCAATACGCTTTGGATATTTTCTCTCTCAAGCTCTATGGTCATAGTGGTTTTTAGTGGGTCATTACAAACATCTCTAGCCTCTAGGCATTCATAATAATTTTTTAAAAAAGCTTGATGCCGTAAGGTTTTTAAGCGTTTGGAAAGATTCTCATTATTTAAAACATAACGAGCTAAATCCTCTACTACACGCACCCCCTCCTTAAGGCGATTGATATTAGCATCTAATAAACGAGCTAATCTCAAAGTTATCTATCTCTATCTGAACCAAAAATACCAATAATTTGCAAGATAGAGATAAAGACATTTAAAAAGTCTAAATACAAGCTTACTGCCGCATCAATAGGACTATCATACAAGCCCTTAACAATGTTTTGAGTATCATAAGCAATATAAAGACTAAATAAAATTGCACTTGCTCCAGCAATGACTACTTGGAACATGGGGCTACCTAAGAACAAGTTAACAAGCGAACACACTACAACTACAATCAAAGCGATAAAGAGCATTTTACCCATATTCGCTAAATCGTTTTTAGTTTTTAAAGCATATACGCTCATTAAAGCAAAAACAATAGTGGTCATGCCTAATGCTTGCCAAACTGCTCCTAAACCTGCTTTTGCAATGACCATGCCAAGTAATGGAACTAGAGTAACCCCTGATAGTGAAGTGAAAGCAAAAAGCATAAACAAGTTCAATCCGGGTTTAGATTTAGAAAACATAAGCCCAAAAAATGCCACAATTTCAGCGATAAAAAACACCCATTTATACTGCACTACGGCTTGGAAATTCATCAAACCTAGCAACGCTCCAATTGTGGCTAATAACAAACTACCTGCAAAAAATTTATAAGTAGTTTTAACAAAATTTACCAACTCGCTTTCGTGTAATGCACCCACTGAACTCTCTGCGTAAGCACTATGAGAGTTTGCTCTATCATACAACGCCATAACAAGCTCCTTACTTTTCAATTTAAAAATCAGTTTAGATTAACCCTTTTATAAAAAGGTCAAATATAATAACACAAAATGTAGTAAAATACCAATAAAAACGCCCTCAAATTTTGCAATTAAGTTTGATGAAGTAGGATATTACCACATGAAAGTATTTATCAATGGATTTGGTCGCATTGGAAGATGCGTATTGCGTGCCATAATAGAACGCTATTATAATTTTTATGGCACGCCTTTTGAAACTTTACCTATGGAAATAGTGGGTATTAATGACCCTGCTAATTGGGAAATTCTAGCCTATCTTTTAGAACATGACAGCACTCATGGAATATTATCTCAAGAAGTATTCTATGGCAATAACAAGCTTAAAATAGGTGCCGTAGAAATTCCTGTATTCAATTCTATAGAGGATTTGGGGCTTAAGGAAGTAGATGTTTTGTTAGAATGTTCAGGGAAATTTTTAGAGCCACAACTTTTGGAGCGTTATTTAGATCTAGGGGCTAAAAAAGTGCTTTTATCTGCTCCTTTTATTAACGAATATGATGAAAAAAAATACCCTACTTTAGTTTATGGTATCAATCATGAGACTTATAAGGGACAGACTATTATTTCTAACGCATCTTGCACGACTAATGCTATTGCTCCTATTTGCTCCATTTTAGATGAGGCTTTTGGTATACAAGAAGGTATGCTTACAACTATTCATAGCTATACAAGCGACCAGCATTTAATGGACTCAGCCCATCGTTTTGACAAGCGTAGGTCTAGGGCTGCTGCAAACAATATTATCCCTACCACCACCAAAGCCGCTCTAGCCTTGCATAAAGTTTTGCCTAATCTTAAAAATAAAATGCATGGGCATAGCGTGAGAGTGCCTAGCATTGATGTTTCCATGATAGATTTAAGCCTGTCTTTAGAAAAAAAAGCTCTCAAAGAGCAATTAAATGCCTTATTGATTGAAGCGTCCAAAGGGGTTTTAAAAGGCGTATTAGACATAGATTTGAAAGAAAGGGTGAGTTCTGATTTTATTTCTAATCCTCATAGCGTCATTGTCGCTACCGATTTAACTTTTACACTAGAAAATATGGTAAAAATTATGGCGTGGTATGATAATGAATGGGGGTATTCTAATCGTTTGATTGATATGGCACAATTTGTGTGTGAATATCATTTATAAACATATTTAAAGTTGTGTTCTTTTAATTTGTTTTTTTAAATTTAAGGTTTTTACGCTCAAATTCTAACAGCCACTTTTTGACTTCTACGCCCCCACCATATCCGCCTAAATCGCCATTTTTACGCACCACTCTATGACAAGGCACAATCAAAGAAATAGGGTTATTGTGATTGGCATTACCAATGGCTCTGCATGACTTAGGGTTGCCAATAAATTTTGCAATTTCATCATAACTTCTTGTTTCACCATATGGAATTGTTAGTAGTGCGAGCCAAACTTGCTTTTGAAAAGAAGTCCCCACTGCAAAATCCAAAGGCAAATCAAATTCAAAAAGTTGTCCCAAAAAATAACGCTCCAAAGCCTGAATGCTTAGTCTTAGTGGGGTATTAATAGTAATGTTGTGAGAAAAATTTGTCATATCAAAATCTAGTCTCAATAAGTGGCTATCATTAGCACACAAATGCAAATATTCTAAAGGAAAGGTTTTAGGGGTTTTGAAATAATAGTGGTGCAAAGGTATTTCTAACATGTTTTTATATTTTTTCACACACTACTATGTATTCATATAACATAGTATTAACCTTTTTGCCTACTTTATTAGAGGGGGAATTTAAAGATGGCATAGATTTATTGCTTAATAATCTTTCGTAGGTTATTAAATGCTTAAAACCATTCTCTTCAAATATTTCTGCAATAAATTGGTCAGTAGGCAGATAAATATTTTTGACCGTTCTATTACCCACCACATAAATACTTTTTCCTCCTTTTTTGATACTTCTAGCTACTTCTTTAATAGAGTTTGCTAAATCATAATAAAAACTAGAAACTTCTAAAGCTCTTTTATAATCTTGCTTTGCAATTTGATGGACATAATCTGTTATTAGACCATATGAAAAAAGGGTTTTGGTTTTAATGCCCCCCATAAGCATATTGTCTATTTTTCTTGCATAATTAATATCAAGCCATTCGTTTGATAGCGTTGAGAACTGCCCATAAGCAACCGTTGTTTTACTATCACCATAAGGAGGGCTAGTTAAAACAACATCAAAGTAATCTTTTTTGGCTTGAAATTTTGCATGCTGAATATCTATAGAGATATGATTGATTTTTGGTAAAAAATAGTCTATATAATCATGCAAATTATTTTCTAATTTTTCAAAATAAATACCTAAAACATCAGGATTAAAATTTAAAATATCTTCTGATTTCATTCTGTATAATTTAAATTCGTTATTCCTTGTATAAGAACACTCTCTAATCGTTGTTGAAAAAGGAATAAGAAAAAAATTACGCAAATTATCATCTCTAACTTGATAGATAAAATATTTAAGTAAATTTAATTTTTTAATAACTTGTTGTGAAAACCAAAAATCAATATTGGTAATTTTTGCATTCTTTAGTTGGTTTAAATTATTTTCATTTTTAAGAAACTCAAATATGTTCTCTCTTAATATTTGTTTGGTTTCTAATAATTGGTTTTTAGATAATTTTGTAAATTTTGCTTTAGTAATCATTATGGCTAAAGGATTAATATCAAACCCATACAAATCTGTCAAACCCCTTTCTAACGCACTAATAAACGAAGACCCAGAACCACAATAAGGGTCAAACAACTTACCACTAGAAATTTGTAATTCTTTTAGTATATCTATACCAATTTGAGGTAACATCATGGCAGGATATTTATGCAAGATAGGAAAATTCGATGCGTAGGATTGCCCTAAGTAATCGTATGATTGATTTCTAATGACTGCATAAGTCATAGGTCTGTAATGCTTTCAAAGAGATAGAATAATTTATTTTCAAAAACCCTAAAACCTGTCCCATGATTTCTTGCCATAGTGCCTTTATCATGCAATCGTAAATCCACTAAAATATTTTCTTCTTTGAATTGATTGGCTAACAAATTAGGTGAAGTGCCTTTTAATAATTGTGCTCTATAAAAATGAAAATATTCCAAATTATCCCTTTCTTCCGTAAAAGCAGAAACAAGTAATAATGCGGGAAGTTTTTGCATAAATCTCTGAGCTAAATCATATAATTTCCAAACAGCGATAATCTCACCTGAAATATGTCTCACAGAAATTTCTTGTGTGTCTATATGTAAGAACAATCCGACACTATTGGGTTTTAATGACATGGTGTAATAAAGCCCCATTCTATTGTTGGTTCTATCTAAGCTACCATATTTTCTAATAGCCTCTAATGGTGGCATTTTCCAAACTTTATTATTAAAAGTAAATAAGGTTATCATATTATTGCTTTTGCTTCTATGTGCTTTTAGTTCTGCTCCATCTATATCAGGGCGTGCATCATTGTTTTCTTTAATTCCTAATAATGTCTCTAGAGTATAACCAATTCCTGTTGGACCCTTACGCATTGTAGGTATAAAGCCTTTTTCTTTTATCTCATTAAAATTTTGTTCAAATTCATTTAATGTTATGTGGCACTACCTCAAAAATTAGTTTTATTGTAAATATAATTTACAACCCCATTTTAAAAGGGTTTAAAATATTGTTTGGGTCAAGGGCTTTTTTAATGCTCCTAAAAAACTCCATTTCACTAACATTAAAGGCTAGGGGCATAAATTTCGCCTTAGACAAGCCTATGCCATGTTCACCACTTAAAGTCCCTTCCAAACTAATAGCGGCTTGAAAAATTTCTTCCATAGCTTGATGGCCTTTTTCTAAATCTTTAATAGGGTCTTCTACCATAACATTCACATGCACATTGCCATCGCCAGTATGGCCAAAGCAAGGGATTTTAAAGCCATATTTTTGGCTAATTTTTGCCACTTCTTTCAACAAACTTGGCAAACTTGCCCTAGGAACAGTTACATCTTCATTCAGCTTCTTTTTGCCATAAATACTAACACTTTGAGACGCATTACGCCTTGAAAACCACAAATCTTGCTCTTCTTGTTCGTTTTGAGCGATTTTAAAATTTATACAACCATTTTCTTTAAAATGCTTTTTTATTTGCTCTAATTGCCAAGCAATTTGTTCTTTTACCACGCCATCAACTTGCGTAATGAGTATCGCTCCAGCATCTTTTGGCAAGCCTTTATTAAATCTTTCTTCAACCGCCCTAATGCTTAAATTATCCAAAAATTCCATAGCCACAGGCGTAATACCACTACTCATAGTCTTATAGACCGCATTCATAGCATCATCAATGCTATTAAAAACCCCCATCGCACTTTGTTTTAAAGGCGGTTTAGCTAAAAGTTTTAAAGTAATCTCAGTAATTACGCCTAAACACCCCTCACTTGCTACCATAAGCCCCACAGAATTAAAACCTGCGACATCTTTAATCGTTTTTTTACCCGCTCTAATAATATCCCCATTAGCTAACACCACTCTTAAAGCCATGACATAATCTTTTGTGATACCATATTTTGCCGCACGCATGCCACCGGCATTTTCTGCGACATTCCCCCCTAAGGTGCTTTGATTTTCGCTCGCTGGGTCTGGGGGGTAAAACAAATTTAGTTTTTCTACTTCGTTTTGAAAATGTTTGTTAATCACACCGGGTTCTACTCGTGCGATTAAATTTTTAGTGTCAATCTCTAAGATTTTATCCATATGCTTTTCTACGCTCAAAACTAGCCCCCCACTCACACTCAATGCTCCCCCTGTAAAACCACTACCTGCCCCTCTTGGCACAATAATAATTTTATGCTCGTTACAATATTTTAAAATCGTGCTAATTTCTTGCTCATTTTTAGGGAAAATCACGCCATCTGGTAAATGCCGCTCTCTTGTAGCGTCGTAGCAATAAGCGTTTAAATGCACATCATCGGTAAAAAAATCCTCTTCTCCCACTAAGTTTTTAAAATACTTAAAATGTTCTTTTGCTAACATGACTTTATTTTTTACCTGCCTCTAAAGCTTTTCTTCTTTCTTCGGTTTCTTTATCATCTTTTTCTTGCTTTTCTTGTTGTTTTTCCTCAAATTTTCCGGCTTTTTCTGTAGCTCTAGCTTTGCGTCTTTCCTCTCTAGTCTCACGCTCTTTGCCTTCTTTTTCTTCATGCATTTCCTCTTTTAAAGAGGCTTTTTTTAATGATTGCGAAGTTTTTTGACTATTGGCACGCATTTTTTCTTGCTTATCAACTTTTATTTCTTGTTTTTGACTTCTTGTCTCTTTACGCTTTTCTTTTTTTAGGAGCGTATCATAATAAAGAAAATAACGCTTGGCTTGGCTACCTGAAAAAAGTTTGCCTAAAGTCCCTACATCAACCCCCTCAACCCTAGAGAAGAATGGCACAGCTGTTTTGCTGATACCTGAAGTATCCAAAGGTCTTTTTTCTAAAATTTCAAAACTTTGACAATCTAAAATATTTAAAGTATTTGTCGTTACAATATAGACGACCCCTACACTATAGGCGTTGCACCCCCTTTTTAAATTAGCTGCCTTTAGGTCAAACCCATTAAGATGAATCACTAATAAATCAGAACTAATAAAATTAGTATCAGGGTTTTCTGCCTTAATTTTTTCATAAAGTTCATCATTAGGAGCGATCAAAAACGCTTGATTATTGAATTGCCTAAAATAAATTAAATTACCCTTTTTAGGAGCCATTCTTGGGGTTGGCAAATGGCGTTGTTTCATAGAATCAAAAGCTTTAAAGCGTGCTGTAGCCACTCCATTTTCAACGGCAATAACCACTACTTCTGAAGTAATGATTTCATAATCCGTTAGCTTAGTTACTACAAAGCCAAATTCTCCTACTTTCAAATCATACGCAGGAAAGCGTAAAATCTTTTTGGGTAAATCTACAAAATCAATGCTAACTTTCAATGGCTCTTGCCATGAAGAAGAGTAAAGATTTGCAAAAACCAATAAAATCATTGCCACTAAACGCACTATCATAAAATTCCTTTTTAGATATTATACTTTTTTAAATGCCATAAAATGGCATAGCTCAATCCGGTGGTTTTAGCGTATTGAAAATCCATAATAAAATCAAGGGCTTTTGCTCTTTTTAAAAACAGCACTTCAATATTTTCCATATCAATCCCCCCACCTTGTGAAACTTTTAAATCCGCACAAATTTCAGCATAATAGATTTTTTGTAAGCTCCCACTCAATCCTGTCGCGCTATAAAACGCACCAATGTTTTCTAAATTTTTAGGCTCAATTTTGTAACCGCATTCTTCTAGCACTTCTTCAACTGCAATTTCTTCTAAGCTTTTATTGGGTTTATCCACAAGCCCTGCACACAATTCATAAGTGTAGCCGTCTAATGCTTGATAATTAGTAGGGTTAAAATTACGCGCATAAATGGCTGGACGAAACTGCTTGACAATCAAAAAGCAATCCAAAGTCTTATCATAAAGCAAGATAGCCACGCTGTCTAAAGAATTGATAATATCCCAAGTTTTTTCTATGCCTTGCTCATAATAACGCATGCGTTTTTGCTGGATATATAAAGAGTTATTGCAAGGCTCTAGGCATAAATTGGAAGTGTCTATAGAAGAAGTTTGAGTGCTAAAATTTTTAAAATATTCCATTAAAAACCCTCTAAAAGATAATACGAGTGTTCATTATCAAATGAATGGCTTTCTAACACTTTTTCTAGGGTTTGTTTAGCATTTTTAGCTTTTTCTAAAAAAATTTCTTTTTGTTTGCCATGCAACTTGCTTTTAGCAGTGCGGATATGCCCTAAAGGGTTTATGGGCTGAGAGTTTTTATACACTCCAAAGTGCAAATGCGGTCCAGTGCTTAAGCCTGTGCTACCTACCCTACCAATCACTTGCCCCTTTCTTACTACCATGCCTTTTTTTAATCCTTTAGCAAAAGAGCTCATATGAGCATACACTAAACGCAATTCGCCTCTATAATTGATTTCTATCATTTTGCCATACCCTCCTCTATCGCCAATAAACCCTATACGCCCCTCAGAGGCTGAACGCACCAAAGTGCCTCTTTTAGCCGCATAATCCACACCATAATGCGGTCGTTTGACTTTCAAAATAGGATGGAATCTCCCATAAGAAAAGGGCGAAGAAATGCGGGTATATTTTACTGGGGTTTCTAATAAAAAGCCGGCGACTTCTTCAGCCTTTGAGTCATAATAACGACCATTTGAATGCGAAAAAATATAATATTGATGATAACGAGTGCTAACCATTGCCATTTTAATATAAGGGTATCCAAAAGTTTGCCCTACACGATAATCCCTTGTATATACAATAGCGATTTTATCTTTTCTTGCTAGGCGTTTAAAAGGCACGCTTTTTTTATACACATTGATAAGCTGATGAGCTAAAAGAGGGTCATTAGTCGCTTTGACAATATCCTGGTAAGGCGAATTTTGCAATGAAAGAATGAGGGTTTTTTCCTTACGAGTATAAACAATAGGAATAAAATCTAAAAAATACTGCTCACCTTTTTTATACAAATGGATTTGCAAATCTTGGCTAATAGGAATGAGAGCTTGAATAAGCGTATTATTTGCATCTCTTAAAGTGTAGTAAGTAGCACTGCTTTGAATATCTGCGCTTAACTCCTTGTCTTGAGAACTTAAATTATAATATAACTTCTGTGGTATTTTATTTCGCTCTAAAAACCCTAAAAGCGTGAGTTTATTCCCCCAAACAAGCCGTTCGCCTACTAAGTTTGAAAAGTGGCTAGAATGATTTGAGGGTAACTTTTCTGTGGCATTCTCAGCAGAAGTTGTGCTTAAAATTGTGTTTAGAAACAATAAAACGCATAAAAATTTCACTCTAAAAGGCTTGAATACTAACATTTTTTTAAAAGAGGCTTTCATTTTTTAATTTAATACCTTAAGTTTAATCTTAGGAAGTATAGCATAAAGCACACTAAGAACTTAATGTTGGCTATTGATTATTGTGTGCTTTATCACAATCATAAACAATAATTTTTTGAGCTAAAATTTTACTCATAGCTCAGATGACTGATTTTTTCTATTAACTCCACGCTTTTAATGCTTAAGTCTATCACTCTTAAAAAAGTTTCAAAAATGTATTTGCCCCCTTTAAAGTCATTAGGATTATCTATGATAAAATCGCCTTCTTTATTTTTGGCTTTTTTAGAGATTTTAACGCTCATGTTTTTCATGTAGCTTTCCACTACGCTATTACCGCATAGCTTATAATCATAAGCTATGCTAGGAATATTAGTGATAGTGATGTGAGAATTATAGATAATACTCTCTTTAGTGGTTTTGTCTTTGATTTTCATTTTTTCTACTTCGTAAGTTTTAGGGTCATTTCTATCGCCTAAAATTTCAAAACTCTCATGTTTTAAGGGGTTTGTTTCATAGTTTAGGTGTAAGTTGGCTAATTCTTTACCTAACTCACTAATCTTTTTAAAATCTTTGCTTAAAGGGATTTTAGGGTCTTCTTTTTGCAAATAGATTTTATAGGTTTCTTTAAAACCTTTATGGTGTAAAATGCCATAAGTGTAGTAAAAAATATCTTCATAACTGATGGCGTTATCTTTGTAATGCTCTCTAAACTTATTGAGATAGTCTGTGCTAATAGCGTATTCTTGCGTGTTGTTTTCATAAGTATAAAGGGGGTAGGCGGTAATACCACCTGAAATTCCCATAAGATTAGTATCTGCAATATTATCTAAAATAAAAATACTAAAATAATTTTTTACAGCACATATAAAAATATTTTTGCTTTCTTGTGTAGGGCATAATTTCCTAAACTCTCTCTGTGCCTCTACCCATTCACTTTTAAAATATAAGTGGGTTTTAACAAAGGGGCGGTAAGTTGCCACTCGCACATGCTTTTCATCATAATTTTCTAATGTTTCTAGCCTTAAAAAATAATTTTTTAAACTTCTTATCCATGAAAGCGTATCATCAGTAGTAATTTCATTATCTAAGAATCTATAATAATCCGCTTTTTTAGTGTTACTAGGGATTTTAGATTGAAACTTTTTATAATCAAAATGCGATAAATCGTTACGATAAGTTTCTAGGCTTGTTTCTATGGTGTTTTGCAAGGTCTTTAATGAAAAATTATAAACCCAATCGTCTCGGTTTGTCTTAACCCCTAATGAAGTGATATTAAAAAGAGCGTTAGTGGTGTCAGCTGACTTTTTTAGGCTGATAAGAGAGGAGTATAC
>NZ_FZMR01000046.1 GCF_900198405.1 Helicobacter cetorum
GAATTATGTTTATCGCTTTTGACATGCTTTAAGAGCGTTAGATATTTTAAGACTATAAGAGATTATCCCTTTTAATCTTTGATATTCTTTGAAATCCCTTAAAATTTACCAAGTATAGCCCCCACCAATACGCAACGCTACATATTCTGGGATATGATAATTACTAAAATTTTGTGTTTTTAAATTAGATTGAATAGATATATCAAACACTTTATAAAAGCCAATGCCACCGGTTAAAATCACGCCATAATCTAAATTATCTCTTGCTATATTTCCCATAGCCCCAAACCTAAAATCAATGTATTTAAAATCTAGCATAATGCCTCCACCAGTCATTTGACTCTTTTTAAAAGGCACAATAGAATTATTTTGTGTTAAATCAATATCCCATGCTAGAGTTAAAAATTTATAATGATAAGCTAAGCCTAAACGCACTTGGGGGTCAATGCGTAAAAATCCATTATTAGCCCCTAAGCTAAATTTAGGAGCGTTGAGGTATTTTCCTACAAGCCCTAAACTAAAGCCTTTGATAGAATATGCCCCACCTAAATCTAACCCAAAATGTGAAGTTTGAGGAATACTATTAAAACTAAAATTATTAAAAACATTCATAGAGCCTACTTCATTTAACATCGCATTAGCATTGCCTTTTAATCCTATACCATAGCTTAAACTCCAAATGTATTTAAAAGTAATTCCCACGCCAAAACGCCCTATTTTAGTGTTAAAAGCATGTCCATAGCCTAGTGGCACTTCCACTAAAGCTAAGGCACGCGCAGCCCCTTGCAGATTAGCGCTAGGAGAAAGCATGGAGTGTGCGTTATAATTGGCTTGAGAAGTCTGTGAAAGACTGATAGAATGCGAGCTAATTTCAGCTTGATAATAGGTGTTGTTGTCATCAACAATAAGTTTGTTATGCTCGTTATCAGTTTTAGCGCTCGCACCTCCAAAGGCACTTCCAAATAGCCCTATTCCAAACGACCCTACAAACTCTTTCTTACGCCCTCTATAATTATATTGGAAGACAAAACCATTTTGCGAACTTAGCATAAGCGCATTATTTTTAATAAAATTATCAGCTGTGTTAGCAATTTGCACCACATTATTAGCTTGAGAGTTTTCATTAGCATTGATAGTAATGCTTGAATTAGCGTTTTGCAAAGCTTGTGAAATAGTTTGGTTATTAGAGGTTTTTAGATTACCTATATCATTTTCCAAGTTACTAATCCCTCCGTTATTTGAGAGATTGTTAGCAAGATTTGCAAGCGACAAAACATTTTTTTGTGCCACTTGTGCGTTAAAGCTATAGCCAAATTTAGACTTTTCGTCCATATCTAACAACGCCGGATTATAATACAACGCCCATTGAGAATTTTCTAAAGCCACGCCAGCTCCCCCTAATCCCATAGACACATTTCCCATACCGCCAAATTCTAAGGCTTTGACTAAACAAGGAGTGAGTAACGCCAAGCTAAAAAAGCGCTTAATTACCACCACCACCCCTAAAAACAGATTTATTTAACATTAATTCTCCTTATACATTTTTCTAAAAAACTAAAACCTAAGATTGCCTTCTACAACTGTGCAATTTGTATTAACAATGCCAAGAAACCAATGTTTGTTATAGTTATACACAACAGCATTAGTTAAAATACTGCCTTGAATACCCTTTTTATTCGCCTTTTCAATAGCTTTATTAGTTGCTTTGGCTACCCTATTAGACAAACTTCCAATAGGAATAATCCCTAAAATATTATGAACACAAGATTGTCCCATAGTATTAGTCTTTAAATCCCTTTGTTTAGTATCATCTAGCTTGGCATAAAAACCATAATTAATAGAACAGCCACTAAAAAATACTCCTAAGACCAGCCAATAAAAATATCTTTTCTTAGAAAAAAACACGCACAACTCCTTTAATTTATATTAACTCTATTTGTAAATAACATTAATAATAAAAATATTTATATTTAAAACTATAAAAAATATTATAAATAAAATCTTTTACCTATTTTCTTAATAATAAAGTATTTTAAAATATTTTATTTGAATATAATTAAATATACTTATTAAGTTTTTAGGAGCGTTTATAGTTGCAATTTCTAAATATTAACACTAATTACAGATAGACTTTTGATATTATAACATATTTTTAAAAAGAATTAAAA